>JAAYLN010000430.1 GCA_012521875.1 Lentisphaerota bacterium | reverse complement strand
TTAAGTGTGGGATTAAGTGTGGGATTAAGTGTGGGATTAAGTGTGTGCTTCGCACTAACACCTTGTCTCCACACCTTGTCTCCACACTTTGTCGGATACGCTTCGTCTCCGCACTTTGTCCCTACGCTTTGTCGGAAGCGAAAGAGCAAGCGGCAGCGGTGTCTCAGGCCGGTAGGCAGTAGCAGTGGGCAGTGGTGCTGCGGGGGAGTCGGGAGACGGTGCGAGTGGGAGAAAACCGTTTGCGAAACAACTCAGTTGTATCGCAGAAGAGGGTAAAAGGGTGGGGGGCGTGCGCTTTTCCCTGGGCTTGGCCTTCAGTTCACTTCAGATGCGCTTTGGAGCCCGCGGTCTCCGCGGTGTATTGATGCGGCGCATGGATGGAGAACGACACCGCCGGGGAGCCTACTTCGCCAAGGCTACGCAGGACAGGCGGCGGGCTCCTGCGTTCCGGCATTCCTTTCCCCCGTCCCCTGTCTCCCGTCCCCTGTCTCCCGTCTCCTGTCTCCGGTCTCCTGTCCCCTGTCTCCTGTCTCCTGCCTGTACCGAAGTACCCCGCCCGCCGCCCCGACACAAGCTCACGGTACAGCGAAGCAGGCAGTGTCGTGCTATCATGACCGGAACAGTCAGACCTGTCGGACTCGTCAGACTAGTCAGACTCGTCAGACAGAACACAAAGCGCCAACGGCGCGCCCCATCCCAGCCTAGGGTGAAGCCCTAGGAAACCAGCAGCAAAGGAAAATGAGGGCTGAAGGCCCGACCTATCATCCGGGTGATTACGCCCTCTTCCATGACGCCATGTCCTCGTCCTCGTCCTCGAACCCGCGGCTGCCGGATCGATGGAATCGAGCGAGTCGATAGAATCGAATGAATCGAATCCTTCAAATAGCTCCAACGGTGCATGTTAGCCTGATGCCCCTTCCCCAAACGTTCCATCTGCGGAAATCTGCGCTAATCTGCGGTTAAAACATACTCACATCTTCGTGCCTTCATGTCTTCAAGCGACCTCCGTGCGGCTCGCCGGTCACTCCGCGTAGCGGCGTGACGGGGACGGCTCGCCCTACCTTCCGGTGCTGTACCGTGAGCTTGTGCCGCGGCGGTTCGCGGTACACTTAGTCCCCCACATTTAGTCGCAACGCTTAGTCGAATACACTTAGTCGCTTACGCTTAGTCCAAACACTTTGTCGAAATGTGGGGACAGACAGAGGGACGACTAAGTGCAGCGACTAAGTGTGGAGCGACTAAGTGTGGGGACAAAGTGTGGAGACAAAGTGTGGAGACAAGGTGTGGAGACAAGGTGAGGGGCGGGCAACACTGTACGGGCGGCACGCATGCCGCCCCCGCCGCCATGGCGGCGGTAACTGCCTACTGCCACTGCCTACTGCCACTGCCTACTGCTACTGCCCTGCCGCCTACTGCGGCAGGGGCGTCCACGGCTCCCCCGACGGGATGATGAAGCAGGTGCCCGGGGGCGCGTTCTTGTTCTCGGGATTCGCACCGGCAATCTCCGGCCTGCCCATGTCGGGCGAGCCGTCTTCGGCAAAGTCCACGCGCTGAAGAAAGAGATAGACGTCCGCCGGGCCGGTGCCGGTATTCGGCCGCCGCATCCCATGATACGCGCACCAGAGTTCGGTACCGTCAGGCGACGGGAAGAATGAGCCGTGTCCGGGTCCCAGGCACTGGGCGAAGCGATCCTTCTGCTCGGCAATGCTGGAGAGCTTGTTACCCGAAACGAGGAAGTTGCGCGCCGCACGCGCGTTCCATGAGGCGGCGCGCATGATCTCCTTGCCGGTGTATTCGCAGATCTTCATCAGGCCGCTATTCGACCAGCGTCCCATACAGGAGTAGATGAGGAACAGCCGTCCATCGCGCGCAATGACCGCAGGCGCCTCGTAGATATCGCTGGTGCTGTGCGAGTTCAAGAGGATCACGGGCTTGGACTCCGGATCAAAGGAGAGGTAGTCCTTCATCTTGCGTATCACGATTCGCGTGCCGGTAGCCTGCTGGGCGTAGCACATGTAGAGCGTACTGTCGGCATCCCTGAAGATGGTCGGATCAAGGGCCGAGATGGTCTTGTCGAGAATCCCCTTGAACTCGAAGCCGCCGAAGACGTCGTCGCCCTTGGACTGGAGCACGAAGAGCCGGTTCTCCGAGGCCTCCAGCATATCCTTGAAGGAGCGGTCGCCCTTGAGCGACTCCGCCGCGCCCATGATGTCGTCGCCCAGCCCCATGTCCTGGAGCCCCATTTCATCCATGGAGGACGTGCCCGTGGTGATCGTCATGCCATCGGAGCCGCTGGCGTAGATGTACCATTTGCCATCCTTGCCGCGATGGAGTTCCGGTGCGGTGATGTTGCCGGCGATGGGGGCATTCTTCGAGGGCGGACGCCACGCCACGCTGCGGTCATCGGAATCGGCCAGGCCGGCGGCGTTCTTGCCGCGCCGGATTTCCACCTGATCGCCGCTGGTGCATAGTAGATAGTAGCAGCCGGCCTTGTCGTCCCAAGTGACGAAGGGATCCTGTACAGGGGTCTTCGAGACGGGATTCTGGAAAGTCCACGGCGGCACGAGCTTCTTCTTGCCGCGTATCACGCGCAGGATCTCGCCGTGGTGGATGCGGGCGCAGGCACCACCCTCGAACTCACCCAGCCAGCCGCACTTGTACCTCTTGCAGGTGCGCTCGAATTGCAGATAGTAGTCTTCACGCGTCGGCAGCGGTGCGATGCGCAGGCGTGCCGCCTCGGCGGCGTTGGTGGCGGCGATCTGCTGCGCCGTCTCGCGGATATCGAAGTTGTAGCGCTCGACCATCACGGAGAGGATCGAGCCGTACATCTGCTCAAGCTGGCGCGTGCGGCGCTCGTCACCCTCCACGGCGTCGAGCGCCTCGAGGAAGAGGGCGTTGCCCTGGAGCAGGAGTTCGGGCGTGAGGCAGACGCGGTTGTCGTACTCGGCGTGGCTGAGGAACTTGATGTTGGGCCTGTGCGCCGCCTCCATGCGCAGCCACTTCTTCAGGAACGGCGCACCGGCGCCCAGCGCGCCGTCGCACCACTGGTCGATCAGTTTCCACTCGTCCTGATCGGGGTTCCACGCCATCTTGCCGTAGAGCCAGCAGGAGAGGTCGATGCAGTCGGACATCTCATCCTGCGAAAGCTGCGCGAAGACACCTGGGCACTTGAGGTCGCGGTAGACGCGCATGGTCGGCCCGTGCAGGTCAACGGTCGGGGTCGGCATGATGTAGTTGTTGAACATGGCGCCATAGTCCCAGACGTAGACGCGGTTGCGTGTAAGCTCGCACCAGCGGGCCAGGTTGCCGGTGGGTGGCGGCGGCACGGCGTAGTTGCGCCAGATGTTGGCGAAGATGCATGCGACGTTGGGCTCGATCCGCATGTTGGCCGGCGGCTTGATGGAGTTCGCGTTGTAGGCCAGGAAGGTGATCGTGAGCTTGGGATAGTCGGTGGCCATCGCGCGCGCAAGGTAGTTGACGACGTTGAGCAGCAGCGCCGAGGATGAGCCCTCTCGCTCAGCCAGCGCGTCGCATGCGGGACATTGGCAGCGTATCGGGACATCGGCATAGGAGCAGGCCAGGAACTCGCGGTCGGGCGTCTTCCCCATGATCGCGCGGGCGAGCTCGACGACCTTGTCGAGCACCTGCGGATTGGTCATGCAGACCTGCTGTGGCACGCGTTCGCGCTTGGCTTTCGAGTAGGCATACCATTCGGGATGCACGGCAAAGGTCTCGCGGCAGAGTTCGCCATCGGTAAGGCCGAGGGTCGACTCGCCCATGTCGACGAAGTAGTGGCCGCCCATCTCCCCGGGGGTGCCGTGGTTGCCGTTGAGACGCGCCTTGGGACACCAGCAGGGATTGTAGGTGGCCGTGGTGCCGATATTGTAGCGTAGCGTGAAGGGCGGTGCGTAGTCGTAGGAGAGGTCGTCCGCCACCGCAATATCCTTGAGTTCGGGCACGCTCTCGTTGTCGTTGGCCCAGAAGCCGCATCCCAGCCGTTCAAGGAGCTCGTACACGGCGTAGAGCGGTCCGCGCGGCTGCTGGCCCGTGATCTCGAGGACGTTGCCCTTGACGCGAAGACGGATGCCATCGAAGGCCGTCACATCGCAAGGCGCGCCGACAAGGATACAGGGACGTTCCGCCGGGGCATCCCCCTCGATGACTTCAAAGGTGCCGCCGCACATCCGCCCGAGATAGCCTGCCAGTTCCCTGGCCGCGAAGCGGCTTGTCGCCGGCGGGTTTGCGCCCGTCGCTATCACGGCCACGGGCCGGCCATCCCTGGCGATATCAAAGGCCTGCGTGTGGCACGGCACCACAACAAGCAGCAGAATGGCAGCAACCAGCAAGTATAAGCGTGTGATCATGTTGTTTAGCATTATGCCAGAGACCTAACTTTGTCGCGAGCTTTGTCGGTAACTTTGTCGCCTTCGTCGGAAGCGACCGGGAAAGCTCACGCGAAGGCACAAAGACGCGAAAAATTGGAACCGCGAATGGACGACAAAAATGAAGGCGAATATGGAGTAAGCGGGTGGTTTAAGCGTGCCGTTTAAGAGTGAGTTTAAGAATGGGATTAAGTGCGGAGTTTAAGTGGATGCTGCGCGCTTGCTCTTGGCCTACCACTCGCTTCCCTTGGCGCTCCTGGCGTTTCTTGACGGTTCACCCCGCCACGTGCGGCTCGCCCCGGCAGACATTCCCGAGTTCATGAGTTCCTGATAAAAACAATAGCCGCGCCCGAATCCCCCCTACTCCGGCAGGCTGTACGTCACCTTGGTCTCGTTCACCTGAATCAGGCCTTTCTTTTCCAGTTCGGACACCAGACCGGCCAACTCGGTTTCCGATAATGCCTTTGCAAACAGCGCATTGATTGTAGGGACAGCTCGCCCTACCTATGCAGCCTGTTCATCCCCGTCGGCGCCAAGCATGTAATCGTGCAGCACGGTTGTTGCTCAGCGACGGAACTCCACGCCGCGCCGGGATTTCACGCGGTAGCCAACCGAGATGATAACGTCCAGATTGTAGAAGGCTACCGGCTTATCCGAATGAGCAATGTGCAAAAAATGCACATTGCTTTCCTGATCGATTTCCCCCTCTCGAAACATGCGCCTGCGAAGCAGGAAAATCCTGTCAACCCTGTAATCCTGTCAAAAAACAACATCCCCTTCTCCTCTCCATCCTCTCCATCCTCTCCTGCCGCGCAATCCGCGCAATCCGCGCCATCCGTAGCTCTCA
>JAAYLN010000429.1 GCA_012521875.1 Lentisphaerota bacterium | reverse complement strand
CTTCAAGGCCAACTATATTTTCTTAGCGGTTGCATCCTCTGATGCCATCCTGTACAATAGTAGGCACAAGCACGACATAGGTACCCGTCAGGAGCGGGTTTAAAGTCAGGCCTATGGGATGCTAGTGTAAACGACCATAGAAGAGCGGCCATGTTCAAACGCAATTTCATTCTCACGCTGGTTCTCTGCGCCACCTCCGCCGCCTTTGCCTTTGATATAGCCAGGGATGGCAAGGCCGTCGCGGTAATCGCCACGGGTGCCAAGCCGTCGGCCTCGACGCTGGGCGCCGCGGAAGAGCTGGCCAAGTACCTGGGCAAGATGTGCGGCGGCACCTTCGAGATCCTCCAGGAAGCCCCGCCCGAGGGACGCCCCTGCATCTACGTGGGCGGCCCCTGCGAGGATGTCGGCTTCGACGGCCTCTGCCTGCGCGTCGAGAAGGATAAGAACAGACTGCTCCTCACCGGCCATCAGCCGCGCGGCCCCGTCTATGCCGTCTACGAACTGCTCGAGCGCCTCGGCTGCGGCTTCTGGGCCGACGACAACGAGACGGTGCCGGAGATGAAGGATATCTCCGTCGCGGACGACCTCAACTTTACTGACCGCCCCGTGCTGCGCCTGCGCGGCAACAGCGGCACAACGGCCGTCTACAACCCCGGATGGTGCCCCAAGGCGCGCCTCAACGGCAATGGCGGCACACCCGCACGCCTCGGCGGCAGCTACTTCGTCGATTTCAGCGAGTCGTCCGTGGGACTCAACGGCTATAACGAACTAGCCAAGGAGTGCTTTGCTCTGCATCCCGAGTGGTACTCCCTCGTGCGCAACAAGAACACGGGCAAGATGGAGCGCACTCCGGAACAGCTCTGCTTCACCAACCCCGAAGTGCTCGAGAAGCTTGTCGAGCTCGCCCGTGCGCGTCTCGAGAAGAATCCCGACCTCGAGTTCATCGGCTGCTCCTATGCCGACGTGGCACCGCCCTGCTCCTGCCCGCAGTGCTCGGCGCTGGCGGGACGCGAGGGGTCGAAGGCCGCCATCCTGCTCAACGGCGTCAACTACATCGCCCGCGACCTCGCGGATGACTACCCCAACGTCACGGTCACCTTCCTCGCTTACGGCATGAGTTCCATCATCCCGCCCAAGAACCTGAAGCTCGAGCCCAACGTGGCCTGCGTCTTCGCCAACCTCGCGCGCAACTACGCCAAGCCGCCGCCCCGCGACGGCCTCCTCAAGCGCTGGTGCGAGCTGACGAACGGCAAGGTCTACATCTGGGGCTACGGCGCCATGTTCCACAACTACATCATGCCGACACCGACCGTCGACCTCATCGGTGAGGAGATGCGTGTCTACCGCGACCTCGGCTGCCTCGGCGTCAGTTCGCAGCTCTCGCAGGACCAGCTCTCGGACTGCATTGATCTGCTCTGCTGGCTCTTCGGCAAGATGGCCTGGAACCCCGACTACGACGAGTGGGCCCTTATCGACAAGTGGTGCGACGGAGCCCTCGGTGCGGGTTCGCCCTACCTCAAGAAGTGGCTGCGCATGGAGCGCGACTACCGCCCCAACATACGCTACCTGGGCCCCTACGAGAAGGACAACCGCGTCTGCCTCTCGCCCGAGCTGCTCCTCGAGGGCAACCGCCTCTTCCTCGAGGCGCTTGACGCCGTCAAGGACGACAAGCGCGCTACGCGCCAGCTCGAGCAGATGTACGGCTCGATCGTCTCGGTCATGGTGCAGCGCTACAACTTCGACATCGCCGCGACCGCCAAGGGGATCGCCGCGACCAACGAGGCCGCCGCCAAGGCACTGCGCATCCTGCCGCTGCCCTCGCGCGAGGATTACTACCAGCAGCTCGCCCACTTCTGCCGGAAGTACCGCGCCGGCTGGTTCGGTGAAGGACAGGGCAGCATTCTCAACCGCACCCACCACGGCGAGATCCTCAGGGTCAACGGCAAGCCGCCGCCGTGGACTTTCCAGAACCCCATATCCGAAACCCCCGTGCAGGATCCCTTTGTGACCTTCGACAAGGAGTCCGGCTACTACTACTTCCTCTGCACGCCCGCCTACGGCGACCAGATCGAAATCCGCCGCGGACGCGTGGCCAACAAGCTCGTCAACACCGAGGCCGCCGGGGACCGCTGCATCGCGTGGCGTCCGCCCAAGAAGAAGGGCGATGCCCCCATCGTCGGCAACATCACCGCCCCCGAGCTCCACAAGGGAACCGATGGCAAATGGTACATCTACGCCAGCGGCTCGGATGGCATAACCCTCTCCACCGGAGGAAACAAGGCGCTCGATGCCGAACTCGGCGACATGGGCGGCATGATCGATCTCATGGACGGAGGAGCAAGCACGTCGCTCAAGAGCGACCGCGGCTTCACCGACATGATCGAAGCCTCCGAGAACCGCCTCTTCGTGCTACAGTCGAAGGGTGACGATCCCTTCGGCGGATTCGAGTTCAAGGGAATCCTCGACAAGACCATCTCGGCCCTCGACCCGACGATTTTCACCGGCCACGACGGCGTCCTCTACATGGCCTACGCGCGCCAGATCGCCGGTACGCAGATCGAGCTGCGCAAGATGAAGGACTACCTCTCCTTCGATCCCGATGTGAAACCGATCCCCGTCGTCACGGCCAATAGCACGAGCGATATCTTCGAGGCCCCCGCCTTTATCCAGAAGGACGGGCGCACCTTCCTGATATACTCCTGCAACGGCCGCTGGAGCAATAGCGGCAAGATGATGATCCGCGAGCTCGCCGGTACTGATGTGCTCCGCAACTCCTCCTGGGGCGGACGCCGCGGCGCCAAGGATTTCCTGGTTCCAGGCAACCGCATCAACAGCCGCACCGAGGAGCGCGACCGGCGCGCGCAGATCCACGGCCCGGGACACGCCTCTTTCTTCTCCTCGCCCGACGGCTCGGAAATCTGGTGCGCCTACCATGCAATGTTCCGTCCTAACGTCGGCACCGGCCCCGCCGACACCTACTGCTACCAGCAGCGTGTCGACTACGAGGACGACGGCGCCCCGATCATGGGCCAGGGCGAAGTCGCCGGCAGCACAACCGGCAACCGCATCGAGGGTGCGAGCACCTTCTTCATCGTGCCGATGGGCGAGAAGTGGGAAGAGCCACCCGCCAAGAAGAAGGATACGCCGGCGCCTGCGCCGGCGGCAGAAGAACCGGCAGCGGAAGAATAGCCGTCGCCGGGATTGAGGGCTGCTTGATCCTCGTCCTCGAGACCTGTGGAGAGTCTCTCACGGAGGCACGGAGGACACGGAGGAGTGGCAGTAGGCAGTGGCAGGGCAGACTGCAAGCGTACAACTGCAAGCAGGCACTGTTCTCGGAAGACCGAACCAACGAGGCATTGACACATGATATGGAGAACGCCACCCGCCGGGGACCTGTCTGCCGACAGGCAGGCGGTGGTCATTACGTTGCGGCATTCCGTTCACATTCGCTGCCGCCTGTACCGAACCACCCCGCCCGCCGCCCCGGCACAAGCTCGCGGTACAGCAACAGAAAGGTAGGGCGAGCCGTCCCCGTCACGCCGCTACGCGGCATGACCGGCGAGCCGCACAAAGGCGATGAACCGCCAAGACGCCAAGAGCGCCAAGTTATAGTCAATATTCCGACTAGCAGCCCCGGCCGGAGTACCGCCTTCAGGCGGAAGTGGTTCAGGGGCTTCAGCCCCGTTCCCATGCCCCCTTTTTCCGAAGGAAAAAGGGCTTCGCGGGCCTGAAGGCCCTTGTTGGCTTCCGGCTGAAGGGACTCCGACTCGAATGAAGACAAGGGCTGAAGACCCAGCTTATCATCCGGCAGATAAGCCCATTTCAATGACGCTATATCCCGCCCCTTCAGGGCTAGTCGCTTTTCGCATCGTTACCCAGGGCGTTGCCCTGAGCTGGTATGTTGCGCCCCTTCAGGGCTTGCATGAGCCTTGGCGCAAGCTGTTCCAACCGCCGGACACGGAGATCCGGCGCAACGAGAATGACTCGGCAGAGCCGAGAGCGAAGCCGAGTGGGAGTAAGCGGGTGGTTTAAGCGTACCAATTAAGTGTGAGTTTAAGAGTGGGATTAAGTGGGTGCTCCGCGCTTACACTTGAGAGGGGCTTGCACCTCGTGGCATGGGCGTCCCGCCCATGGATGGACCACGGGCAGGATGCCCGTGCCACGTGCCGGCGGGCAGCTTTCAACGATTTTGGCATTCTTGTACGGGCGGCACGCATGCCGCCCTGCCGCCACCGGCGGCAGCCATCGCCTACTGCCCGCGCCCCCGTGTCTCCGTGCCTCCGTGCCTCCGTGAGAAAAAAAACACCTCGGTGGCAGCGGCAGGCATCATCCCTGCACTAAACCACACGGAAGTCGATCCGCTTCTCGGGCAAGCCGGCCGCCGTCACTGTAAGCGTACCGCTTCCGGGTGTCCGCGCGGCCTCGACCACCGCCACGAGCCTGCCGTGGAAGGCGCGCATCGTCCCGGCGGTAAAGGACTGCAGCGAGGTGGCATCGCCGTTGCAGGCACCCTTGAAGCTGATCGCGCCGCCCGCGGTAAACGTGAAGTAGCAATCCGCATCGGGGCACAATGTACCGTCGGCATCCACCACATCAACCTCGATGAAGGCCAGCGCAGGCGTGTCGCCGGCGCGCGAGCGCGGTATCTCCGTGCGCTCGGCCACCAGCGTGGCCTGACTGGGCGCACCGGCGGTACGGACGGTCTTTTCCGCCACGGCCTTGCCGTTCCCGTCGTAGGCCACGACGCGGATTTCGCCCGGCTCGTAGACCGCCTCCAGCCATCTGATGCGGTAGCGGTCGAAGCGGGAGGCGGGATCCTTGCCCTTGCGGCCCAGGCTGCGGCCATTGATAAAGAGTTCGGCCTCGGGCCAGGTGGTGTAGCAGAAAACCGGGGTGACCTCTCCCTCGCGTCCGGGCCACGTCCAGTGCGGCAGCACGTGGAGCGTCGGCGAGTCGGGGTTCCACTGGCTGCGGTAGAGCCAGTAGCGGTCCTTGGGCAGACCGGCCAGATCAATGATGCCGAAGTAGGAGGAGCGCGAGGGCCAGTAGGCATCGTAGGGCGACGGCTCGCCGAGATAGTCGAAGCCCGACCAGACGAACTGTCCCATCGTCCACGCGTGATCCTCCTGCATGGCGAAGTCGTCATCAACCGGATTGCCCCACGGTCCCCACTGGAGGTCGTAGCTGCAGCACTGGCCGTCGGGATAGGCCTTGAAGGTTTGCGGCTCGGCGGGGAACTTGTAGACGCCGCGGATCGATACGGCCGAGGCCGACTCCACACTAAGGACAACACCCTTCCGCGCCACGGCACGGACGGCCTCGAAGCGGTCGAGCTTGTAGTTGACGCCCGCCACATCGCTAAGCTGCATCACGCCCCACTTGATGGCGATGTCGGGAACATGCACACCGTAGGTCATCGGGCGCGTAGGATCCATCGCGCGGCAATGCTCCTGTATCTCGCGGGCAAGGACGACACCCTCGTCGGTATCCTGGTCGCGCATCTCGTTGCCCAGCGACCAGATCACGATCGAGGGGTGGTTGCGGAGGCGCAATACAAGATCGGCGAGATCCTGCCGCCAGTGCTCACGGAAGAACTTGGCGTAGTCGTTGCTGCACTTGCAGGTGTACCAGACATCGAACGACTCGGCACAGACCATCATGCCCAGCTCGTCGCAGAGCTCGACCAGCCACGGTGCGGGCATGTTGTGGGCCGTGCGGATCGAGTTGCAGCCGAGATCCTTGAGGATGCGCACCTTGCGGCGGAAGGCGTCCTTGTTGAAGGCCGCGCCCAGCGGCCCGAAGTCGTGGTGCATGCTCACGCCGCGGAACTTGCGCACCTCGCCGTTGAGCTCGAAGCCGCGCTCCGTCACGCGGGCGGTACGGATGCCGATACGCTGCTCCAGCACGTCAAGGGTGGCACCGTTGTCATCGCGCAGCTCGAGCCGCAGCGTGTAGAGCGTAGGCGATTCGGGCGTCCAGGCACGCGGCTGCGGTACATGCAGCGCCAGCTCGGCCGCATCACCCTGTACCGCCGCCGCGCTCGTCGCGGCCTCGCTTCCGCCGGGCGGGCGCGGCGGCACCCGGCGGATCTCCCAGCGTAAAGCGCCAGTCGTCGAGCAGAAGGGTTTGGGTGGTCTTCATTGAGCAGGGTTTCCTTTACGGGGTGCTGATGGTCATCTGACTGGCCGGGATGCGCAACTGCAAATCCATGCCGTAGCGCAGGGTCGGGATGAAGGGCAGCAGCAGCTCCAGTACCGTTGCCTTCTGGAAATGGCAGGGCTTGGTGTCGGGATGCGGGTAGTAGATGAAGCCCTTCACCGGTTCCTCACCCAGACCGAGCACCTCGACATCAATGAAGGAGAAATCCTCCGCCGGTGCCGTCGGATGCCACGCCACCTGACGGAAGGTGTGCCGCGGCTTCTCCACGTTGTAGGCACTGGGAGCAATGTCCACATTGACGGTTCCGTGGTAGAATCCGAAAAGGTCGAGTCCCAGCGCCTTGAAGTAGGGCTGCTGCATACGGATGGTACCGCCGGGGTAGCGGGGATCGCCATTCTCGCCGGAAGCCACGCGGTGCCCCTGCACCACGCGTGCCGCCACCACGCAGCATTCATTATCACATATTTTACTACAGGTCTTGTTGTCCTTTTTGCTCATTGCCTAAACTCCTCGTAGCAGGCGCGCGTAGTTTCAATCATGCGCTCCAGCGTGAAATCCCGCACCCGTGCAAGCCCCGCATCAACCAGACGCTGCTGCAGGGTCTCGTCGTCGAGCAGGCGCTCGACCGTCTGGCAGATGGCGGGCACGGACTCCGGTGCGAAGAGCAGCGCCTCCCGGCCATCGGTGACGACATCCGTCATGCCGCCGACATCCGCGGCGGCCACCGCCGTGCCCGAAGCCATGGCCTCGAGCAGCAGGTAGGGCATGCCCTCCCAGCGCGACGGCATGACCAGCACACGGCTCTGCTCCAGCAGATGCTCGACAGCCTCCGCCTCGTCGAACGGCTGGCGGGTTATCCAGCCGGGCAGCTCCGCCAAATGCCTTTCGCAGGTTCGCGATCCGCTACCCATGACCGCGACACGCAGGTCGGGACGCCGCTTCAGCAGCACCTCCAGCGCCTCGATCATCAGATCGATCCCCTTCTGGCGGCAGAAGCGCCCGATAAAGACCAGATCGTAGCGCCGCTCGGCCAGCGGCGGCGGGGTGTAGTCCGGCGAGAGCGGAATGCCGTTGGGAATGTACCGCACGCGCCCGGGAGCATATCCCAGCGCGAGCGCCGCCGCCTCCTCGGCCCGCGACACCGCGATGAGGCAGGCGGTGTGCGGCATCAGCTTCTGCTCCACCTTGCGGTAGGCACTGAGCAGCAGCGGGGACACCCGCATGTCAAAGGCAAAGACATGCGGCGTGAAGAGCACGGGAATAGCCACCCGCCGACCGGCCATGCGGGCGATGAAGCCGGCCTTGGAGCTGTGGGCGTGGATCAGGTCGGGCTTCAGGCGGCGCAGCAGGGCGGTGAGGCGGTTGAGGGCGGCCAGATCAACCACCGGCGCGGGACGCCGTATCATCGGGAACAGGTGCGTGTGGATACCGGCCAGCTCGAAGCGCGCCAGATCCCGTGCAAAGCCGGGGTCGCGTCCCAGACCGTAGGCCACATTGACATCCCAGCCGGCGCCCTGCATCCCGAAGGCCAGCTCACGCAAATGACGGCGTGTCCCGCCGATGGTTGCCTCTAAAACCTGAAGTACCCGTGGCATATTCCCCTACTCCCCTGCTCCACCCGCCGCACGCTTGCGCGCGCGGGCACGCCACACCAGTTGCAATAGTTCCTGCGGCTCGCCCAGACGCAGCAGAGCCGCGGCCGCGCCACCAACGACAAGTGCCGCAATGCCCCCCGCCGCGAGCTGCACCAGATCCGCAATCCGGTTGCCCACCGCAGCGCCCAGCAGATCCGCCCCAAGGCGCGCGGCAGCCCAGGCGGCAAAGCCAGCCGCAACCGAGACCAGCGTAAGACGTACCAGAAACCCCAGCGTCGAAGCCAGCGGAAAGACCGGCACCTTGCGTCCCAGCAGCAGGACGAGCACCCAGCTCTTGAGGGCGCGCGTCAGCGCCACACCACCCGCGATCGTCCCCAGCACCAGCAGATGCCGTCCGCCCCACCAGTGCAGCCCCATCCAACTGATCAGCATGCTCAGGGAGGAGAAGACGATGCCCACAACCGTCACCGCCACCATGCGCCGGTTGGCAAAGAAGGCCTGCATCAGCAGGGCCTCGATCGCCGCCGCCGGCAGCATGAAGGTGTAGCAGGCCATGGAGACCGCGGTACGCTGTACCGCCACATTGTCGAAACGCCCGCCGGCGAAGAGCAGGTCGGTCAGCGGCAGGGAAAGCGCCGCGACGATGCAGGCAAAGGGAAGGAAGATGGCCAGCAGGTGGCGCCCGGAACGCGTGATGAAGGCGCCGAGCTGCTCCCGGTCGTCCCGGTCCACCAGCTCGCAGAAGAAGGGGAACACGGCAATAGAAAGCGAGTACGGCACAAGGAAGTGGATCGAGGCCTGGAGCTTGCGCCCCATGGAATTGGCCTGCATCAGGCCGGCCGAATCGAGCTTGCTCAGGAGATATACGTTGTTGATGTTGTCACGGAGCTTGGCAACGATAATGCCCACGAGCAGCGGCAGCGCCAGCCACAGCATGCGCCGCAGGGCCGGATGGCGCAGATCGATGGCGGGACGCAACAGGTGCAGCTTGTCGCGCAGACCGTAGAGGTGGGTCAGCAGCTTCAGCACGCTGCCCGCGACGATGCCCCAGATCAGCACCTCGACCCCCAGCCCCAGCAGCCCCATACCGGCAATCAGCGCGCCGGCCACGACGAACTTCCAGAGGGCGTCGCCGGCGGCGGCCAGGAAGAAGCGCTTGTAGGCGTTGAGCAGCACGTAGGTGGTGGAGCCCAGCGAGAGCCCGATCAGCCCCGGTGCCATCCGCCGCACGCTGGAGGCCGCCAGCGTGAAGGCTTCCGGATGGGTGGCCTCCGACCAGTGCGTCCAGATACGCGTGATCCAGCCCGGGAAAGCCACCAGCACCGCCACCACCGCAAGCAGCACGAGCCCCTGCAGCACGAGCAGCGTGCTGGCAAAGCGCCAGGCCGCGCGCTCGCCGACGTTGTCGAGCTCGGACATGAAGGTCGGCAGGCAGGCGGGCGCCAGCGATTCCTCGCCGATCAGGAAGAGGCTGAAGATCACCCCCTCGAAGGCCACCACATAGCTGGCATCGTAGACCTCGGCGGGCAGGTAGCGCGCCATGGCCCACGCCTGCACGATACCGGCCAGCTTGAAGAGCAGGTGGGCTATGCCGACGGCGATACCGGCCCGCATGACGCGCCGGGCCAGACTCTTGCGCGGAGCGGTCTCGGTCATTTGCGAATCCAGATTCTCAAGGGAGTGTGTGCCTGGCCGAAGTGTTCAATGGTGCGATCGAGCCGGTAGCCCCGGCCGATGATCTCCAGAAATGCGGCGACCTGCTCTTCGGGCACGGGTGTCATGACCGGTGCCGCCAGCGCCAGGCCGTAGCCGCTGAGGGCGATCACCGGCGCCTCGCCCGCGGCGAGCGCCTCCCTCATGCGCCGTTCATTAAGCACGTTGTAGCGCGCGGCATCCGCATCGTCGAGTTCCGGGAAGTAGCTGAAGGGCCCCATCTCAAAGCCCGGCGGCACACGCCGCCCGGCCTCGACCGCCAGATAGGTGTCCTGCGTCAGCAGCGGCTTGTCCGGCGGCACCTGCGCGGCAATCTTGCGCGCCGTGGTGCGCAGCAGTGCCAGATCGGGCTGCTCCTTCCTGATGATCCAGAGGCGATCCTTTCCGACGATCATCCACTCCTCGTTGAGCGTCGAGGTGCCCGCCCCCAGCGCGGCCCACACGAGCAGCACGGCCACCAGCACGCACTGCCGCCGCCATTCGGCCGCGCCGTTCCCGCCTACCGGCAGCACACGCCAGAAGAGCGTGGCGGTGACGATCGCCAGCAGCGGCATGATAGGCACCTGGTAGTCATCGTAGGGAAAGGGGCTCAGCAGATGCACCACAAAGACGGCCACGAAGACCGACAGGGCGAGGGTGAGGCCCGGCGGCGGCGGCGCCTCCGTATCGTCGGGAGCGCGCGTCGCGCGCTCCCTGCAACCGAACAGCGCCAGGGTGGCCAGCACCAGTGCCGCTAGCGGCAGGTAGTGGCGGAGTAGCCGCGAGACGGAACCGGCGGCGAAGAGCAGTCCCTCGGTACCGCGCGAGGTGTGGAAGAAGTTGGAGAAGAGGAAGGCATCGCGCGCGTGCAGCAGCGGCGGCCCGAGCAGCAGGGCCAGTCCGGCCAGGCCGCCGAGGCCGAAGGCGAACCAGACCCAGCGCCAGCGGCGCGCATAAAAGAGCAGATAGAGGCCGGCCACCGGCAGGGCGATCCCCAGCGAGAGGCGCGTGCAGGCCGCGCCCGCCAGCAGCAGCCCGCCGAGCGCGGCGCGCCATGCCGCGCGCAGCTGATCGGGATTCCAGAGCGCCGCCAGCCCCGCCAGCAGCAGCAGCGAGGCCAGCGCATAGGTCTTGGGAATGGTGGTGAAGTAGCTGTGATAGACGTTGCAGCCGGTCAGCAGGAAGGCGGTGATACCGCAGGCCAGCCAACGCCCGCGCGGCGCGCCGCGCGCGGCCAGCCATCCCGCCAGGAGGGCACCGCAGAGGCCGAAAAGTGCCGTGAGCGCGCGTCCGCCGGCCACGCCGGCGGGTGCCCACAAGGGTGCCAGCAGGCCATAGACGCGCGGCATGAGCGGCCCCTGCGAGAAGAAGAAGTCGCGGTACGGCAGACGACCGGCGGCGTTTTCAAGCGCGGCATAGAGATACCACCCCTCGTCCTGATTCAGGTTGCCGAGCCAGAGATTGGCGGCATACAGCACCAGCGCCAGCAACAGCGCGCCAACCGCCAGTACGATCAGCCCGTCTTTAGGGATAAAGCCATTCTCACGTGTCATTGGAATGAGTTTAGCATAAGGCGTGCCAGAACCGGAATAGCAAACCTGCCGCCGCGCCGGCGGGCTTGCGCGAAACTATTGCGCGAAACTAATGTTGGGCGAAACTAATTGACCATACCCGTACCATTATGCTAAAGTGGCAACTTTACCGCCTGAGGCAGGTTCGGCCATTGGATGGCATTGAAACTGCGGGCGTACCCTGCAAAGGGGGTGAATGGCAATGATCCAGATTCGTCTGAAACGTGGCGAGACGGTTGACCGCGGACTCAAGCGCTTGAAGAAGATCCTCGACAAGGAGGGTCTGATGAAGCAGATCCGGGCAAACCGGTACTTCGAGAAGCCCAGCGAGAAGCGGCGGCGCAAGTCGGCCCGCGCCCGCTCGCGTTCCATGTCGCGCCGCTCTTCCTGATGCCGGCGTCGGAACAGACTTGATCATTACCGGCTCTCCCGGATCTTTTCCGGGGGAGCCTTTTTTGTTTTAATAGAGCCCTGATGGATTACGCGCTTTCGACAAACTGGAACAGTGCGCGTCACGCCGATGGTGCGGCGGTCGTGGACGAGATCGTCGAACTGGGCTTCACGAGCCTCGAGATCGGCTACGCTTTCCAGGAGATGCAGATACCGGGTCTCCTGAGCCGTCTGCATGACGGAACAGCCACGGTCGGCAGCGTGCATGCCTACTCGCCGGTGCCGATCGGGGCGCCCAGCGGACATCCCGAGCTTTTCCTGCCGGCCTCCGTCGAGGAGGACATCCGGCGGCTCTCCACCTTCCACCTGCGGCGCACGCTTGATCTTGCCGTGGCTGTCGGTGCGCGCGCCATCGTGGTGCATGCCGGCCGCGTGCCGGTCGGACGCCGCTGGGCACGGCATGTGCATGACATCGAGCACGGCACCACCCACCATTGGCTTTCGCGCTGGAACCGCAATCTGATGTTCCGCGGTCGCGCGCGCCACATCGGACGCCATCTGGACGCCCTGCGGCGCAGCCTGGACGAGATGCTCCCGCTCTGCGCACATGCGGGCGTCGTGCTCGCCCTTGAGAACCTCCCATCCTTCGATGCCCTGCCCGCCCCGGACGAGATGATGCAGCTTGCCATGGAATACCAGGGCTCACCGCTGCGCTACTGGCACGATATAGGTCATGGTCAGGTGATGGCCAATGCCGGTTTTGGCGATCCGGTGGCCACCGCCCGCCACCTGCTGCCGCTGACGGCCGGCGTGCATATCCATGACGTGCGCGGGCTCATGCTAGACCACCAGGCACCGGTAGCAGGGGGCATCGCATTTTCGGACTATGGCTTTTTTGCAAATCCCGCTATACTACATGTCTTTGAACCGGCGGCCGCTGTAACTCCCGCAGCCCTGGCCGCGGGTCTGCGCCACCTGCGTCAGGCCTGGCAACGCGTTGCGGCCGGTTCGCAAGGAAAGGATTGACCATGAGTCGCACAGCATTGATCACCGGCGTTACCGGGCAGGATGGCTCCTATCTGGCCGATTTTCTTCTGGAGAAGGGCTACAAGGTCCACGGCATGGTGCGCCGCGCCAGTACCGAGAACTTCGAGCGCATCAACCATCTGCGCGACAAGATCGAGCTCCATCAGGCCGACCTCCTTGATGAGCTGTCGCTGATCGAGCTCATGCAGAAGGTGAAGCCGGACGAGATCTACAACCTCGCGGCCATGTCGTTCGTACCCACATCCTGGACGCAACCCATCCTCACCAGCGAATACACGGCCGTCGGTGTCGTGCGCATGCTGGAGGCCATGCGGCGCGTCTGCCCCCAGGCACGCTTATACCAGGCATCAAGCAGCGAGATGTTCGGACACGTCCGCGAGACGCCCCAGACCGAGAATACCCCCTTCTACCCCCGCAGCCCCTACGGCGTGGCCAAGGTCTTCGGCCACTACATCACCATCAACTACCGCGAGAGCTACGACCTCTTCGCCGTCTCGGGCATCCTCTTCAACCACGAGAGCCCCCGGCGCGGCAAGGAGTTCGTCACGCGCAAGGTCACCGACGGTGTGGCGCGCATCAAGCTCGGCCTGCAGCAGACCATCTCCATGGGCAACCTGGACGCCAAGCGCGACTGGGGCTTCGCGGGCGACTACGTGCGCGCCATGTGGATGATGCTCCAGGCCGATAAACCCGACGACTACGTCATCGCGACCGGCGCCACGCATACCGTCCGCGAGCTGTGCGAGGTGGCCTTCTCGCACGTGGGGCTCGACTGGGAGGCGCATGTGCAGATCGATCCCAGATTCATCCGGCCGGCCGAGGTTGAACTGCTGCTGGGCGACTCCAGCAAGGCGCGCCGCGTCCTCGGCTGGAAGCCTACGGTCGACTTCGAGGGGTTGGTTAAGATGATGGTTGATGCCGATCTCGAGCGCGTACGCCGCGAGATGCAGGGCTAGCCACCATGCGTGTCCTGGTAACGGGAGTGGCGGGGTTCGTAGGCCGCCATCTCCTGTCCTCGCTGCGCGCGGCAGGCCACGAGCCCCTGCCCACGGACAGTCGTGCCGACGAGTCGGCCGGCATTGCGGCACTCGATATCCGCGATGCCGGGGCCGTCGATGCCGCCATCGGGCGGTTAAAGCCCGACGCCTGCATCCATCTCGCCGGCATCTCCTTTGTGCCCGATGCGGCCCGCGACCCGCTGGCGCTTGACTCCATCAACGTCGCGGGGACGCTGCATGTGGCGCAAGCCCTGCTGCACCACGTGCCATGCGCGCGCTTGCTTTTCATCTCCACCTCCCAGGTCTACGGCACGCGGAACCTGACCGGCGCACGCCGCGAGAGCGAGCCCCTCGACCCCGCCTCGCCCTATGCAGGCTCCAAGGCGCGCGCCGAGGCCGCCCTGCAGGAACTGGCGGCACACCAGAACCTCAATCTGGTCATCGCCCGTCCCGGCAACCACACCGGGCCGGGACAGGCGCCGAAGTTCGTCGCGCCCGCCTTCGCCGCAGCCATCCGCGACTTCCGCGACGGGCGCCTGACGTCGATCGCCGTCGGCAACCTCGACAGCGAACGCGACTTCAGCGATGTCCGCGACGTGGTGGCGGCCTACCTTCTGCTGCTGGAGAAGGGCGAGACCGGTGGCATCTACAACATCTCCTCCGGCAATCACGTGCGTATCGGCACCCTTCTGACAGAACTTGCCAGGATCGCCGGGGTCACTCCCGTGACGCACGTGGAGCCCTCCCGCTACCGCCCCACCGATGCCGTACCGACGCTCGACACCACCCGCCTGCGCGCCCTCGGCTGGCAGCCCGCCTACCCGTTGGAGCGCACCCTCGCGGATCTGTGGCGGGAGGTAGACGGCAGGCAAGAATAAGACGGTAGCGCGGCTCCAGCTTGTGCATGACGGAAAAGGATGACGATGAAGAACGGCAAAAGGAACGGCAGGCAGGTCATCCTGCTGCTTCTCGCGGCGGCGCTAGTCGCCGCGGCCGTCATTCTCGCCTCGGGCTACGCGCGGGCGCAGGCGGGCGCGGCAGTCGCCCGCCCCGTCCGCGCGCCGCGCCCGGCTCCCGCCACGCCGCTGGAGATGGCGCTGCGGCTGGAGCGCGAGCTGGCGCGTGGCGCGGGCATGCTCATGCCTGAT
>JAAYLN010000463.1 GCA_012521875.1 Lentisphaerota bacterium | reverse complement strand
GGTGATATCACCGACCAGACGATGAATATGGAGCTTGAAAAGTTTGCTCGCGTTTGGTTTTCTGTCTTTAAGGATAATAGGCGCTCAGATGGAGAGCCTGTTGTTCCCTTTTTTGTTACCGGAAATCATGATGATGAGGGAGCATATTATATCATCGGCTCATGCAATGGTCTGGCGCCTAATAAGATTAGGGGTGTCGCCAATGGTAAACATTCCATCGATAAAGTGCGATTGGATATAACAAATGCGGTGAATAAGGCTTATCATGCAGTCATGTACAATGTCCCTGCCGCTAAAGCGGCTCCGGTTTTGAAGGGGCTAAAGTCATTTGAACGCAAGGTTTTTGATTGCGGTACAAATGTAGCGGAAATCGCCAAGTTGGCTGGTGAGTCGGGTATGCTTCAGACAAACGCTCAAGCGCTATTCTTCTCCGAGGCCTTTAACACCAATCTTCCGGCAATGTGGAAGCGTCTCTTCAACGAGGAGTATTCTTCGCATTTCTATAAAAATGTAAAGGGATATGACTTTGTCGGCTCTCATTGGAATATTATTGGATGGGGTGGCGAGGTTGAGGGGCTCGCTGATTATATGAAGAGCCTGAATCTTTCAACCAATAAGCCGATCTTCTATTTCCAGCATCCTCATCCAAAGCTGACTTGCCATGGTGTTAAGGCTTGGGGGCAGGATAATGGCTCTTCGGTGTCGGTCTTGACGAATTATCCTAATGTAATAGCTTTTTCAGGCCACTCGCATCATCTTATCAATGATGAACGCACAATTTGGCAGGATGGTTTTGTTTCAATTGGAACAGGGTCGCTTTATTACCCTAGTATGACTCCCGGAATTGAAAGGCAGCCCTATCCTAACGGTTCGGTTCGTCAAGGCCTTTTGGTTGAGGTTTATGACGACCGTGTTGATGTGCGCCGTCGAGATTTTTACCACCATGAGGAACTGGCTCCTAAGTGGTCAATCCCAATTGATTATCGCCCCGAGGCTGTTAAGCCATATTCGATTGATTATCGTACAAAGAATTGCAAGGCTCCGGCTTTTAAGGGTAGTGCTGAGATAACTGTTACGCTATCGAATACTAATGCACCCGGAACAGGTCGCACTTGCGCCACAACCTTGAGCTTCCCCAATGCCGTGGATGGCAAACGCGGAGGGCGTCTCTCGCATTATATCGTAGGAGTTGAGAAGGAAGGAACAAACGGTTGGCAGTCTTGCTTTTCCAAGAATGTCTACCCCTCAAACGGTTTCTTTGCGCGGTCTCATTGGGTTGATACCAAGGCGACGATTCCTGCCCGCAATATTCCTGCAAAGACTAACATCAGATTTTCTGTCACACCCGCTAATGCCTTTGGCGGTAAGGGTAAGTCGATTTACAGTGAAGTAATAAAGTTTTAAGTTCAGTAACAGGTAAGGACAATAGGAAAGAACAATGAAAGTGAATCAACAAAAATTCTTGGCATTATTAGTCGCAGCTGTTGTTGCAATGCCAATTGCAGTTAATGCCGCACACGAGTTTCTTTTCGCGACCAATGGGCAGGCGAAGGCGGTCATTGTTGTGCAGGATGGTGCAACAAATGGGCTCCGCACGGCGGCGAATCTATTATCTGATACGCTCGGCAGGATGACAGGTGCCCGTTTTATGGTGACCGATCGTCCGGTCTCTGGATTTAATACGATTAAAGGTGAAGCGTCGCTATGCGCACCACCGAGGCGGAGCCTCAGGGGCGTGCAGCGACGCTTCAATTTCCTCTGCGTTCTTTGTGGGAAAATTTTTAACTTATCCGTTATTAAATTGCAAAAGTTCTCCTTTTTGTGTACTTCGCAAAAGGCACAAAAAACTTAACCTAAAAACTACAAAAATTCTTCACTATTACCTATTACCTATTCACTATTACCTATTACCTATTCATTATTACCTATTGCCTATTACCTTTTCTGGCGACAGGCCTTTCCAATTCACGAACCCCATAAAGGTGAAGCGTCGCTATGCGCACCACCGAGGCGGAGCCTCAGGGGCGTGCAGCGACGCTTCAATCGCGTTGGCGATTCAACACTAATTCAACTTTCGTGTACTGCGCTAAAGGCGCACAATAACGCACTACCTATTAACTTTCGCTTCTTAACTTTTTAGGGGCTAATTGTCACGATTGATAGTAGGCGTGTAAATACATTTCCTTTATCTCTTCCATCAATGGATAGCGAGGATTGGCGCCAGTACACTGGTCGTCAAAGGCTTGCTCTGTCATATCATCAAGTCGAGCAAGAAAATCAGCTTCATCAGGAACATAATCGCGAATGGATGGCTTGATTCCTACTTTGGCCTTTAGCTCTCTTAATGCTTTTAGGAAATTCTCAAACTGTTCTTCCTTGGAATTTCCATCTATCCCTAGAGCACTTGCTATCTCAAGATAACGCTCGAGGGTATGAGGATGGTCATACTGCGGGAATGTGCCCATTTTTCTCGGGATGGGGTTTGCGTTAAAGCGTAGGACTTCTTCCATCATTAGGGCGTTGGCTATGCCGTGAGGAATGTGATGGAAGGAGCCTAGTTTATGCGCCATTGAGTGCATAACACCTAAAATTTGTGGTTAAAGGGTTACCTGCCTTCTCGTATGAACACAAGGTCGTGGATGAGCGTATGGCCTCTGACCACCGCCCAATAGCAGCGGTGATACAGCTGCAATAAAGTTGCGGCAGCAGCAGCTCGTACTGGCGCTCGCGCGAGAGGCGCATGACGGTGCGCATGAGCGACTCGGCCGCGCTCTGATGGCCCGG
>JAAYLN010000428.1 GCA_012521875.1 Lentisphaerota bacterium | reverse complement strand
CTCACCGCAGAGACGCGGAGATCGCGGAGGAAGAAGCCGAAGAAACAGACGACGAAGACTCTGCGTCCTCTGCGCCTCTGCGGTGCAAAGGCTTTTCGCTCGTTTTCGACGTGGCGCGTCGCTTTGCGCAGCCGCTTGGCGTGGACTTGCCCAAATGGGAAGGCCGCATCATCGAGACGAAGAAGGGCGTGGTGCGTCTCCTGGCCGTCTCCGAACGCGCCAAGCAGCTTTTCGGGGACGACGGCGCGGACGCCGTGGCTGACTTGCTGGAGCATGACCCGCAGAAGGATTTGCAGCAGTGGCTCTTCCCGGAGATGGTCGAAGAGAGCGTCCCGAAGATTCGGGGACGCCGGGGCCGAATCGCCACGGACGGCCGCGACCTTGAAATGAAGACCGAGCATACGGCGACCACCCTCGACCGGGTTCACGCCGCCATGCTATTGCAGGCCAGCGGCCAGGCGAACGGACTCCGAGCACTCATCAAAGCCGAGCAACAGCGCGGGCCGGAGTTCCTGCGGCTGGCGAACGCTCTGTCGGCTCTCTACCCAACCGGAAGTGAAGAGAAACGCTTGCTGGACGCCATGCTTCTGGCGGTGCCGAGATGAAGACGCACCACAGAGACACAGAGGGCACAGAGATGGAGTTGAATAGGATAACTGAACAGGTCATTGGGGCGGCGATAGAAGTGCATAGGGCGCTTGGGCCGGGGTTGCTTGAGTCGGCCTACGAAGAGTGCCTATGTCGCGAGCTGTCATTGCGTGAGATTCCGTTCGAGAGACAGCGCCCGTTGCCGGTTGAGTACAAGGGAACCAGACTCGATTGTGGATACCGGCTCGACTTGCTGGTCATGGGCACGGTGGTTGTCGAAATCAAAGCCGTGGAAGCCATCGAGCCGATTCACGAGGCGCAGTTGTTGACCTATCTGAAACTGGGCGGATGGAAACTCGGGTTGCTGATCAACTTCAACGTGCCGGTCCTGAAAGACGGCATCCGCAGGAGAATCCTATGAACCCTCTGTGCTCTCTGTGTCTCCGTGGTGAAAGGAACTGAAATGGAACACTGGTACAAAATCGCAACGCCGCGCAAGGAGGTCCGCGAGGGCCGTTCCTTCAACCCGGATGAGTTTGCCATCCACCTGGAGCAGGTCATCGGCAAGACCGCGCCGGAGGACTACCGCGAACCCAGGCTGTTCTTCGCCCGTACCTGCTTCACACGGGCGCTCCGCGAGCACGCGGGCATGGTGCTCCGTCGGCTGTCTGGCGAAACGGCGAACACCGCGCCGGTCATGACGCTCATCACCCAGTTCGGCGGCGGCAAGACGCATACGCTGACCACGCTCTACCATCTGGCGACGACCGGTGCAAAAGCCGTCGAGTTCCAGGGTGTTGACGGTCTTCTCAAGGAAGCCGGTATCGGCGCGGTGCCGCAGGCCCGTGTCGCCGCGTTCGTGGGCAACGCCTGGGACCCGAAGGAAGGGCGCGAGACGCCCTGGATTGACATCGCCCGGCAACTGGCCGGTGACAAGGGCGTCAAGGAACTGGGCGCGGCGGCGAAGACCACACCTCCGGGGACCGAGGCGCTGGGACGCGTCTTCCAGGCGGCCGACGGCCCGGTGCTGATTCTGTTCGACGAGGTGCTGAACTACCTGAACCGCCATCGGGGCATGGCCGACCAGTTCCACGCCTTTATCCAAAACCTGACCGTGGCCACCACAGGCATAACGCGTGGCGCGGCAGTGATCAGCCTGCCCCGCAGCCAGGTCGAGATGACGGACTGGGACATGCAGTGGCAGGACAAGATCACCAAGGTGGTCCGGCGCGTCGCCAAGGATCTGATCGCCAACGACGAGACGGAGATCAGCGAGGTGGTCAGGCGGCGGCTGTTCGAGGACATTGGCAGCGACCGCGTCCGCAAGTCCGTGGCAAAGGCCTATGCCGACTGGTGCTTCGAGCGCCGCGCACAACTGCCGCCCGAATGGACGGCGGTGGACACATCAGCCACAGAGGCAAAGGCTCGGGAATACCTGCGCGGACGGTTCGAGACGTGCTATCCCTTCCATCCGGCCACGCTCTCCGTGTTCCAGAGGAAGTGGCAGGCACTCTCCCAGTACCAGCAGACGCGCGGCACGCTCGCCATGCTTGCGCAGTGGATTTCCTGGGCGTACCGGACGGGATTCACCGAGGCCCGTCGCGAGCCCTTGATCACCTTGGGCTCCGCGCCCCTGGACGTCCCGGAGTTTCGCAGCGTCGTCATCGGACAGCTTGGAGAATCCCGTCTTGTGGCGGCGATTGACGCCGACATCTCCGGCGCTCAATCCCATGCCCGTGCGCTCGATGCGGACACAAAAGGCGCACTCAAGAACAT
>JAAYLN010000427.1 GCA_012521875.1 Lentisphaerota bacterium | reverse complement strand
GGTCAAGGTGGCGACCCATCTGTCCTTCGGGCTGCTGGTAATAGCCGCCGAGCAGATTCTCAGAATGCTGGCCTGAACAACCCGCGACGGACTACACACCCCGACAACCCGCCAGCGACCGGTCGGGAACGGCGGAGTCTGCACGGAAACAGCCTAAAAGCAGGGAAAAAGCCCTGTTTCGCCCGGTTGTTCTGCGGCACCCCGCAGACAGGAATGTCCGCGCCACATTGTCGGCTTCGTCGATAGCCAGCCTCGATGGCCGTCGACGGGGGTCGGCTGGGGTCGATGGGGGTCGCGCAACAAGCCCGGCTGTCGTCAATTTTTTGAAAACGTTCATGGAATGTTCGCAAGCACATGGAGCCCGCGGTTTCCGCGGTATGATCACCGCAGGATGGAGAACATTACCGCCGGGGACGGCGTGCTCCACGTTCCGGCCTCTCCGTTCACCCGGCACCGTCTATACCATCAGCCACGGTAATGCCGGCAGGTTCGGCAGTACCGGGCGCTGGAGAGACAAAGCGTGGAGACAAGGTGTAAGTGCGGAGCACCCACTTAATCCCACTCTTAATCTCACTCTTAATCGGCACGCTTACTCCACCCGCATAATCTTTCGCTTGCGGCAATGATGGGACGAATGGGACGAACGGGACGAAGGTGTAGGAGTCAAGAAAGTGCGAAGCACCCACTCTAAACCCAATCTTAATCGGCACGCTTGTCTTACTCCACCCGCTTAATCTTTCGCAGCGCTTTTACCCTCTAAATTGCGAGCCACTGAGTGGTCGCAATAATCGTCCATCCAAAAAAAACCTGCGCCCTGAAAGGGCGCGACATACCAGCCCAGGGCAACGCCCTGGGTAATAGTCCAAAAAAGTACTAGCCCTGAAGGGGCGGGACATAGTTCGGGGAAAAGCCGTCATCTGCACGATGTTATAGGCCGGGCTTTCAGCCCTTGTTTCTTTGTTCGCCGGCATTCCTAGGGCTTCACCCTAGGCTGGGATGGGGTGCACCGTTGGCGCTTTTTCGCTTCATCACTGCGGCTCGCCGGTCATACCGCGTAGCGGCGTGACGGGGACGGCTCGCCCTACCTGTGCTGGCGCGCTTCTGCGAGGGCTTTCCCGCATCTCGACGACAAGCGACGACGGCGGCCTGCCGAGAACGAGGACGAGGACGAGGACGAGCGGAGCACAGACAATCACAGTCTAAAATCACAAATTCCCTTGGCGCTCTTGGCGGCTTGGCGGTTCATCACCCGTGTGTGGCTCGCCGGTCAGACCGCGCAGCGGCGTGACGGGGACGGCTCGCTTTACCCTTTGTTTCGCTGTACCGCAAGCTTTCACTGTCGCGGTGGGCGGGGTGGTTCGGTACAGGCGCCAGCCCAAACTTTAGAACTTTAGAACTCCCGAAATTTAGAACTTCTCTCCTGTTTCGCGGCATTACTCCGCGCCCAGCAGGGCGCGGAGGATGACGCTGGAGTAGATGCGGGCGGAGAAGTCGTTGCAGTGGTTGACGTTGTTGCCGGTCATGTCGCGGAAGCGCTTGCGGGCCAGCACGGCGGCATGGACGGAGGTGACGTTGGCATAGCCGATCGTCGCCCCCTGTCCGCGGTACTTCGCAACCAGTTCCTTGAGCACACCCTCGAACTCCGGCTGGTGGCGGTACACCCAGTCAACCTCGGCATTGGGGATCATCGGCGGCACAAGTAGAATTGCCGCGTCGCCGCCGAGGCGGATCTTGTCGATCATCTCGGCAGTCTTGGCGGCATAGACCGCGGGCGTATAGCCCATGTCGTTCATGCCGAAGGCCAGCAGGACAAGGTCGGGGCGGCGGTCGACCACGAGGGACTGCACGTTGTCTATGCCCCACTGCGAGCCCATGCCGCCCTTGGCGGTGTTGACGTACCCGATCTTGTCGTTGCCGGTGGAGGCGCGCAGGCGGGCATGGACCATCTCGGGCCAGCCCGGCGCGAAGGGCGGCACGCCCACCATGCCGCTCGAGTTGCAGCGGGTGGTGATGGAGTCGCCGTAGTAGACCACGGTGGCGGGCTGCCCCTTTTTCAGGCGCGCCAGCAGGGGCGCAAAGGCCTTGCTCTCATCATGGGCCGCGGGGCCTTTCCACTTGTCGCCATGCTGGTAGGTGACGGCGATCTGGCGCGAGGTGAAAGTGTCGCGCTCGCCGAAGAGCACCTTCTTCCTGCCGGGCAGTGTGCAGCCGAAGGTCTGCACGCCGGGTGCGGGTTCGTCGGGATAGAACTCCGCCTCGGTAAAGAAGGGCATACGCGAGCCGGGGGCGCGGCGCAGGAGGTTCTTCTGCTTGTCGAGGATCCAGTCGCGCCCCTCCTCGTAGGCCACGTCGAGACCGTAGGAGCGGACGGAGAGAATCCTGTCGGCCTTGAAGATCAGCGGGGCCGCGTCGTCCTCGCCGAGGAAGAGCACGGTCTCGTTGAGCATGATCTCGCCGGCGAGGAGATCCTGCGCGTAGGCCCTGGAATAGAAGTCCGGTATGGCGTTGGTGCCATACGAAGGATCCGCCTGCGCGGCGGAGAGAGCGGTTGCGATGGTCATGGTTGCGATGGTTGCTATGGGAAGTATGCGGTTCATGTAAGAGGCTCTTGCAAAACCCCCCGCTCCGCAGCGCCTGCCGGCCTG
The DNA here is from genome assembly GCA_012521875.1 of Lentisphaerota bacterium. Classification (GTDB taxonomy): domain Bacteria; phylum Verrucomicrobiota; class Kiritimatiellia; order RFP12; family JAAYLN01; genus JAAYLN01. The sequence goes on along the minus strand of JAAYLN010000427.1, from coordinate 82 downwards.
CGCGCGGGGCCTTTTTGTAAGTGAACCGTCCCGCGCCGCCCAGCGGGCAGGCATGACGCTTCAGCTTACGCCACATCGCTTT
>JAAYLN010000426.1 GCA_012521875.1 Lentisphaerota bacterium | reverse complement strand
CGGCGCATGGATGAAGAACGATACCGCCGGGGACGGCGGGCTCCAGCGTTCCGGCTTTTTCCGTTCGCATTCGCCGGCGCCTGTACCGAACCACCCCGTCCTCCGCCCAGGCGGAAGCTCACGGTACGGCAAACGAAAGGTAGGGCGAGCCGTCCCCGTCACGCCGCTACGCGGTGTGACCGGCGAGCCGCGCGCTGGTGTTGAACCGCCAAGACGCCAGAAGCACCAAGTTACAAGTCAAAATTCCGACTGGCCACCACAGCCGGAGTACCGCCTTCAGGCGGAAGTGGTTCAGGGGCTTCAGCCCCGTTCCCATGACCCCTTTTTTAAGAAAAAAGGGATTCGCGGGCCTGAAGGCCCTTGTTGACTTCCGGCTGAAGCCGGTACTCCGACGCGACTGCGCCCCCATGCAGGGACTGTACCGAGGCACCCCGCGCACCGCGCCCGCATAGGCTCACGGTACAACATCTTCTCGTCCTCGTCCTCGTCCTCGAGCCCAGGGACTGCCAGTGCCTACCGCTTCATACCCACCAAAATCCCTTGGCGTTTCTGGTGCCGTGGCATTTGCCTCTTCTGCGCGGGCCAGGTCCCGCGGTAGAAAGCGCGGCCGGGTCCGCGCACTCAAAACCGCTTGCGCACATAGTGCGCCACGCGGGGTGGCCGTACAGGCCGTTTTGGATGAGTACCGGGCGTTCTACCTTGCATGCGCGGTGTCCCCGCCGCGTGCCAGTTCTGTGCCCGCCGTTCACGGCGGGTAGCGCGCCTCCTGTCCCCTGTCTCCTGTCCCCTGTCCCCTGCCTACTTCTTCACCGGCTCCACCGGGAGCGCGGGCTGGGACTTCGCGATGAAGGCGGGATCGAGGAGCGAGATGCTCTGGACATCAACATAGTGCGGCACATCGTTGGTGCCGGCGCGGGGGACGAGGTTGACCTTCATGCCCTTCTTGAGATCAACGCGGCCAAGGTTGACGATCTGCCACGCCTCGTCGCCGAGGGAGCCGGAGACATGCACGCGGGCAGGCGTCTGGATGGCATCGCACTCGGTGCAGCGCTCGTAGGGGATCGTGACGGTCGCCAGCGCGGCATCGTAGTCGAGCGCGAAGGCGGCGCCGATGCGCACCTTCATCACCACCTCCCACTCGCCCTCCTGTTCGGGCTTGACAGTCCAGGAGAGCGCCTCGACGGGCGCGTTGGTGTTGAAGTTCGCCAGGCGGGCATACTTGAAGTTGTCGATGCGGTCGTCCTGGATGCGGACATTGGCCTGCTTGTCGAAACCGGGGGCGTTGATTATGATCGAACGGGCCTTGGCGGCGGCGTCCTTGGCGTCGCCGGACGCGGTGCTACTCTCGACGACACGCGGATCGACAAGCGTGATCTCCCTGACGTCGATGTAGTCGCAGGGGTGGAGCACGCCGTTCATGACCCAGATGCGCGAGCCGTCGAAGATGCGGCGCTTGCCGAGGCAGACGGTGCGCCACTTCCCGTTGTCGCCCGGACGGCCGGCCACGGCCTGGTTCACGACCTCCATGCGGCGGTTGTCGAGCTTGACGCCGTTGGGGAACCAGCTCTGGTAGATGCCGACGTAGCAGGAGGATTCGTCGAGCGGGACGGTGACGCCCGTGCGGACGGTGGCGAAGACGTACCAGTCGCCGACATGCTCGGGGCGTGCGGTATAGCCGATCTCGGCGAAATCAGGATTCATCCAGGTGCTCTCGGGCTCGCCCAGCGCGGCGACCTTGATCTGGCAGTATTCCGTGCCGTCCTTGTCACGCTGGCGCGTCATCTTCTTGCCGCCGGTGAGCTTCGAGGCATCGGCGCGCACCACGGCCGACTTGCAGGTGAAGTCGGAAGCCACGGGGGCGTTGGTGCTGATGCGGTTGATCGTGTTGTCGTCCCAGGGGGCACCGCCCTCGGCGGTCCATTGGCCGGTGAAGCCCAGCGAGGAGTCGTGCATGCGGGTCTTCCACTCCGCCCAGAGCGCCGGGCAGGAGGGGAGCTTGACGCGCAGGCGCTGCGCGGGCTCGATCATGTCGTTGTAGCGCAGGATCGCCACGGAGAGACCGGCGAGGCGGGCGCGGCTGGCGAGCTTGCGTCGCGGATCGCCGCGGAGCTGGCCGAAGGCGTTGTCGAGGGCGCGGTAGATCTTCACGCAGTCGTCGCCGGTGAGGAAGTGCGAGGTGTCGTTGACGTAGCAGCCGTACCAGGTCCAGCGGTTGCGCAGGCGGGCATGCTCGAGAATGTCAAGGTATTCCTTGACGAAGCGCGCGCCGCGTCCGTAGGCGGCGTTGCAGTAGGTGTCGATCAACTGGTCAACGTCCTGGTCGGGATTCCAGAGGAGCTTGCCGTAGAGCCAGAGCTTGAGCTCCGACATGTCGCCGGCGATGGCGTACTGGTGCTGGCAGGTGACGCCGCGCACGCTGATGCGCTTGTAGTAGCGCGCGGTCTGCGCGAAGATCCTGAAGTTCGGGAAGGGGCTGATCCAGTCGCGGAAGTTGGCGAGGTAGTCCCAGACGTAGGTGTGGGTGCCGGGCGCGGAGAGGCGGCAGACCTGGCCGAGCGAGTAGTCGGAGCGTTCGTTGCAGTCGGCGGGCAGGCCGTGGTTGCGCCAGAGCTCGGCGGAGCAGCCGCCGACGTTGGGCTCGAACTTCAGATTCTCGTTCTTGGGGAAGCGCTGCCCGTAGGGGAGCATGTTGAAGCGCACCTGCGGGTACTTCTTGGCAAAGTGCTTGCCAATGCGGTTGGAGAAGAGAACGTCCTGCACGGTGTAAACCTCGGAACCGTCGGGATCGGGGTACTGGTGTACGAGTTCCGTACACTTCTCGCACTCGCAGAAGGCACCTGTATCGCCACGCGCAACGGAGACCTCGCGGCAGCCGGGGCGGCTCGCGATGTGCTCATCAATCTCCTTCAGGATCTGCGTCCACATCCCCTCGTTCGAGAGGCAGACCCAGAGCGGGACGCGGGAACCATCCTTGCGCTGGTAGGCATACCACTCGGGATGCTCCTTGAAGTACTTGCGCGAGGGGAGGAAGACGCCGCCGATGGCCTCATTGCAGCCGGGCTGGAAATCCATCTTGAGATCGGGCAGCTTGCCGGAGTCGGCAAGGTTCGGCGGGAAGGTCAGGCGCATCTTGAGGCTGGTGGTCAGGTCGCCCCAGCCGATCGCCGACCAAGCCTCGCGCAGCGCGTAGAAGTAGGGCGCGTCAACCTTGTCGTAGTCGCCGGCGATGGCGAGGTGGTTGGTCGTGGGCACGTAGTCGTAGTCATGCGCCACGAAGACGCAGCCGAACGTCTCCAGCAGGTCATAGGTGGCATAGACCACGGAGCGCGGGTTCTCGCCGGTGATCTCGAGCGTGTTGGCATCCTTCACGCGGATGCGGATCTCCTCCTTCTGCTTCGCCTGGTAGGGCGTACCGACGAGGATGGTCTTGTAGCCTGGGACGGGCTTGGGGGCTACGAGAAAACGCGCGCCGGAGATACGGTTGAGGAAGTCCGCCAGCTCGCGCGCGGCGAAGTTGACGCCGTTGGTCGTGATGCCCCCATGCGGGACAATCACGGCCTTGGCGGCGCCGCCCGAGGCAAGGACGAACTCCGGCGCCGCGGCACGCAGGGCACCCGTAGCAAGCACGCAGGAGGTGACAAGAAGGAAAAGGGGGCTGATGGTTCGGTTGATGCTCATGACGTCTTTCCCTATGTGTGGCCAGTATCCCGAGGCTCTTGCAAAACCCCCCGCTCCGCAGCGCCTGACGGCCTGCGCGCGGGGCCTTTTTGTAAGTGAACCGTCCCGCGCCGCCCAGCGGGCAGGCATGACGCTTCAGCTTACGCCACATCGCTTT
>JAAYLN010000425.1 GCA_012521875.1 Lentisphaerota bacterium | reverse complement strand
GAATTCACGGATGAGCCGGTGAGCGACGAGTTGATCCGCGACATGCTGAAGGCCGCCATGTCCGCCCCCAGTGTCCGCGGCACCGATCCGTGGCACTTCATCGTCATCCGCAACCCCTATTTTCTCACACAGCTCGGCGGCATGCTCTCGCCCGCCGGAGTGCTGGAGCAGGCGCGGGCCGGCATCGTCGTCTGCGGGGATATGGAGACCCCCCACCGCCGTCAGCTCTCCTACCTGCTGCAGGATTGCAGCGCCGCCGTCGAGAACCTCCTGCTGGCGGCCTCCATGCTGGGAGTGGGCAGTTGCCGTCTCTGCATCCATCCGCAGTCGTCGCGCGTGACGGCCGCCCGCCAACTCCTGCAACTGCCGCCATCCATCGTTCCGGTGGCGGCGGTGGCGCTCGGCATGCCGCGCCAGCAAAAACAGCCACGCACCCGTTTCAGCGAAAAACGGGTGCATCGGGAAATCTGGTAGCCCGTAGCCCCGGAAACCTCACACATGAAGATCGTCTGCGATGTGAACATGCCCTTTGTCCGCGAGGCCTTCGCCACGCTCGGCGACGTGCTGGCCGTGGATGGACGCGCCATCAGCCCCGCGCACCTGCAGGATGCCGATGTGCTGATCACCCGCTCCACCACACGCGTGGACGAGGCGCTCATCGGCAGCCGCCGGCTGCGCTTCTACGGCTCGGGCGTCATCGGCACCGACCACATCGACGACGCCTTCCTCGCGCGCGCCGGCATCCCATGGCAGGGGGCGCCGGGCTGCAACGCCGCCAGCGTCGCGCAGTACATCGTATCGGCGCTGGTGCGCCTGGCCCTGCGCTACAACCTGCGCCTCGATACGCTGACACTCGGCGTGGTCGGCGTGGGGCATGTCGGCCGTCAGGTCTGGCGCCAGGGCTGCGCCCTCGGCATGCGCGTGATCGGGTGCGACCCCCCGCGCCGGCGCAACCCGCACGATGCCGGGGCACAGGCCTTCGTCCCGCTCGAGACGCTGCTGCAGGAGGCCGATGTCGTCACCCTGCACGTCCCCCTGACGCGCCAGGGGGAGGACGCCACCTGGCACATGATCGATGCCGCGCGCCTGGCCTGCATGCGTCCCGGCACCTTCCTCATCAACGCCGCCCGCGGCCCGGTGCTCGATAGCGACGCCTGGCTGGCGGCCCGCGGGCGCCTTGGCGGCACGATTCTCGACACCTGGGAGCCCGAGCCCGCCTACCGGCCCGAGGTGCTGCAACATGCCGACTGGGGCACGCCCCACATCGCCGGCCATAGCTTCGAGGGCAAGGCCAACGGTACAATGATGGTCTACGAGGCGGCCTGCCGCGTGCTGGGAGTCGCGCCCGCCTACACCCCCGCCATGCCGCCCCCGCCCGTCCCCGAGCTGACAATCGACGCCCGCGGACTGAGCCGCGAGGCGCTGCTGGAAAAGCTGGCGCTGCCGGTCTACGATCTGGCGCACGACGATGCCGGGCTGCGCGCCACGGCCGTCGCCGACGATCACGCGCGCGCCAAGGCCTTCGATCAGTTGCGCCGCGCCTATCCGATGCGCCGCGAGTTCACCGCCACCCGCGTCAACCTGCTGCACGCCACGCCCGAGCAGCACCGGCTGGCGGCCGGGCTGGGATTCCAGACGGGGCAGCAGGAGTAGGGTTCAGGGTTCAGGAAATCCTAAACTTTGTCGCGAGCTTTGTCGGTAACTTTGTCGCCTTCGTCGAACACAACAGGGAAAGCCCACGCGAAGGCGCGAAGCCGCGAAGAATGGGAGCCGCGAATGCACGCGAAGAATTAGAACCGCTAAATACGCAAAGTCGCGAAAATTGGAGATATGCCGACGCGACAGCACAGGTGGGGCGACGCCGTCCCGGCTAGCCGCAGTGATGGAGAGATGGAGCGTGGGCCTGAAAGCCCGGCCTATCATCGGCAGATAAACCAGTTTTACCGAACTATATCCCCCGGCCGGAGTACCGCCTTCAGGCGGAAGTGGTTCAGGGGCTTCAGCCCCGTTCCCATGACCCCTTTTTTCAATGAAAAAAGGGCCTCGCGGGCCTGAAGGCCCTTATTGACTTCCGGCTGAAGCCGGTACTCCGACGGGACTGCGCCCCTCATGCAAAACCGCGGCAATTCCAGACAAGGGCTGAAAGCCCGGCCTATCATCCAGCAGATAAACCAGTTTTACCGAACTATATCCCGCCCCTTCAGGGCTGTCTTCAACTTTGTCGCGAGCTTTGTCGGTAACTTCGTCGAAAGCGACAGGGAAAGCTCACGCGAAGGCGCGAAGCCGCGAAGAATGGGCGCCGCGAATGCACGCGAATAAGTTCGATGGTACTGCGGGGAGGGGAACCGCGAAAATCGCGAAAATCGCGGAATTTGGAGTAAGCGGGTGGAGTAAGCGTGCCGATTAAGAGTGAGTTTAAGAATGGGATTAAGAGAGGGTTTAGAGTGGGTGCTCCGCACCTTCGTTGATCATACGACTTGGTCGTATGATAAACCACTCCGCGCCTCCGTTTATCCTCGTGTTCACGCCCCAGCGTTGCTCCAGTCCTTGCACAGCACCTCGGCCTGTTCGAGAACCAGGTCGGTCGCGCGAGCCTGCCTGTCCGGCGGATAACCGTATTTTCTGAGGATGCGTTTGATGATCACGCGCATCTGGGCGCGGACGTTCTCACGCACCGTCCAGTCGATGGTGATGCTGCTCCGCACCGACTTCACCAACTCTTGCGCGATCAGCCTGAGCGTCTCGTCGCCGAGCACCGATACGGCGCTGTCGTTGACCTCCAATGCGTCATAGAAGGCCACTTCGTCTTCGGTCAACCCCAGTTCCTCACCGCGACGCGCTGCCTCGCGCATTTCACGCGCCAGCCGGATAAGCTCCTCGATAACTTGCGCGGTCTCAATAGCGCGGTTCTGGTACTTCCGGATGGAGGCCTCCAGCAGCTCGGCAAAGGAGCGCGCCTGTACGATGTTCTTGCGGTGGCGTGTCCTGATCTCGCCCTCCAGCAGCTTGCGCAGCAGCTCAATCGCCAGATTCCGCTGCGGCATACCCCGCACCTCGGCAAGAAACTCGTCGGACAGGATCGAGATGTCCGGCTTCTTCAGTCCGGCGGCCGCAAAGATGTCAATCACCTCGCCCGACGACACCGCCTTGGACACGATCTGCCTGATGGCAAGTTCGATCTCTTCGGGACTGCGATGGCCATTACCTGCGCTCTTGGTGATAACCGACCTCACGGCCTGGAAGAAGGCCACGTCATCCCGAATCTCAAGCGCCTTTAGATGTGGCACGGCCAAAGCGAAGGCCTTGGACAAGTCACTGACCGCCTTCACGAACCGGTTCTTGCCGTCTTCCTGGGCCAATACATGTTCTTGCGCCGCAGGCAGCACCGAGAGGTGTTCCTGAGGCCCGCCAGTCTTCCACCGCGTCCAGTCAAACCCGTGGAAGATGCCGCAGCAGACCTCGTAGCGTTCCAGCATGACAGCGACGGCTTCCTCCTGGTCGATAGCCGTCTGACCCTTGCCGCCACTCTGGGTGTAGTTCGCCAGGGCGTACTTGAGCTGATCGGCCAGCCCCAGATAGTCCACGACCAGTCCGCCCGGCTTGTCCTTGAAAACCCTGTTGACGCGTGCGATGGCCTGCATCAGTCCGTGACCGCGCATTGGCTTGTCCACATACATCGTGTGCAGGCACGGGGCATCGAAGCCCGTCAGCCACATGTCGCGGACGATGACTACCTTGAACGGGTCCTTCGGGTCTTTGAATCGCTTGGCCAGTTCTTCGCGTCGAGGCTTGTTGCGGATGTGGCCCTGCCAGTCCTCGGGGTCGGACGCCGAGCCGGTCATGACGATCTTCATGATGCCCGCCGCGTCGTTGTCGCTGTGCCAGTCTGGACGGATGGCCGTGATGGTTTTATAGAGTTCGACGCAGATGCGGCGGCTCATGCAGACGATCATCGCCTTGCCGTCCATCGTCTCCAGACGGGCCTCGAAGTGCCGCACCAAATCCCCGGCAATCAGATTCAGGCGCTTCTCCGTACCAACCAAGGCCTCCAGCGCCGCCCATTTGGTCTTCAGCCGCTCCTTGTGCTCGACCTCCTCGCCCTCCGTGACCTCCTCGAACTCGGAGTCGATCCTGGGACGCTCCTCCTCCTTCAGCTCCAGTTTGGCCAGACGGCTCTCGTAGTAGATCGGCACCGTCGCGCCGTCCTTGACGGCACGCTCGATGTCGTAGATGCTGATATAGTCGCCGAACACCGAGCGCGTATTCTTGTCGCTCAGCTCGATGGGGGTGCCCGTGAAGCCGTGGCGGCGTTCTTCAGCTCGATCACCGCGACCGGCAGCCCGTTGACGAAGAGCACAATATCGGGACGCCGTTCATGCCCGGCCTCGACCACGGTGAACTGGTTGACAGCTACAAACTCATTCGCGTCGGGATTATCGAAGTCAAGCACCTTGACAATTTCGTGCCGACGCGCCCCCTCACCCCCCACCCCTCTCCCGGCAGGAGAGGATCGGGGTGAGGGTGCGCTGCACTCAACCGTAATGCCTTCGACCAGCATTCGGTGCAGCGCATGATTGTTCGCCACGAGCGACGGTGAATCCGGGCGAGTTAGCTTGCGAAACGCCTCGTCAAGTGCATCTGACGGAACCTGCGGATTAAGCCGCTGCAACGCCTCGCGCAGCCGGCGTTCCAGCACAACCTGCCCGTAGTGCTCCCGCTCCGCCGCCATCTGATCCGGCGCAATCTCCAGCCCCGGGAGAATCTGGTAGCCCAGCCCCTCCAGCCAGGCGAGAGCGGCCTGCTCGACGGTAGATTCTGTGAAGGAGACCATTTCAACAATGCCTTTCCAGATCGAAGCCTCGTACCCTAGATGTCTACCCTCCCCACAATGCGTTCCGCATCCGGCACCCGCAACTCGCCGGAGATCAGCTTCGGCAACAAGGTGTCACGTATAGCTGCCAACGAAAGAGACTGCTCTTCACTCGTCTCAATCCGGTCGTCCAAGGGCGTCACGACGCGATCAAATGCCGCCAGCACTTCAGGTGGGGGCGCACAAAACGGCAAGTGCTCAAAGTCAGTCTTGTTAAGGCACCCGAACACCGTCCCCTCGGCCTCAAACTTAAGGAAATGTCCAGCCAGCCCACGCATAGAATAGTAGGTGAAGGACCGACTATTTCCACTATGACGAATAGCCGCCACACCTCGTCCAACAGAACATCGTTCATTTGCCATGTTAACATCACCAACAGGAGCCCGGACACTTACCAAGGTATCACCCGGCTCAGCAAATCGCGTGGGAACGGTAGAATATACTCGTCGTGTCGGGTACCGGAAACCGAAGTCCGTCCTACCTTGGTAGAAAGGAGTTCCTTTCCCGGTTTCGTTGTATGTGGTGCCTGGTGGCGATTGCCCCATCGTCAACCGAAAGTGCTGACCCACATTGGACGCCTTCCACCCCTTCGGAATCTCGCCCAGTTCGGACTCTTCGAAGCTGTCGGGGAAGAAGGCGGCGAGTTGCGGCGTGAGACCGGCAGGCTTCTCTCCGGCGGCCTTGGCGCGGACGGGATCGAAGTCCACGAACCAGCTCTTGAAGATCGCCTGCGCCATCTCCTCCAGCGTCCGGTTCATCCGCCGGTTCAACTCGATCTTGTCATCCAGTGTGCCGAGGATGCGGGCGATGGCGCGTTGCTCTTTAAGCGGCGGAATCGCCACTTCAAATCCTGCTAATGTCTCTGTCGGTACACGTTGTCTTCCGGAGCTGCCAGTCATCTGGCCAACGGCAAATTGCCGAAACGTCGGCCACATCGTTAGGTAGTAGGCGTAATCATTCGTCGTAATGCCATCGCGACCACGTATAACAATGAATTCCGTAGAACCAAACCCAACGGCCTTTTCAACAGACGGACGAAACCTCGCTATTTTTCCATTCTCCAAACAAGGGGTAATTCGTGCCATGAGGGTATCGCCGGATGAAAAACGAGAACCACCCCCCTTGAATTCACGGTGTTGAGATTCACGCACATTCCGTATGCCAGGATCAACATCCGCCATCTCAACAAACGGATAAACATTCCCGCGTTTTAGAGCAACAGGTGGGGTGATGCAAACGGCATCTGCAAAGGACAGGGTGTTCCTCTCAATCATGGCACCCTCCCTTCGGGTGGGGCCGTTTGGCCGACGGGGAACCGCTTCGGAGAAACAGAACATATTCGTTCTGCACGTCGAGGGCGAGGGTCTGGCCGGACTTGATGGCCGCAAGGTGGGCCGGGGTGAGGGTGGCGATCTCCCCGCCCCAGCGGTTGCCGAAGGGTGTGTCGGCCCCGTCGGTCGCGTCATAGGGTTGATCCACGATGTGGATCTCCGCTGTTCCATAGCTCACGGATTTTTCTCGTACCGTGCCATCTCGTTTGCCGTGTGCGCGTTTGGCTTTTGTCTGCTTGGCCACCTCACTCAACTCGGCTTCGATTTCTTCGACGGTGGGGAGCGCGGACTTCATGCTCTTGGGCAGGGCGCGGGTTAGTTCGTAGGTGGAGATGCCGATGGGCTTGTCTATGCCGGCGAAACTGTATTCGGCCAACAGGCGGCTCCGTTCCTGGCAGAGGATCAGACCGATGGTCGGGTTGTCGGACGGCTGTTTCAGCCGGTCATTGACCACATTGCAGTAGAAGTTGAGCTTGCCGGCGTATTCCGGCTTGAATTTGCCCTTCTTGAGTTCGATGACCACGAAGGCCCGCAGGCGCAGGTGATAGAACAGCAGATCAATGTAGAAATCCTCGTCACCCACCTCGACCTTGTACTGCCGCCCGACGAAGGCGAAGCCCTGGCCGAGTTCGAGCAGGAACTTTTCCAATTGTCGTATCAGTTCGTTCTCCAGCTCGCGCTCCTGGAACGGCTCGGTCAGGGTCAGGAAATCGAAAATGTAGGGGTCTTTTAGCGTCTGCTGAACGAGATCCGATTGGGGGGCCGGCAGGGTCATGGCAAAGTTGGACCGCTCCTTGCCATGCCGGGCATGGGCTTGCGTATCAATCTGCATGACCAAGACATTCCGGCTCCAGCCGTTGGCAAGGGTCTGCTCCATGTACCAACGGCGGGCATTCAGATCTTTGACCTTTTGCATCAGGACGACATGGTGGAACCACGGAATATTCCAGAACGGATTGTTGTCGAATTGTGCAGCGTCGACTTGCCTAGTCTCTGCTTCTCCTAATTTTGCCACAGCTTGTGGCAAAAATCGGTCTTGAACTAATTTTGCAACAGGTTGTTGCAAAATTGTATTTCGTTGATTATCAACAGGTTGCGTTGATAATGCGGCGTCAGACTCTAATTTTGCAGCAGGCTGCTGCAAAATTGTATTTCGTTGATTACCAACAGGTTGCGTTGATAATGCAGCGTTAGACTCTAATTTTGCCGCAGCTTGCGGCAAAATTGCCGCCGGGTCGGGATAGTTCCGATAAAAGGCGATCATCCGGCCAATATTTCGTTCGGAGAAGCCTTTCAATTCGGGCAGTTCGTTCTTGAGTTCGGCGGCGAGACGGGGGATGACGCCTGCGCCCCAGCCTTCGAGTTTCTGGCGGGTGTCAATCATGCGTCCGATGTCCCAGTAGAGCCGGATCAGTTCCGCATTGGCAGCCAGCACGGCGCGGGTCTGCGCGGTTTGTATGCGCAGTTTCACGTCGGCCAGCAAAGCGGCAAAGCCCTTGCGGTCGGGCTGTTCCTTACTTGCCATAGCCCAATGCCTCCAGGTTTGCCCAGATGATCTGGTCGAGCTTCCCCGACTCTTCAGTCTGCTCGCGCAGGGCGGCGGTCAGGCGGGTCATCTTCTCCCCGAAGGGCTCCCCGTCGTCCTCGACCTCTTCTGCACCGACGTAGCGTCCGGGAGTGAGGATATGACCGTGCTGGCGTATCTCTTCTGTTGTGGCGCTCCTGCAGAAGCCCGGCACGTCCCCGTACTTCGCCTTGCACTGCTTATCGCCGCGCCAGGCGTGGTAGGTATCGGCGATCTTGCGGATGTCGTCGTCGGTCAGCTCGCGATGGACGCGGTCAATCATGGTGCCCAGCTTGCGGGCATCTATGAAGAGCGTATGGCCGCGGCGGTCACGGAAGCAGCCGTTCTTCTTGTCGCGGGCAATGAACCAGAGACAGACCGGGATTTGCGTCGAGTAGAAGAGCTGGCCGGGCAGCGCCACCATGCAGTCCACCAGGTCGGCCTCGATGATCGCCTTGCGGATTTCACCCTCGCCGGACTGGTTGGACGACATCGAGCCGTTGGCCAGCACGAAGCCCGCCAGCCCGGTCGGCGCCAGATGGTAGATGAAGTGCTGCACCCAGGCGAAGTTGGCGTTGGATGCGGGCGGCGTGCCGAATTGCCAGCGCTTGTCATCCGCAAGCGCATCACCGCGCCAGTCGCTGGCGTTGAAGGGCGGATTGGCCAGGACGTAGTCGGCCTTGAGGTCGGGGTGCTGGTTGTTGTGGAAGGTGTCGGCGTGCTCCTTGCCCAGATTGCCCTCGATGCCGCGGATGGCGAGGTTCATCTTGGCCAGCCGCCAGGTGGTGTGGTTGGACTCCTGGCCGTAGATGCTGATGTCGCCGATCTTGCCGCCGTGCGCCTCGGCGAACTTCTCCGACTGGACGAACATGCCGCCCGAGCCGCAGCAGGGGTCGTATACACGGCCCTTGTAGGGGGCGAGCATCCCGACCAGCAGGCGCACCACGCAGCGGGGCGTGTAGAACTGCCCGCCCTTCTTGCCCTCGGCACTGGCGAACTCCGAAAGAAAGTACTCGTACACCCGGCCAAGGATGTCCTTGGAGCGATTGACCTTGTCCCCCAGACCGATGTTGCCGACCAGATCGATGAGCTGACCAAGGCGCTCCTTGTCTAGTCGCGGGTGGGCGTAGTCCTTGGGCAGCACCCCCTTAAGCGAGGGGTTGTCACGCTCGATGGCCAGCATGGCATCATCAACGACCCTGCCGATGGCCGGCTGCCTGGCGTTGGCCTTGAGGTGCGACCAGCGCGCCGCCTTCGGCACCCAGAAGATGTTGACGGCGCGATACTCGTCCGCATCCTCGGGGTCTGCCCCCTTGGCGCGTTCGGCTTCCAGTTTGGTGTGCTGCTCCTCGAAGGCGTCCGAGATGTACTTGAGGAAGATCAGGCCGAGAACGACGTGCTTGTACTCCGCCGCGTCCATATTCGAGCGCAGCGCATCCGCCGCCGCCCAGAGATCCCTCTCAAAGCCCAGGTTTGCGCTGGTGGTGACCTTGCTACTCACAGAAAAAACTCCTTAGGGGCGATTGCCGGGATTTCAGAAAAAAGCTGCTCAAAAGCCGCCCCGTCCGGACGGCGGCCCCGTCAACCCGCACCTTGAGAACCGACTCTTTGATGTTCACGTCTGGAGTCCCTATTCAACCGCGATGCCCTGTGTCGCTCCGCAACCTGAACGCGTCCATG
>JAAYLN010000424.1 GCA_012521875.1 Lentisphaerota bacterium | reverse complement strand
GGCCGGGGTCTGGCCTACGGTTTGCCGTATGCCCCCGGCCAGCCCGGTGCGCCTAATGGCATCTACGGAAACAACTTGTCCAACTCGCGGCGGGGTGGTGGCGCGATCCGCATTGCCGCCGACAATGTGGTGCTGGCGGGTGCCCTGCATGCCGATGGGGGCTTCCAAAGTATCTATGGCGCCTCTTCCGGTGGCGGGATCTGGGTGACCTGCAACCACATCGAGTTCGGCCTGGCCGCGCGCCTCTGCGCTGTCGGCGCCGACATCATAGATTTTTCATCGGGGGGCGGCGGCGGACGCATCTCGATCGGCATCGGACTCTCGGACGCCGAGATCGCGGCACTCGCGGCCGGCGAGGTGCCGACCCACCTGATCTACGGGCCGCTGACACAGGTGGCGGTACAGATCCGCGGTGGCCAGGCCAGCGGGAACTTTGCCTCATCGGGAACGGCTACGCTGGTTCAGGCACCGGCAGCCGACCGGCTGCTGGAAGTCAAGGGCAACCCCGTGCAGGCAGGGGAGCCGGCGGTAGGCTACGCCACCCACGCGCTCGACTGGAACCAGACCATCACCGCCGCGGTACCCACCCCCGGTCTGGATCCCGCCTCGTCCGGCCGGATGCGCTACACCTGCGCCGGCTACACGCTGGCCGATACCAACGGCGTCTTCGCCAGCGGCACAGCCAACACGGTCGAGGTCACGGCCACCAACAACCTCGTGCTGACCTGGCTCTGGGATAACCCCGAATTCCGTTTCCGCACCGCCGCCGGAGCCAATGGGCGTCTCCGCATCGGCAGCGAGACCAACACGCTCTTCGAACAGTGGATGCCCGCCGGAATCACGAATGACTTCACCGTCGAGGCATTGCCCGACCCCGGCTTCCGCTTCCTCTGCTGGGAAGGCGATGTCGTGCCGGGCGCGACGTTCAACCGCCAAGTGACGGTACCGACCCACCCGCAGCCCCGCACGCTGACCGCGCGCTTCGTGCCGGCGGCCCCCGCCCTTGCCGACAAGGTCTTCACGGGCGTGGACAACGGTTTCTGGGAGAGTGACGCCAACTGGACACCCGCCGGTGTGCCGACGATAGGCGATGCCGTCCACATCACCAACAAGACCGTCCATGTGGACACCGTGGCGGAGGCGGGCCGTCTGGTACTGAGCGGCGGCGCGCTGATTGTCGCCGGCACCAAGAACAAGGTTGCCGAGCAGACGCCGCGCTATCCCGCACGCACGGAGCCGGTGGGCCTCTTCGTGGTGGAAGACCTCCGTCTCGGTGGAAACGCCTCGATCGGCGGCGTGGGGCAGGCTTGCGAAAGCTACCTGACCGTGGGCGGCGATCTGACGCTGACAGGTTCCAAGGCTTTGGCCATCTATGCCGGTCCCAGCGCGGATCGCCTCTATCCTTTCAAGGCGGGCGGTGCGCGCGTCACCGTCGCCGGCACGACGACCATAGATCCCGGTTGCTGGGTCTATCCCGACTGCGACACATTCACGGGGCACCCCGTCGTTTTCGACCTCCAGGATCTGGCCATTGCGGCCACGGGCGGTTTCGACGCGACCCAGCGCGGCTGGGGCTACATGAACTTCGGTCCGCGCATCCCGCCGGCACCCAACTACCATGAGCGCATCATACCCAACTTCTGGGTCACGCCAGCGCCGGGCTGGGGCATGGACTACAGCATTGGTGCCGGTCACGGGGGCCGGGGCGGAAGCTATAGCACGCTGCGGGGCCGGGGTCTGGCCTACGGTTTGCCGTATGCCCCCGGCCAGCCCGGTGCGCCTAATGGCATCTACGGAAACAACTTGTCCAACTCGCGGCGGGG
>JAAYLN010000062.1 GCA_012521875.1 Lentisphaerota bacterium | reverse complement strand
CGGGGTCAAGGTGCCGCTGCTCAACTACCTGACGACGCTCAGCAACTGGACCTACCGTCAGGTCCGCGAGAACGTGGGCACGTTCAAATGCGGTGCCTTCAATTTGAGCACGGACAACGTCGGCACCGAGATGACGGTCGAACTTCGCCTCTTCGCGCCGACGATGACGCCGGAGGAGATCCGCGATTCGAGCACATGGGTCGAAGGCGTCAACACGTTCGTGGTCGCCAGCGTGACCGAGACGTTCACTGCCGACAAGATCCAGATGATCCCGGCTGCCGTCCCGACGCCTTCCGACGAGCGGGAATGGCCCATGCTCTGGTATGCGGGCACAGCTAGCGCCTCAGCGGCGATCCCCGCCGGGGCGTACCATCTTTCGAACGCGAAGTTCGTCCGGACGACAAGACCAGTCGCGGTTTCGGTTCCTACGGCCTATTTCGGGATGCCGTGCGCCGTGACCAAGCTGTCTGACGCTGAAATCGCGGCCGAAGATCCCTTCCTCGTCGTCGAACTCACGGATGATGTGGATCATCCGCAGTACGTCTGCGATTTCAAGCCGACGTTCTACTACAAGTTTGAGGCCCAGGGCGGCGCAACGCCCCTGGACGACTGGTACGTGGACTACACGGTCTCATTCAGCCGCGACGTCGCGCGCAACTCGATGGGGCTCACGGGCAACTACACCATTCCCGAGGATAGCCCGTTCTTCATGACGGGGGATGCCAGGCTCGGGTTCTTCGCGAAGGACGCGATCCCGGCCGGGGTCAGGGTGCCGCTGCTCAACTACCTGACGACGCTCAGCAATTGGACCTACCGGCAGATCCGCGAGACCGTGGGCACGTTCAAGTGTGGCGGCTTCAACCTGAGCCAGGACAACGTCGGCACCGAGATGATGGTTGAACTGCGCATCTTCGCACCGACGATGACGCCGGATGACATCCGCGATCCGGGCACATGGGTCGAGGGCGTCAACACCTTCGTGGTCGCCAGCGTGACCGAGACGTTCACGGCCGACACGGTCCTGGCGGTTCCGTCCGCTGTCCCGACGCCTTCCGACGAGCGGGAATGGCCCACGCTCTGGTATGCGGGTACGGCGAGCGCCGGATCGGCGATCCCCGCCGGGACATACCATCTGTCGAACGCGGCGTTCGTCCAGACGGAAGCGCCCGTCGCGGTTTCGGTTCCCACGGCCTACTTCAATGTGCCACTAAAGCTTGAACCGGGGCAGTCGTTCGGCACGATATCAAAGGAAGAATCCGAGGCTGTGCTTGCGGCTGCAGGCGGCAACAACATCATCGCGATCCCGGCCGCCGTCGCGGATACAGTCGCCGATCAGGATGCCTACAAGAACATGTTCGAGGGCGTGGTGATCCAGCGCGGCGGAAACTGGTTTGTCGCGGTCGTGATGACGGAGGCGACCTCGGATGCTGTCCGGGCGGCTGTCAACCAGGCCATCAGGGACATCCCGCTCGCCGTCGCGGCGACCAACGACACGGCTGTCTTTGTCGCGGCGAGGAAGGGCCTCTACTACTCGGTTCTCTTCACCAGCGACCTCCGTGGTGAGTGGACCGAAGGCTCCCGCAGGATGGCAACCGACAGCAATGTGCCGGACGGCAGGATGCTGCTCGCGATCCCGCACATTGGCCCGCGCGGCTTCTACCGGATTTGCGTCCAAATGCGTTATGCGGAGTAGTCGGCCGACCGATTGACACAGAGCGAAACCCGCAGTGGAAACGCTGCGGGTTTCGGTTTTATAGCAGGCCGGCGGCCTCGCACCAGGCCAGCGCCTTCTCCAGCCCCTGCTCCGTGGTATGGGTGGGGGCATAGCCCAGCATGCGCTCGGCCTTGCCGATGTCGAAGCACATGTGCTCAAGCAGGAAATCGAGTCCGTGGCGTATCCTCACGCCGGGAATGGTCTCGACCAGCTCTTCGGGTGTGACCGTCACGATCTCCGAGCGGCTGTTGAGAAACGCCTTGGCCGTCTCGAGGTAGCGTCCGAGTGTGATGGCGTGCTTGCAGGAGATGATGAAGGTCTCGCCGCGGACAGCATCGGGATGATCGACGGCCAGGGCAAAGGCGCTGGCCAGATCCCAGTTGTAGCCCGACTGCACCAGCACATTCCCGCAGGGTGGAATGGGAACCGGCTCGTGCGCCTTGAGACGCTTGAAGAACCCGATGTCGCGTCCGCCCCAAAGCTCGAGCGGTATGCGGTGCTCGCCGATGATGTTGGTGGGGCAGAAGATGGTCACCGGAAACTTCTCGCGCTCCCAGAGGTCGAGGAAGTGGATGTCCATCTCGCACTGGCGGTAGAAATTGACCGGGGTCTCCTCCCGCCACGGGTGCGACTCGTCGGCCGGCAGGAACTGCAGCGGCACATAGCGCCCGGTCGAGCCGCAGAAGAAGAAGTTCCCGGCGCCCGGGAAGTGCTTCCAAAGCTGGTTGGCGGCGTCGATCGAGGGCACGGAGTCGATTACCACCTCAGGCCTGCGCGGCGCGCAGACCTCCTTGAGGAAGGTGGAGTCGTGCTTGTTGCCCTGCAGCATCTCCACGCCCGTCAGATCCACCATCGGACGCGTGTTCGTGCCGCGGCTCACGCCGATGACCTCGTGTCCGGCGTCCGCGCAGAGACGCGCGATGCGTCCGCCAATCTCGCCCGTGGCCCCGAATACCAGTACTTTACGCCGCATGTCGTTTCCTTTCCGTTTGCCGCGCCAGATCCTTGGTGTCTGGCGGTTCATGGGCATATTATACCATGATTTTTGAATTTTGGGGTTTTTAAATTTTGGGGTTTCTTTTCTATCTGCCCTATGATACTCTTCCAAATGACCGATCCCCATCTTTAAAAAATGTGGAGCACTCTGTCGCGTGCATTCCACCTTGGCGGTGCCTGTCCATCGCCAAGCCATAGCTGTAAGAGGGGATCGGTCACTTTTTTTTGCCTGGTCTGGTTTTCCACCTCAGCGGAATTGGACCGCTGTTGGGAAACCAGACCCGGCTTTTTGCTATAATCACACGGGAAAGACCATGAAAGAGCAGCTCACGGCGATACTTGGTGTCTTCACTAGTCCGAAGCGCACAATGCGGCAGTTGTCCTCGACCCGCATCTATGTGCTGTCAATCATTGCACCACTCTATTTTAGTGTTGTACGTGCCTTCAAGCCGCGGAACTACGCGCTCTTACGCGAAAAACTTGGCGGGGACATACAGATTGTGCTGTTCGTCTGCGCGCTTGGCGTGGTGATGCTGCCTGTCGGCGGCTGGCTCATGCGGCAGTTCCTGAAGCTGTTCGGCAAGCGGCTCTCGGTAGTCAAGATTCTGAATATCAACGGCTACTCATTCGTTCCGCGCATCGTGACAGCCCTGATTGGATATGCCGTACTGTTTGCCAATCCGGCGCTGCTGCAAACCGAACGCCCCACGCCGCTGTTCATCATGCTGATAGTCGTGGGTTTTGCCGGGATGCTCTACTCTCTATATCTGATGATTTGCGGAATTGTCGTGTCGCCTTCGGAGAGGTAGGGGCGCGGTTGAGCTCGCGCGCTGCAAGTGGCTGGCGATGGACTTAAGACCCCGGCAAGGCTGGTAGGGGTGCGATTCAACTTGGTTGAAACGCACAGAATCCAGAATCCAGAATCCGGTATCCAGAATATTGCAAGGCAACAATTTGAGTGTTTTGCCGTCCATTCAGGATGTGTGTCCCAATTGCATGGACACAAAGAGGGAAGCAAAAGGAGGCGCTTTTTCATTCTGAATTCTGAATTCTGGGTGCGCATCCACTATTGTGGAGCGCACCCGGCTGGTAGTACCGATGAAGCCGGGACTGCCGGAACTGCCGGTACTGCCGGCGGGAAAACTGCAAGCCCACAACTGCAAGAGCCGCTCATGTGCAGGTGCGGAGCACCCACTGATATTGGCGGAGATGGCGGTACAGTCCCGGCATGAGGGTTGCAGTCGCGTCAGAGTACCGGCTTCAGGGAGTGTTGACTTATTGCGGATCCCTGCTGTTTTTTTGAATCAGGAAAACAGGAAATCTGGAATTTGTTGTGAAACCCGCGCATTCCTCCATCCTTCCTGCTTTCCTTGATTTCCTGATTAATCCGCGCTTGGAATAAATCAACATTCCATGAAGGCGGTACTCCGGCCGTGATGGCTAGTCGGAAGATTGACTTAACCTTGCGCTCTTGTCGTCTTGACGGTTTATCACCTGTGTGCGGCTCGCCGGTCATGCCGCGTAGCGGCAGACAGGGACGGCTCGCCCTACCTTTCGGTTGCTGTGCCGTGATCTTGTACCGGCGCGGCGGGCAGGGCGGTTCGGTACAGGCGCCAGCGAATGTGAACGGAGAGGCCGGAACGCTGGAGCCCGCCGTCCACGGCGGTATCGTTCGCTATTCATGCGCCGCATCAATATACCGCGGAGACCGCGGGCTCCAAAGCGCATCCGAAGCGAACGGGAAGCCGGAACATTCGCTTGCTCATTCGCTTTCGACAAGGTGTGGAGACAAGGTGCAGGAGACAAGGTGTGGGGACAAGGTGTGGAGACAAGGTGCGTGAGATGTTTTGCCACCGGGCGGCGGAAGGGCAGCGCAGCGCTTTTACCCTCTAAATTGCGAGCCACTGTGTGGTCGCAATAATCGTTCCTGCCACTGCCTACTGCTACTGCCGCCGCCCCGCAGGGCGCGGCACCTGCTACCGCCTCTGCGTGCGCTCCTGCGCGCGGCGCTTGGCGCGCGCCAGCGGACTCTCTGGCGGCGGCGGTACATCCGCCGCCTCCGTCTTCCCCTTCGCGGTTGGCAGCGGTACCGTTGGCGTCTCGGCCGCCGTCACACCGACCTCGCGTCCGCGCGGCGGTTCCTGCGGCGCGTCCGCCTCCGCCGCAGCCGCCTTCACGCGTGGGCGGCGGCGCGCATCAAGCACTCCCGTGCGCCGCTCGAATATCTCCGCCAGGAAGAGCAGCGCCGCCGCCAGATAGGCATAGGGTGCCAGCGGCACGGGACGCCGGCCGCGCGGCATACGCTGCCACACCTCGGCGGCATCCACCAGCGCCGCACCGCCGGTCGCCTCGGCCAAATCCGCCAGCAGGGCCGCGCCGTCCTGGCGCGTGTCCGGGGCGAACTCGGGCGAGTAGGGGAGGCACACCGGCGGCAGGCCCGTGGTGCGTCCGTCGGGATAGACCACGGTGGCCAGCAGCGTCTCGCCGCCCTCGAGCGGCAGGTCGGCGGCCAGCGTGTCGGCGCTGCGCCAGGGCAGGGGAATGCGTGAGGCCTGCGGCGGCTCGCCCGCGCGGTGGCGCAGTAGATCGATGGCCACGCCGTCGAGCCCGCGCAGGGCCGGGCGGCCGGGATCCACGTGTACCGTCACCCGCACGCCGCCGGGAACCGGTTGCTGCATCGCCAGCAGCCCATCGGCGCTATCGCGCAGCGGGCCCGCGCAGTAGCGCGCCAGCGCGCCATAGAATTCGCCTGCGCCGGACCACTGCGCGAAGGGACCCGCCTCCGCGCCGTCGGCCTCGCCCGTGAAGACGGCGGCGCGTCCTGTGCCGTGCCGGTTCAGCGCCGCCAGCGGTGCCGTGTGCTCGTCGGTCGAGAGTGCCACGGCTGTCGCGCCGGGCTTGAGATAGCAGAGGTTGTAGCCGCCGATGGGCGGCGCGGTGGCTGGCAGGGAGTCGGACAACTCGGCGAGGGCGAC
Source organism: Lentisphaerota bacterium (assembly GCA_012521875.1). Classification (GTDB taxonomy): domain Bacteria; phylum Verrucomicrobiota; class Kiritimatiellia; order RFP12; family JAAYLN01; genus JAAYLN01. Next base: position 28,034 of record JAAYLN010000062.1, on the reverse strand, counting down.
CGTGAATTGCGGCGTAACGGTATTGGTGATCCAGGTGCTGCGCGCGGCCATGAAGGTATCCTGGGCGAAGAGGCGCGGCACCTCGTGGGCGTTGTCGGTGAAGAAGCAGCGTCCGCCGCCCAGCGCGGCAATCTCCTCGAGCAGCGCCGCATCGCAGTCGCTGCGCTTACCGAGGCCCACCACGCTCACGGTGATGCCCGCCGCGCTCGTGGTGGCCAGCAGCACGCGGTAGGCGTCCGGCTGCTCGGAGTCGGATGCGTCGGCAAAGAGGAGAATGTGCCGCACGCCCGCCTTGGTGCCGGCAAGCTGCGCGGCGGCGGCCTTGAGCGCCTCGTAGATGAAGATACCGCCGCCCATCGACTGGATGCCGAGGATGCGGCTCTCCTGCGCGCGTGCCGCATTGGCGGGCATGCGCGGCAGCACCACATGCGCCTGGCTGTCAACGGCGATGACGCCCATTTCGTCCTGGTCACCCAGCAGGTGCAGGACTTCGGCCGTGCCGAGATTGGCCATGTCCATCTTGGTGCGTCCGCCCGCTACCGGCATGGACATGCTGCCGGAGCGGTCCAGTGCCACCACGATGGCCATGGAGAACTTGCGGTGCTCGCGGCGCAATTCCATCGAGACGGGCAGCACCTGCTCGATGGCCGAGCGGTAGTAGCCGCCGACGCCGAAGGCGTTGCGTCCGCCGGTCATCAGCAACCCCGCCCCGGCATGCCGCACCCACGCCGCGATCGTCTGCAGGGCCATCGGGCCGATCTGGTCGGCGCGCGTGTTCTCAATCACCAGACCGGAATAACCTGCCAGCGCCTCGATTCGCCCGTCCAGTTCTTCCGCCGTGCATACGCTCACCTCGCGTCCGCCCGCGGCGAGGAGCGCCGGCAGGCGCGAGGCCGGCGAGGCGGGGACGCACAGCAGCGGCTTGTCGCCGGCGGTGCTGACCAGGAACCGCGCGCTGTTGTTCTCAGTCACCGGATCGTTGCCGTCCGTACCGGTAACGGTGAGGAGATAGCCATGCACGGCACCCGTCTGGCCGCCGGGCAGGTCGCGGAAGACGAGCGGAGAAAGGCCGCGCGGGATGGCGCGGCGGCCCTGCGCCACCAGCACGGCGCCGCGGCGCAGGCTGTAGGTGATGGTCTGGTCGGACGGCGCGTCGATCCACGCCGTCGCCAGCAGCGCCTCGCCAGGACGCAGCTCCTGCGGGGTCTCGACGCGCTCGATGGCCAGGTCGCCCGCTGTACCGCGCGCCAGCATACGGTAGTCTATGGCGATGTCGCGCGCCGCCGCCGCGCCCGCCACCCCGCGCGGATCGGTGCCGGTGTAGCGTCCGTCGGTCAGCAGCAGGATGCGTCCGGGCTGCTGCGCGGGAATCAGCGCCAGCGCCGCCTGCATGGCCTCGGCGAGGTTCGAGGCGTCGGGATCGTGTTCGGCGGTGAAACCGCCAAAGGCGGCCGATTGCGGCGGATGCTCGATGGCCGCGCGCGTGGCGAAGGAGACCACGCCGATGCGGTCGTCGGCGCGCCGGTGCGACTGCATGGCGCGGATCAGGCTCTCCTGGCGGGTGGTGGCGCCGGCGGGCAGCGAGGCGCTGCGGTCGGCGACGACCACCAGCGTGCCGCCCCCGCGCTGCCGCATGAGATGCGGTCCGGACAAGGCCAGGATCACGAGCGTATAGACCAGCAGGCGCAACGGCGTGAGATAGCGCCCCGGCAGGCGCCAGAGCCGGAGCGCACCCAGCGCGGGCAGGAAGAGGAGCAGCAGGGCCGGCTGGTGCAGTTCGATCATGCCACGCGACTCCCTTCATCCTTCAGCATGCCGCCGCGCCGCCAGGCCGCGCCCAGGATGACGTGATGCAGACCTGCCAGCAGCAGGGCCGCCAGACCGGCCACCCAGGCGACGGAACGGTGCGTGCGGCGCAGATGTTCCGTGTCGGCCATCTCGCCCCACGTCCCTTGCTGCCGCAAACGCAGATCCGATTCGGCGGGTGCCTGGAAGTTGACGGCAAACGGCTCGGTACGGTTGTCGCCGAGCCGCATCCGGTAGAGGCCGGGCTCCATGGGCATCCAGTCGGCATGGCCGCCGCGCGCGCGCAGTTGCTCTTTGCCGTTAGGCGTCTCGATGTGTACGAGGGATTGCTGCGGTTCCGCCGCGAAGCGTGCCGCGACGCCCGCCCGCAGGTTGCGGCGCGGCGGGCCGGGCTGCACGTCGGCACAGGCCTGCAACAGGTTCCAGACCAGCGCCGGCCAGGCGGGCGCGCGGTAGAGGGCGTCGCCGGCGCCGGCGCTGACGATGTGCAGGGTGGGGGAGCCGCGCGGCGGCGAGTCGAGGCTTATCAGCGGCAGGTTGCCGGCGAAGAGCAGCACGCGTCCGGGCAACTGGTTGGTGCCGGCGCTCCAGGTGAGTCCCTCGAAGGAGACGCCCTCCAGCAGCGGATGGGCGCGGTCGGCCAGATAGGGGCCGCGCACGAGGCGCGGTGCCTGGGGTGCCGTCAGGATGCAGTGCCAGGGCGCGCCTGGCGTGTTGCCTGCGGCGGATGGGCGGTCGGTGATGACCAGATGCGGTGCGGGGGCGTCGCGGCGGGCGCGTTGCGTGGCATCCAGCGCGCGCTCGACGACGCGCCGCTGGGCGTCGTTTTCGACTTGTACCGCGACGGCCACCGGCCGTGGCGGATCGGCCAGCAGGATGGCGCGGTTGTCGAGTTCCAGGGCGTCCGGCGGCAGTTCCACCACCAGTTCCGGCGTGCCGGGCGGCAGGTCGAGACGCTGCCGCGCGCGTCCCTGGTCATCAACCGCGAGACGCCCCTCGAAGAGCGGCGCGCCGCCGGCGGCCAGCGGTGCCACGCGCAGCGGAATCTCCTCCTTCACGGCGCCGTAGTCAACGGCCTCGATCAGCAGGCTCTCGCGCCCCTGCCCGCTCCACGTGCGTTCCGCTGTGGTCAGCGCCCGGTTGACCTGCGGCCTGCCGAAGGCGAGCCAGCGGACACCGGGACGCAGATGCGTGACGGCATCGGGGGCGCGGTCGGTCAGCACGAGGATCTCGTCGGCGGGGCCCGACAACTCGTTGGCGCGCGCGAGGCTGGCGGAGAGCGAATCGCCGGGATCGTGGCACGGGATCTGGCGCAGGCGCGCGGCGCTCTGGGACGGCGGTGCTGGGCTGGCGCTCTCGGGGCCGGTTGCGCGTGCCAGCAGCAGCCGCACACGGGCATGGCCGGCTTGACGGATGGTGCCCTGGAGTGCCCGCGCGGCGCGGATCTGGGGGGTAAGCCCGTTCTCGTCGCGTGCCGACATCGAGGCGGATGTGTCGAAGACCACCGTCAGCGTGCCAAGATTGGGGCGGCGGATGTGGGGGCTGAGGGCCGCCAGTATGAGGGCTGCGAGTACCGCCAGCTCGAGGTAGAAGAGCGGCGGCAGGCGCAGCCGGTCGCGGTGCGCGCCGCCTAGGCGCGGACGCTGCGTCTGGCGCCAGAGCATCAGGCTGGAGACCGGTCGCCGCCGGAACCGCGCACGGAAGGTATAGACGGCCACGAGGCCCGCCACGACCGCCAATCCTGTCAGCGCGTATGGAAAGGAGAAGAGCATCTCACACCACCTCCAGCAGACCACAGGTCTCGAGGGCTGTGAGACGCCCGGCCCCGGCGAACTGCTCCGCCGTGACCGCCACGAAGGAGGCGCCGCAGGCGCGGCAGGCCGTCGACCAGCTTTCGCGGTGGCGCGCCAGGGCGGCGGCATAGGCGGCGCAGGCTGTCGTGTCGATCATCAGGTCGGCATAGTCGCCGCTCTCGACGTCTTCCAGGCGGCAGGCGCCGCGGGGTGCGGGCGACTCCTCCTCGTCCGCCAGCACCTGGATGACCGTGAGCGCGGCGGCATCGCCCGCCAGGCGGCTAAGCAGCGGCACCGGATCGGCAGGCCACATGAGGTCGCTGATCAGCACCCTTACGCCGTGCGGACGCCAGGCGGGGGCGCGGTGGAGCAAAGCGGCGCCGGGTGCCGTGCAGGCCTCGAACTCGAAGCGTTGCCAGACGGCGGGGTCGTCGCTTGAATTGGGCAGGGCGTCTATGCGCTCGCCCGCCAGCCAGACGGTACGGGTGCAGTTGGCCTGTTCCGCCGCCGTGGCACAGGCGGCGGCCAGAATCGCGGCGGCGCCCGCCTTGGGGGTGCCTTCGAGCGCCATGGAGCGCGAGCGGTCCAGCACCAGGTCGAGATGCGGTGCCACCTCTTCACGGAAGAGCTTGATCACCTCACGGTCGCTGCGGGCATAGACATTCCAGTCGAGGTGCCGCAGGTCGTCGCCGGGGTGGTAGTCGCGGTAGTCATGGAAATCGAGCGAGGAGCCCGCGCCCACGCCGAGACGCACGCCATTGCGTCCGCGCAGGGCGGCGCGTGGCAGGGCCAGGCGGTAGCGCAGTCCCAGCGCGCTTCCCCGCAGCAGGCCGTCATGGATGGAGGGATCAGAGGCCATTGGGTTTCCAGCGCGTGATTATACGTTAACTACGCCGGAGGGGCAACTTTGTCGCGAGCTATGGTGAATGATATTCATTATTCACTAGTTACGCGAAAAGAACGATTGAACGACCATAGTGGATAGAGTATAATATCATCATGGTGACTGCGGTTCAGATTAAGCAGATGTCACACTCGGAAAAGCTTCAACTGTTCGAAGCTCTCTGGGCGGATCTATCCAAGATCGAGACGGATGTGGAATCGCCGGTCTGGCACGCCGATGCCCTACGCGAGACCAAGGCGCGTGTCGCTGCCGGTGAGGAGCCGATAATGGACTGGGATACAGCAAAACGGGAGCTGAGAGAGCGCTTTGAATGAAGATCAAAGTCCTCGCCTCGGCAGTCGCTGATCTACACGCCGGTCGTCTGTTCTATGAGGGACAGGCCAAAGGTATAGGTGCTTATTTTTTTGACTCTCTCTTTTCGGACATCGATTCCTTAGCCCGGTATGCTGGAATCCACGCCAAGGTCTACGGTTACTACCGCATGCTATCTAAGCGCTTTCCCTACGCCATCTACTACGCCTTGGAAGAGGACACGGTGATTGTTTGGCGAGTGCTCGACCTTAGGCAGGATCCTGCCCGTATCCGGCTTGCATTGAGAAAAGGTTTGTCTGCCGGATGATAGGACGGGCCTTCAGCCCTTGTTTCCCTTTGCCGTGCTTTCCTAGGGCTTCACCCTAGGCTGGGATAGGGCGCGCCGTTGGCGCTGGTGTGTTCAATACCTGTCGGCAGTACCGGAACTGCCGGCGGGTAGCGACAGGTATCGACAGGCGGCGACAGGATCACCGATTATCGCCGAATGCTGCCCCAATGTGGCGCGGACATTCCTGTCTGCGCACGTAGCCGCGGGCAGGCAGGAATACCTGCCCCACACTGCCACGCTCCATCACTGCCGGGACGGCGTCGCCCCACCTGTGCTGGCGCGCTTTTGCAAGAACACCCCAAACACCCGACCCCAATCGACCCCCGTCGACCCCCGTCGAAGCTGATTGCCGACGGCATCGCCCCCCATCACCATCCCGCCTGTGCCCCCGATCAAATCTGCGGACATCTGCGCCAATCTGGCGGTTAAACCAATTCAAATCACCCGCGCCCCCTCCGCGCCTCCGTGCCTCCGTGAGAGACTTCCCCGCAGCCTTCCGCGCAAATCCGCGACATATGCGCCTGCGAAGCAGGACATCCGTAGCTAAAATAACCCGTCGCAGCCAACGCATCGCTCATGCTTCAGCGCGCAGCTCCCCCCAACAAACAATTCCTGCTTTCCTGAGTTCCTGATTCAAAAAACCAGTCTCCGCCACCGCACCACGCATGCTTCCGCGCGCAGCCCCAATCACAAATCCCAAATCACAAATCTTGCCTATAACTTGGACATTTTGTCGCAGTTGCTCCATGGTTTTCTCGCGGCGCAGCCGCGCGGCAGTCTAAAATCAGAATGCAATGGAAGTTAGAACAGAAATCGGCTAGAATAGCCGCATTGATTTTCCGGGCCGGCCGCCATGGGCGGCGGCCACCACGGTAGGGCTATGATGAAGTTTGATTTTGGATACGGCGGGATGGCTTATGGCCTATGAAGTACTAGCACGCAAGTGGCGTCCCAGGCAGTTTGCCGACGTCATCGGGCAGGAACACGTCACCCGCACCCTGGCGCACGCGATCAAGAGCAACCGCGTGGCGCATGCCTATCTCTTTGTAGGACCGCGCGGCATCGGCAAGACCACCCTCTCGCGGCTCTTCGCCAAGGCGCTCAACTGCGAGCAGGGGCCGACGGCGCAGCCGTGCGACACGTGCAACCTCTGCCTCGAGATCATGGGCGGCAACTCCCTCGACGTGATCGAGATCGACGGTGCCTCGAACAACAGCGTGGATGACATCCGCAGTCTGCGCGAGGCGGTGCAGTTCGCCCCGGCGCAGGCGCGCTTCAAGATCTACATCATCGACGAGGTTCACATGCTCTCGACAGGCGCCTTCAACGCCCTGCTGAAGACGCTCGAGGAGCCGCCGCCGCATGCCAAGTTCATCCTGGCAACGACGGAGGTCGACAAGCTGCCCGCCACGATCATCTCGCGCTGCCAGCGCTTCGACCTGCGCCGCATACCGACGGGGCTGATCGTCAACGCCCTGGAGCGCATAGCGGCCAGCGAGCAGGTCGAGGCGGAAAATGATGCCCTGCTGGCCATCGCCCGCGGTGCCGAGGGCGGCATGCGCGACGCGCTCTCCGCGCTGGACCAGATCATCTCCTTCAAGGGTTCGCCGGTGACGGAGGCGGATGTGCTGGCGATCTTCGGCCTCGTCTCGCGCGGGCAGCTCGAGAAGCTGGCTACCGCTATCCTCAAGGGCGACATGGCCGAGGGGCTGCGGATCATCGACGAGCTTGACCGCGGGGGAAAGGATCTGCGGCGGCTGGTGCTGGAACTGCTCAACCATTTCCGCAACCTGCTGGTCTATCAGCAGCTCGGCGGCGACACGACGGCGCTGGATGTGACGCCGGGACAGTTGGAGGTGCTGGAGCAGCAGGCCGGACTGGCCGACGCGGCGCGCGTCCTGCGCGTGGCGGAGCACCTCGCCGAGCTCGAGGGACGCATCCGGCAGGCACTCTCGCGGCGCACGCTGCTGGAGACGACACTGGTGCGCTGCTGCCGTGCCGCCACCACCGCCACCATTGATCAGCTCATCCGGCAACTGGCCGAATTGCAGGCGACCGAGGGTGGCGACCCGGGGCAGACAGCCCAAGCCTCACCGGCGGCGGCGCCATCGCGCCCGGCGGCTGCACCGCCACAACCGGCATCCGCACCAGCGGCTGCACCGTCACGCCCAGCGGCCCCGGCACCCGCGCCGGCACCAGCGCCGGCACCCGCGGCCCCCACCCCTTCGGTGGCCGAAGCCGCGCCACGACCCACGCCACCGCCCGCACAGCCTGCCGCACCCGCCGCCCGCCCTGCCGCAACGACAGATAAGCCGGCGGCACCCGCCACCCCCGCCGCCGCACCCGCAACTGCGACCGCCGCCGTGCCGCCCGTGGCCATCCCCGCCCTTGTCCCCCCGGCGACCGCCGCCTCCGGCAATCCGCCGCCCCAGCCGCGCGATCCGGCGGAGGACAAGGGCGTCAAGGCCGCACTGAGTCTCTTTGACGGACATATTCTCAAGGTCGAGGAGCCGCGCCAATCCTGAGGGCGGGTCACCTCCGTTTCCACATTTCTTCAACCCCCTAATGCAGAGGAGCAGAACCCATGGCCAAGATGTTTGAACAAGTTAAGCAGGCAATGCAGATGCGCAAGGAGGCCAAGCGCATGCAGGCGGAGATCGAGAAGATCACCTGCGAATATACCAATGGCGGTATCACCGCCGTCGTGCGCGGCGACTTCACCGTGATGTCCATCAAGGTCGCGCCCGAGGCGCTGGCGGAAGTTGTCGCGGGCAAGCCCGACCGCTTCGAGACCATGCTGACGAACGTGGTCAACGGCGCCATCAAGTCGGTCAAGCAGAGGACGCAGGAGCACATGGCCAAGATGATGCAGGGCTCCGACCTCGCCTCGATGCTGGGTGGCTGAAGCTGACCGCATGGAGCCACCGCTTGACAATCTGATCCGCGTGCTGTCGCGCCTGCCGGGGCTCGGCCGGCGCTCGGCCGAGCGCGCCGCGCTGGCGCTCGTGCGCCGTCCCACGGGACTGCTGCAGGAGTTGCTGGCGGCGCTGGAGCACGCCCGGGCGACGGTCTGCTGCTGCGATGTCTGCGGCGGGTTCACCGTGCGCGACGCCAACCCCTGTCCGCTCTGCACCGATCCCCGCCGCGATGCCGCCACGATCTGCGTGGTGGAGGAGCCGGGCGACATCCTGGCCATCGAGCGCGCCGGGGTCTTCACGGGGCGCTACCACGCGCTGCACGGCAAGGTCTCCGCCGCCCGCGCCACGGGCCCCGCCGACCTGCGCCTGCAGGCGCTGGCCGAGCGCGTGGCGCGCGAACCGGTGACCGAGATCATCCTGGCCGTCAGCACCGATCTCGAGGGCGACGCCACGGCGGCCTATGTCCAGGAACTGCTGCGCGGCGGAAGGCCGGTCCGCGTCACGCGGCTGGCCTTCGGCCTGCCGGTCGACAGCGGCGTGGGCTATTCCGACCCGCTAACCCTCAAGCGCGCCCTGGGCGGGCGCCAGGAGGCATAGTGCGATTATCGGCTAGTGACAGGGGTGCTCTCGAAGAATTCGCTCTCTTTGTCCCTACACTTTATCCCTACGCTTTGTCGGCTACACTTCGTCCAATCACTTTGTCCCTACGCTTTGTCGGAATCGCTTCAGCCGCGAAATTTTCGACAAAGTGTGGAGACAAAGTGCGGGGACGAAGCGTAAAGGGACAAAGCGTGGAGACAAAGTGGTGAGACAAAGTGTATTGTTGCCCCCCCTGTCGCCAACCGATTACTAGTGCGATTCAACCGTGTTGAATCGCAGAATTCAAAAGTGGAGAGACAATGAGCTACCAAGCCAACCCTGAACGCTACAAGGGCCCGATGGCCTACAACCGCTGCGGCCGGAGCGGCCTGCAACTGCCGCAGCTCTCGCTGGGCCTCTGGCACAACTTCGGCGGGGTCGACATCTTCGAGAACAGCCGCGCCATGCTGCGCCGCGCCTTCGATCTGGGGATCACGCATTTCGACCTCGCCAACAACTACGGCCCGCCCGTCGGCTCCGCCGAGGAGACCTTCGGCGCGGTCATGCGCAAGGATCTGGCGCCGTACCGCGACGAGCTGGTCATCTCGACCAAGGCCGGCTACTGCATGTGGCCGGGGCCCTACGGCGACTGGGGCGGCCGCAAGTATCTGCTGGCGAGCCTCGACCAGAGCCTGCGGCGCATGGGGCTGGACTACGTGGACATCTTCTATTCGCACCGTCCCGACCTCAAGACGCCGATGGAGGAGACCATGGGCGCGCTGGACACCATGGTGCGCCAGGGCAAGGCGCTCTACGTGGGCATCTCCTCCTATACGCCCGAGCAGACGCGCGAGGCGGCGCGCATCCTGCGCGGCCTCGGCACGCCCTGCCTGATCCACCAGCCGAGCTACTCGATGCTCAACCGCGCCCCCGAAACCAGCGGACTGCTGGACGTGCTGGAGGAGGAGGGCATCGGCATGATCGCCTTCTGTCCCCTGGCGCAGGGGGTGCTGACCAGCCGCTACCTGGATGACATTCCCGCCGACTCGCGGGCCGGCAAGCCTAACACCTTCCTGAAGCGCGAGACGCTGACGCCGGAGAAGCTGGCGCGCGTGCGGGCATTGAACGAGGTGGCCAAGGCGCGCGGCCAGAGTCTGGCCCAGATGGCGCTGATGTGGGTACTGCGCGATGCGCGCGTGACCTCGGCGCTGATCGGTGCCAGCCGTGTATCCCAGATCGAGGAGAACGTCGCCGGCCTCGCCGCAGCACCGCTGACGGATGGGGAGCTTAGCCGGATTGACGAGATCCTCAAGGATTAACGGCCGCGAATAGCGGTGCAAGGGCGCCTGCCCGCGCGCTGTGCGCGCGCAGGCGCTCCTTGTCGCCCGCCTGCAGGGCCAGCAGGCATACAATGGCGTGATCGACCGGCGTCTGCGGCTCGGGGAGCCAGCGCAACTGCTCGGCGGCGTCGAGCTTGTCGATCTGGAAGACCACGGGGCGGCTGATGCCCTCGCCGGCGATGAACTCCGCCTGCAGCTTGCCATCCACAATCGCACGGGGCATGATCTTGCGCTCGCGTCCCTGATAACGGATCACGATTTGCTGTCCGCGCTGCGCCATCAGACCGGCCTCGACGGCGGGCTGCGGCGATGGCAGGGTCTTGAGGGCGTCACGGATGGCCGCGATGCCGGTGGCGTCGGGGGACGCCGCCAGCAGTTCTTCGAGCTTGACCAGCGCGCCCGCCTTGTCGCCGGCGGCCAGCAGGGAGGCGGCCTCGGCCAGACCGGGCGCGGCGGCAGCGGCCACAACCGGAGCCGTACTGCCTGGATCGGGCTCCGCCGCAGTCCCTACCGCAGTATCCGCTGCGGACGCGGCGGTGTCGGCAGGAAGAGCCCCTGCCGTTTCCTCGCCCGACGGCATTGCGGCCGTCCCGGTTTCCATGGACGCCAAAGGCTGCGTGGCGGGCGGCTGCCCGTCTTCAGGCGCGGCCTTGCGCAACCACGACAGGTTAAGATCGGGCAGCCCGATATCAACGACCAGCGCGGGGGGCAGCGACAGCGGGTTGCCGAGGCGCTCGTTGGCCAGCCACGCGAACCAGACCATCAGCAGCAGCCAGAGCAACACGCGGGCACCGCCGCCGCGCCGGGGCGCACGCATCGCCGTGCCGGCGGTCGTCGTCAGGCTACCGCGCTTGATTGAAGCACCACGTACCGCAGCGCGGCCGGCAAAGGAGGCAATCGTGCTGACACCATCGGGGAGCCGCCCCACCAGAGGGCGGTTGGCCAGCAACTGCCGCAAGTCGCGGATCGCATCGGACCACTGGGCGTAGCGGTCCTGCGGCAGCTTCATCATCAGGCGCGTGACGAACTGGCAGACCGGCATGGGGAGATTGCCGACGATATCGCGCGGATGGGGAATCTGCCCGCCGACCTGCTGTTCGAGAATCTCGTAGTTATCGCGTCCCTCGAACGGCGACGTGCCGGTCAGCATGAAATAGAGCACCGTGCCGAGCGAGTACATGTCGGCCCGGAAATCGATCGCCGGGCTGAGCGCGGCCTGTTCGGGCGCAATGAAGTGCGGCGTGCCGATGACATGGCCTTGGTCGGCCTCCAGCGGGTTCTCGCCCGGCTTCACCTGTATCGCAAGGCTATACTCGGAGATCTTGAGGGTGCCCTGGCGATTGACGCGCAGGTTCTGGGGCTTGAGACTGCGGAAGACCACCTGGGCCTGCGTCCAGGCATAGTCCAGCGCCTCGGCAAGCTGCAGCGCCAGCCGCAGCGCCTGTGCGGAGTTCAACCGGCCGGTACCGGCCACCATCTCCGCCAGGCTGGCACCCTCGACATGCTCCATGATGACATGCGTGGCGTCGCCCTCGGTGATCACGTCGTGGATCTGCGCCAGTCCGGGATGCGTCAGCCGCGCAAGCGTGCGCGCCATGGCGAGCTGGTGTTCCGCCTGCTCCGGCGGGACACCCTCGTTCAGCACCCGTACATCCACCTCGCGCTGCAGCGACTCCTTGGTGGCCTTCCACGTCGTGAACATCTCGCCCTTGGCGAGCAAGGCGGTGAATTGCAGACCTGGTATCTCGGGTGGCTTCATGTTGTGCCGACAGGGAGTCTTAGGAACCGAACTTGCAAAGCGAGCAGGTGCGGCAGTTCATTTGCAGCGGGGGTGGCAGGGCCTTGCCGGCACGCACGGCGGCGCGCGCCTGAATGTGATTGATCAGGGCGAGCAGGCAGCCCAGGGTGATGAAGCCGCCGGCGGGCAGGATGAAGAGCAGCATGTTGGGCTGGACGGGCAGTGTGAACTTCAAGTCGCCCCATACGGTCAGCATGCCCGTGCCCAGAATCTCGCGGATCGAGGCGATCAGCGAGAGGGACATGGTGAAGCCGAGCCCCATGCCGAGGCCGTCCGCGGCGCTCGCCACGATGCCGTTCTTGCTGGCGAAGGCCTCGGCACGGCCGAGGATGATGCAGTTGACGACGATCAGCGGAATGAAGATGCCCAGCCGCTCCGTGAGCATGGGGGTGTAGGCCTGCATCAGCATCTCCACGGTGGAGACGAAGGCAGCGAAGATGACGACGTAGCAGGGGATGCGCACGGCGTCGGGAATGACGCGCCGCACAGCCGAGATGGCCATGTTCGAGCAGCAGAGCACGAAGGTGGTGGAGAGCCCCATGCCGATGGCGTTCTCGAGCTTGGTGGTGGTGGCCAGCGTGGGGCACATGCCCAGCACCAGGCGGAAGGTGGGGTTCTCGCGGATGATGCCGCGGGTCAGGTTGGAAAAGAACTTCTTCATAGTGTGGCTTGCACTCCCTTCTGCACGGCCTCGCGGATAGCCTGGAACTGTGCCGAGGCGGCGCTGATGGCCTCCAGCGCGGCCCGCGATGAAATGGTGGCGGCAGTGACGGCGTCGATTTCGCCGCCATCCTTTGTGGTTGCCCAGCGGGTGTCGGCGGGACGTCCGCGGATGCCGGTCTTGAATTCGTCCGAGTCGATGCGCGAGCCGAGTCCGGGGGTCTCCGAGGCCTGCAGCACCTTGAAGTTGTAGAGGCGTCCGTCGGCCGCGAAGCCCGCGATCAGGGAGATGGCGCCGCCGTAGCCCTTTTCCGAGTGGCCCTTGACCGCGGCGGCGACCATCTGTCCCGCCTCATCCAGGGCCACGTAGTTGGTGATGCCGCCCACGGCGATGGGTTTGACGCTGGCATATCCGGGCGGCAGAACCTCGCTGATGGCCTTCTGCTCCTGGCGCAGACGGGCCTCCGCGATGGGTTCGAGGGTGAGGTGATAGACGGTCGCCAGCAGGGCGGTACAGACCAGGCAGGTGATGGTTAGGACAAAGATGAGCCGCAGGTATTCTTTCATTTGCGGGCCTCCCGTTTGGCCGCCTCGGCCGCGCCGAAGATGCGGTGGCGGGTGGCGCGGTTGATCAGCGGGGTAAAGGCGTTCATGATCAGGATGGCGAAGCTGACCCCCTCGGGGTAGGCGCCGGTCTTGACCGTGCGCAGCACCATCGTCAGCAGGCCGCAGCCGACGCCGAAGATGAGGCGTCCGCGCGCGGTGGTGGGCGTGGTGACCATGTCGGTAGCCATGAAGCAGGCGCCAAGCATGAGTCCGCCGGTCAGCAGATGGAAGTGGACGGGCATCGAGGCGGCGGGGTTGACGGCGTGCAGGATGGCGGCGTAGATGGCGACGGTACCGATAAAGGCGACGGGTATGTGCCACGTGATGACGCGCCGGTACAGCAGGTAGAGCGCCCCGATCAGCAGCGCGATGGCCGAGGTCTCGCCGATGCAGCCGTTCATGTTGCCGAGCAGGAAGTCGAGCGTCAGGCCGCCATCCATGGCGAAGGGCGCGGGCGCGCCGGCCTTGAAGGCCTCCTTGACCATGCCGAGCGGCGTCGCGGTGCTGGTGGCGTCGATGCACGAGGCGCTCCAGGTGGTCATCGGGCCGGTGAAGGAGATCAGCAGGAAGGCGCGCGCGGCCAGCGCCGGGTTGAAGGGGTTGTAGCCCAGTCCGCCGAAGACCTGCTTGGCGACGGCGATGGCGAAGACACCGCCGGCAATCGCCATCCAGGTGGGCAGGCCCGGCGGCAGGTTCAAGGCCAGCAGCAGCCCTGTGACGAGGGCGCTGAAGTCACCGAGGGTGTTGTTGCGCCCCATCAGGCGGCGGCAGATCCACTCGGTGGCCAGGCAGGTGGCCACGCAGGTGACTATCAGCCGCGCGGCATTCAGGCCGAAGAAGTAGAGGGCTGCCGCGACCGCCGGCAGGAGGGCGATCACCACGTCGAGCATGATGCGCTCGACGCTGGCGCCCGAATGGATATGCGGCGAGACGCCGACCACCAGTTCCGGGCCCGCCGCTGTATTTTGCTGCTCGGTATTCAACGGTCTCTCCCTTTACGTTTTTTTCTGCTGCGCGGCGGCGCGGCGGCGCTGGGTGATTACGGCCTTGGCGCGGCGCATGTGCTGCACCAGGGGACGGCGCGCGGGGCAGACGTAGGCGCACGCGCCGCACTCGAAACAATCCATCACATGGCGGTTCTCCGCCTCGTCAATATCATCGGCCTCGGCCGCCTGACTCAGCTCGTTCGGCATGAGGCCCAGCGGACACGCCTCGACGCAGCGTCCGCAGTTGATGCAGGCCATCGAGCGGTAGGGACGCACGCACTCCCGCGGAAAGAGCAGCAAACCCGAGGAGGTCTTGCTCATGGCCACCTCCAGCGAGGGCAGCGCGAAGCCCATCATGGGGCCGCCGGCGATCAGCTTGGCGAGATTATCGCGCGCGCCGCCGGAGGCGGCCACCAGATCGGCGAAGGAGGTGCCGACCGGGGCGAACCAGTTGGTGGGCGTGTTGACGGCATCGCCCGTGACCGTGATGGCCCGCGCGGTCAGCGGGCGTCCGTTGACCACGGCATCCCAGACGGCGTAGGCCGTGGCGACGTTCTCGACCACGCAGCCCACGTCCATCGGCAGGCCGCCCATCGGCACGGTACGTCCGGTGACGGAGTAGATCTGCTGCTTCTCGCTGCCCTGCGGGTAGAGGGTCTTGAGAAGGTGGATATGGGCGTCGTCCGGGGCGGACTCCATGGCGGCGGCGAGCGCCTTGGCGGCCTCGCGCTTGTTGTCCTCGATGGCCACGCGGATGGTGCCGGCACCGAGGATGCGGCGGATGATCTGGCAGCCCTCCCAGACCTGTTCCGCGCGCTCGATGAGCAGGCGGTTGTCGCTGTTCAGGAAGGGTTCGCACTCGGCCCCGTTGAGGATCAGCGTGTCGATCGGCTTGTCGCCGGGGGGCGAGAGCTTGACGTGGGTCGGGAAGCCGGCGCCGCCCATGCCGACGATGCCGGCTTCGGCGACGCGGTCCAGAAGGCTGCGCGGCGCCTGCTCGCGCCAGTCGGGGATGGGCTTGTAGGGCGGCTCGCCGGCGGGTGCGTCGGCATCCGTCTCGATGATGATGGCGGTGGCGGTGCGTCCGGTCGGCGTGGGCGCCTCCCGGATGGCGGCGATGGTGCCGGCGGCGGGCGCATGCACGTTGGCCGAGATGAAACCGCTGGCCTTGGCGATGAGCTGCCCCGCCGTCACGCGGTCGCCGACGGCCACGCAGGGTGCCGCGGGGGCGCCCAGATGCTGGGAGGTCGAGACCTCCAGCCGCGCGGGCAGCGGCAAATCCTTGAGGGGCAGCGCGGCGGTCGCCGTCTTGGAGTCGGGCGGATGGATGCCGCCGCGGAAGAGAAATGGTGCCGGTGAGACTTTCATGCTAGACCTTGAGAATGCACTTGCCGGGACACTTGGCGGGGAGTTCCTCGTTGTCCAGGGGCTGCTTGTAGTCCACGACGGCGAGCGTGCCGTCCATCGTGATCGCGCCCTCCGCGAGGCGGGTACAGATGCGGCAGCCGATGCAGCCGACCTTGCAGACCTTGCGTACCGTGGCGCCGGGATCCCTGGAACTGCAGAAGATGTGGGTGTGGCTGGCCGCCGGCACCATGCGGATGATGCCGCGCGGACAGGCGGCGACGCATTTGCGGCAACTGATGCAGAGTTCCGGGTGTACGCGCGCCACGCCGTTGACCATCTCGATGGCACCGGCGGGGCAGGCGCGCAGGCAGGTGCCGTAGCCTAGGCAGCCGTAGCGGCAGGCCTTGTCGCCACCGCCCACGGCCGCCGCGGCGGCGCAAGCGGTGATGCCGTCGTAGACGAAGCGCTTCTGCGCCTGCTCATCATCGCCGCGGCAGAGCACCAGTGCCACCTCGCGCGCGGCGGCCTCGATGGGGGCGATGCCCAGCGCGGCGGAAATCTGCGCCAGCGCCTCGGGCGTGCAGGAGGGGCAGCGGTTGGGGGGCGCCTCGCCGGCCACGATGGCCTGGGCATAGCCGCCGCAGCCCGCATAGCCGCAGGCACCGCAGTTGGCACCCAGCAGGAGTTCCGTCACCGTCCCGATTAGGGGGTTCTCCTCGACGCTCAGGTAGCGCGCGCCCAGGGCCAGCGCCACACCGCAGACCAGACCGATGCCTGAAACCACAAGAATGGAGGTAATCATAGCTTGCGTGCCCTGCTCACTTTACCAGTCCGTTGAATCCCATGAAGGCCAGGCTCAGCAGGCCGGCTGTCACCAGCGCGATCGCCACGCCGCGGAAGGCGCGCGGCGGATCGGCGCGCTCGATCTTCTCGCGCAGACCGGTAAAGATCGTCAGCGCGAGGGCAAAACCGCACCCTGCCGCGCAGGCGAAGACGGTCGACTCCACAAAGCCGCTCTTGTTCTGGACGTTCATGACCGCCACGCCCAAGACCGCGCAGTTGGTCGTGATCAGGGGCAGGTAGATGCCGAGGGCCGAGTAGAGCGGCGGCACATAACGCTTCAGCAGCATCTCGACAAGCTGCACGAAGGCGGCAATCACCAGGATGAAGGCGATGGTCTGGAGATAGTCGAGCCCGTAGGGTTTCAGCAGGTAGTGATCCACGCACCACGTCACCGCCGCCGCGCAGGTCATCACGAAGATCACCGCGCCGGACATGCCGAGCGAGGTCTCCAGCTTCTTGGAGACGCCAAGGAAGGGGCAGATCCCCAGAAACCGGTTGAGGACGAAGTTGTTGACGAGGACTGCGCCAAGCACGAGCAGAATATATGAGGTCATGTTAGTTCCGAACGCGCCAATGAAAACATGAAGCACGGATTATACGGCTAACCGCCAGCTAATACAAGCCCCGCGCGCGCCCTGTGCTGCCCCGCGCGCACGGCGGTGCACGGCGAGCGGGGGCGCGGGGGACAGGAGACAGGAGACAGGGGACAGGGGGGGCCGCAGCCCCGGAGCGGGGCGGCGGCAGTAGCAGCAGGCAGTGGCAGTAGGAAGTTGGGATGGCTACTTTGTCGCGAGCTTTGTCGGTAACTTTGTCGCCTTCGTCGAATGCAGATGGTAGTCTCTCACAGAGGCACGGAGGCACAGAGGCGCGGAGAACAGGAACCGCCAATGGACGCGAATGGACGCGAATTGATGGTGTTATTTTAACCGCGAAAAACGCGAAAAGCGCGAAAGGGGAGCCGCGAATGGGCGAGTATGCACGCGAAAATGGAGTAAGCGGGTGGTTTAAGTGTGCCGATTAAGAGTGAGTTTCAGAGTGGGTTTAAGTGGGTGCTCCGCACTACACCTTGTCTCCACACCTTGTCTACACACTTTGTCGAAAGCGAATGAGCAAGCGAGAGTTCCGGCTCCCAGTTCGCTCCAGATGCGCCATGGAGCCCGCGGTCTCCGCGGTGTATTGGAGAGCGCATGGATGGCGAACGGAACCGCCGGCGAGCCGTACACAGGCAACTAACCGCCAAGGCGCCAAGTTTTGCAGTGTGAATGACAATCATTCACGGCGTGAATAGTTATCATAAGCATCATGGGTGTGGGAGGTAATTATGTCCCGCCCCTTCAGGGCTAGTCGTTTTTAGCTTCATTCCCCAGGGCGTTGCCCTGGGCCTGGTATATCGCGCCCCTTCAGGGCTTTCAGTAACTTTGTCGCGAGCTTTGCCAATAACTTTGTCGAAGGCGGAAGAGTAAGCGGGTGGTTTAAGCGTACCGATTAAGAGTGAGACTAAGAGAGGGTTTAAGTGGGTGCTCCGCTCCAACACTTTGTCCACGCACTTTGTCCCCACGCTTTGTCGGATACGCTTCGTCCCCTCACTTCGTCCCTACGCTTTGTCGAATGCAGCAGGAAAGCTGATGGGCGGATTTTCGTCCTCGTCCTCGAGCCCGGAACTGCCGGTACTACCGGAACTGCCGCCGAGAGAGGCAAGCGTCTGCTTGCCCGCAACTCCGAGGACGAGCAGACGCTCGTCCCTCCCTCCCGCCCGGACGCCCGGTACTGATGCGAAACGGTCTGTTCGGTCACCCCGCGCAGCGCACTACGTGCGCAAGCGGTTTTGAGTGCGCGGACCCGGACGCGCTTTCTTTCCCGCCGCTTGCGGCGGCATATGCCGATTCGGCCGGCACGGTCGGGACGGATGTACAGTCATCGCAGCTCGTGCCGGCTGCAAAAACGCCTGTCCTCCTGGCCACAGTACCGCCTTCAGGCGGAAGTGGTTCAGGGGCTTCAGCCCCGTTCCCATGACCCTTTTTCCAAAGGAAAAAGGGCTTCGCGGGCCTGAAGGCCCTTGTTGGCTTCCGGCTGAAGCCGGTACTCCGACGCGACTGCGGCACCCACGCAGAAACTGTACCGCCAGCCCCGCAAGCCCGACCGCAATGGCATCACGGTACGGCGGGTAGCGCGCATCCCTCTCCGCATCCACGCGTCCCCTCTCCTTTTACACTCCTCGATCATACGACTGAGTCGTATGATCAACCAACGCCAACTACAACTCGCAGTTGTCAATCAGCCGCGTCTGGCCGGCGAAGGCCGCCAGCGCCACGAGCACGCCCGGTGCCAGTTGCGCCACCGGCTCCATCGTGCCGGTATCCACGATCTCGACATAGTCGGTACGCAGGCCGCTGGCGGCAAGTTCCTCCTCGATGCGGCGGCGCACGGTGGCGGCATCGCGCTCGCCGCGGGCGAAAGCCTCGCGCGCCATGCCGAGCGCGCGGGAGAGGCCCAGCGCGGACTTGCGCTCCTCCGCCGAGAGGCGCACGTTGCGCGAGCTCAGCGCCAGACCGTCGGGCTCGCGCACGATCGGCGCGACGATGATCTCGATCGGGAAGTTGAGGTCGCGCACCATGCGCTTGATGACCAGCGCCTGCTGCGCGTCCTTCTGGCCGAAGACGGCCACATCGGGACGCACGCAGTTGAAGAGCTTGGACACCACGGTACAGACCCCGCGGAAGTGCCCGGGGCGCGACGCCCCGCAGAGGCGTCGCGAGAGCGCCTCCTCGACCACCGCCGTGCTGGCGTCGGGTGCGTACATCTCAGCCGCAGTGGGCATGAAAATCACGTCAACCCCCTCGGCCTCGCAGAGTGCCCGGTCGCGCCCGGGATCGCGCGGGTAGATGGCGTAATCCTCGCCGGGGCCGAACTGGGTCGGATTCACGAAGAGGGTCAGCACGACACGGTCGGCCGCGGTACGGGCGCGGCGCACAAGCGAGAGATGGCCCTCGTGCAGGTAGCCCATGGTGGGCACGCAGGCAATGCGTTCGCCCGCAATTAGCCGCTCGCGCGACCAGGCCTGCATTTCACTGGGAGTGGTGATGATTTTCATGGCAGTTGTCAGTTGGAAAGGAACGTAGAACCCCTCTTTGTCGCGAGCTTTGTCGCAAACTTTGTCGAAAGCTAAAGAGTAAGCGGATGGATGAAGTGTACCGTTTAAGAGTGGGTTTAAGTGGGCTTTTAAGTGGGGGTGGTTATGCCGGTGTGCTCCGGCGTGCCTTAGGGAGCCCCGGACTAGGGTGGCGGTTCGAGAGTCAGTAGCCGCCGCACATCGAGCACGGGCACGGGCTCCCCGGCGAGATGCCAGACGGCGCCCTGTACCTCCACCTGACATCCTACGAGGGCTTTCAACTGCCCCTCCAGCCCGATTAGGCGGCAGACCGGCTCGCTGCAGACGTGGCGGGGGGTGTTGGCGACAAGCTGGTAGCCGCTATAGCCGGGACCCTTAGCG
The DNA here is from genome assembly GCA_012521875.1 of Lentisphaerota bacterium. Classification (GTDB taxonomy): domain Bacteria; phylum Verrucomicrobiota; class Kiritimatiellia; order RFP12; family JAAYLN01; genus JAAYLN01. The sequence goes on along the minus strand of JAAYLN010000062.1, from coordinate 8,324 downwards.
TAGGGGATTCGCTCCAGACGTCCTGAAAAACGCACCTGCCGGTTCTGCGGGCGGCGCGCATCGGGGGTGTAGCCCGCGAGCTGCGGCGGCAGGCCCGGCAAGGTGATGGCCGAAGGAGGAATCACGGCAGGGGCCGGCGGCGCGACGGGAACGGGAGTGGCCGGAGCTTGCGGGGGTGGCACCACCACACGCGGCTCCGGCAGCGCAGGCGCCGGGGCGGGCTCATCCGGTAGCGCCACGGGAACCGCCGGCGGCACGGATGGCGTCACCACCTCTTCCACAGGGGCGGGAGCAGGGGGCGGCACGGCGGCAACAGTGATGGGCTCAGGCTCCACCGCCGGTGGCGGCGCGTCGGGGGGCGGTGCGTCGGCGGCTGACGGTACGGAGGTTGTGAACTCGCGGCTGATCCACAGATAACACTCGGACGTGGGCGCAATGCGCGTCCAGTCGCCCAGCGCGCCGCGGGTAACGACCGGTGTGTCGCGTATCAGCTCGCCGACACGCTGGAACTGGAGCCCCGGACCGCCACGCACCTGGGCCTTGTTCACCGTGATGCGTCCGTCCCGGATCAGTTCGCTATAGACCCACAGGTCGACGGACGGTGGCGCTACCACCCGCACCCAATCTTCCGTGGTCTCGTCATCGGGGGTGGTCAGCAGGTCGCCGGTCATCACCTGACCGACGATTTCGGATTCAAGGGATGGGCGTGCCCGCAGGCAGACGCGGTCACCCGTGACAATAATGCTACGGGGGGCCGCCGTTGCGTAACGGGAGGCCAGCGCAAGAAGCACCAGCACTCCGATGTGACGGGCAGAGGCCATGACGACCCCTCCGGCGACTACTCGGCGGGCTTGGTCTTGCGCAGACCGAAACCGCGGTCGCCGACCTTCCACTGGCCGCGATCCTTCAACAGGTTGATGCGCTCGAAACGCTTCAAGACGTTGCGCTTGGCCACGATCTTGCTTGATCCTCTTAGACTGCGATGCTGGCTCATAGGGACTCTCTCGTGATGTGCCGCCTGTAAACCTTCCGGCGGCCAAAATGAATTGTCAATAATACCAAATTCATGGCATAATGCAACCCCATGAGTTCCAAAGCACATTTTCCCATCAAACTTGACCGCCCGCTGGCCATTTTCGACATCGAATCGACCGGCACCAGCCCGCGTGCCGACCGCATCATCGAGCTGGCGGTCATCCGGATTGACCCCGACGGCAGCGAGACCAGCCGCAACTGGCTCGTCAACCCGACCATCCCCATCCCCGTGGAGACCACTGCGGTACACGGCATCACCGACGACATCGTCAAGGATTGCCCCACCTTCGCACAGATCGCCCACGAGGTGGATGCCTTTATTAAAGGATGCGACCTGGGCGGCTACAATGTGATCCGCTTCGACATCCCGATGCTGGGCGAGGAGTTTCTGCGGGCCGGTCTGGATCTCAAGGTGGACGACCGCCGTGTGCTGGACGCGCAGCGCATCTACCACCAGCGTGAACCGCGCGATCTGGCGGCGGCCCTGAGCTTCTTCTGCGGACGCGAGCATACCGACGCCCACGGCGCCGAGGCCGATGCACAAGCCACACTGGACGTTATCAAGGGCCAGTTCCGCCGCTACGACGATCTGCCGCGGGACATGGAGACGCTTGATCGCCAGTTCAACGCCACCGATCCCTTCAATGCCGACCGTAGCGGTCGTCTGCGCTGGGTTGACGGGGAGCTGACGATCAACTTCGGCAAGAAGAAGGGCGAGCGGGTCAAGGATCTGGTCACCACGGATCCCGGCTATCTCAAGTGGATCCTGCGCGGCGACTTCCCGATGGACACCCGCCGGATCGTCCAGAACGCCCTCGACGGCATCTATCCCCCCGCCCCATCGGCACGCATCACAATGGATAGCTGAGTTACACAGGAGAAATGCATGAAACTGGGACTGATGCCGGGGACACCCCCGGCCGAGATGCGCGAGCTGGGCTTTGAAGCCATCCAGCTCTTCTATGGCTCCAACCGCCAGGATGACGACGCCGATCCGTCGGACGACGCCGTCCGGGAGGCGTTGCAGCCCGGCCCGCTGGCGCTGGCGGCCATGACCCTCCACATCGATCTGGTCAACCCGCGCGGCCTGGTGCAGGCCGACGCCGACCGGGCCGTGCGCATGGTAAGGCGCACCGCGGCCTTCAAGGGCCTGTGCGGCGACACCCCCCGCCCCATCCTGGTCTGGCACCCGTCGGGCTACCCCGAGGCCGCCGACACCGATGACGCCGCCGTCTTCAACGGGCTGTGCGGGGCTCTGCGCCAGATGTGCGCCGCCGGGGAGCAGGTCGGCGTGGATGTCGCGGTCGAGATGACCCGCAACGGCAGCGTCGGCAGTGCCGAAGGCTTCCTGCGCATCAAGGACAAGGTGGGCTCGCCGGCCCTGCGCGTCTGCCTCGACGCCGCCAATATCGCGCCCGACCGCACCCCGCTTGTCCGTTGCGTGCGCATGCTGGCGGACGACATCGTGATTGCCCACGGCAAGGATTCGCACTTCAACCCCGACGGTACCGTGGCCGGCTACGGCCCGGCCGGTTCCGGCAAGCTGGACTACGAGGCCTATATCGGCGCGCTCAAGACCTATTGCAACGTGCCCTACTTCATCCTCGAGTACTACAAGGGGCGCGACGATATGCTGCGCGCGCGCGACATAGTTCTGAAGTATGCAGATGGGCATTGACAAAGTTAGGCTAGTCTAATATTCTATGCGCGTTAACAGGACACCAGTCGCATCGCAAGGACTTACGATGACCATCAGCAATCTTTCCCCAGGCATGTGCGCCCGGATCACGGGCTATGACGCAGGCAACCGCGCCTACCGCGCAAAGCTCCTGGCGCTGGGACTGACGCGCGGCACCACGATCCGCCTGGTCAATACCGCGCCGCTCGGGGATCCGGTTCAGCTTGAGGTGCGTGGGTTCAACGTCTCGCTGCGCAAGGACGAGGCGGCCGTGGTACAGGTGGACGCCGTCTAAAGCGCCGTATGCAACGCAGCTTCACGGTCGCCCTTGTTGGAAATCCGAACGCCGGCAAGACGACCGTCTTCAATGCCCTGACGGGGGCACGCCAGACCATTGGCAACTGGCCGGGCGTGACAGTCGAGCGCAAGGAGGGATTCTGCCTGCTGCCCGACGGTACGCGCCTCTCCGTCGTTGATCTGCCCGGCATCTACTCCCTCATGGCCGCCAGCGAGGACGAGCGCGTGGCGGTAGACTTCATCGTCAGCGGCGGCGCGGATCTCTTCATTAACGTCATAGATGGCTCCAACCTCGAGCGCAACCTCTACCTGACGCTGCTGCTGGCGGAGCTCAAGGTGCCGACGCTGCATGTCCTGACCATGATGGACATCGCGGATGACCGTGGCATATCCATCGATCTCCAGCACCTCGAACGCCACTTGGGCGCCCCCGTCTTCGCGGGGGACCTGCGCGACCGCGCGGGCGGCCGGACGCTGATGCTTAAACTGCAGGAGGCGCTCGCCCACCCCGCACCGCCTACGCTGGCGGTCACCTACTCTCCCGTGGTCGAGCAGGAGATCGCGCGCCTGACGCCGGTCTGCGAGGCGGCCTCTGACCGCCTGAAACTGCCCGCCCGCTGGCTCGCCATCCAACTGCTGGAGGCCGACCCAGCCATTGTGGCGCGGATGCAGAGCGCCGTCACCGAGGCCGAACTGGCGGAGGCCGAGCAGCGCATCAAGGCCGCTTCGGGTGAGTTCTCCGACGAAGCCTTCGCCAACGGCCGCTATGCCGTCATCCAGGGCCTCTGCAGCGACGTGATCACCAGGCACGACGCCCGCGTCTATGCCACCCAGCGGGTTGACCGCTGGATTCTCAACCGCTGGCTCGGCATCCCCTTCTTCCTGCTGGTGATGTTCATTGTCTTCTGGCTGACGCAGACGGTAGGCGGTGCCTTTATCGACGCCTTCGACCTGCTCGGCGGCACGCTCTTTGTCGAGGTGCCGCGCCTGATCCTCGAACGGCTGCACGCGCCGCCCGTGGTCATCGCCCTGGTCGCCAACGGCCTCGGGGCCGGCTTGCAGACGATGGCCACCTTCCTGCCGCCGATCTTCTTCATGTTCCTCTGCCTGGCCCTGCTGGAGGATTCGGGCTACATGGCCCGCGCGGCCTTCGTCATGGACCGGGCCATGAAGTGGCTGGGACTGCCCGGCAAGTCATTCGTGCCGCTGCTGGTCGGCTTCGGCTGCAGCGTGCCGGCAATCCTCGCCACACGCACACTCGAGAGCCGCCGCGACCGCCTCCTGACGATCTTCATGATCCCCTTCATGTCGTGCGGTGCCAAACTGCCGGTCTATGTGGTCTTCGGCGCGGCCTTCTTCGCCGATAATCCCGGACGCCTCGTCTTCCGCATCTATGTGACGGGCATGGTGCTGGGCATCCTGACCGGCCTGCTGCTGAAGCACACGCTCTTCACGGGAGCCCCCTCGCACTTCATCATGGAGCTGCCGCCCTACCACCTGCCGCGCATGAAGTATATCCTGCTCAACGTCTGGGACCGGCTGCGCTCGTTCATCTTCCGCGCCGGCAAGGTGATCGTGCCGATGGTGCTGCTGCTGGGGCTGCTCAACACCCTGGGGCGCGACGGCACGCTCGGCAACGAGAACACGCGCAACTCCCTGCTGACCTCGGTGGGCGTAACCATGACCCCGGTCTTCGGGCCCATGGGCATCGAGCGTGACAACTGGCCCGCCACCGTGGCCATCTTCTCGGGGCTCTTCGCCAAGGAGGCCGTCATCGGCACTCTCAACAGCATCTACGGCCAGAACACCTCGCGCGAGGAGATACCGGCGGGGGAGCGGCCTTGCGGGCAGAACCTGTGGCTGGTTGTCGGGCGGGGAGTCGTCGCGGCGTGGCGCACGATACCGGAGAACCTCGGTGCCATCCTATGCCCGCTGAAGCGGCTCTTCGGCTGCGAAAAGGCGGAGCCGGAATCCGCGGCCGCCGCAGTGCCCTGCCAGGCCGACGAGTCGCTATTTATCGCCATGCGCGGCGCCTTCTCCAAGGGGCGCCACCAGGCCTTTGCCTACCTGCTTTTCGTGCTCCTCTACGTACCCTGCATTGCCGCCATGGGCGCCGCCCTCCGCGAACTGGGCCACTTCTACGGTGTGGTGCTGATGGTGTACCTGACGGTACTCGGCTGGTGCGTGGCCACCCTCTACTACCAGATCACCGTGGCCCACCAGTGGATCTGGATGGCCACCCCCTGCGCCCTGCTGCTGGCAATGGCCGGTGGCTTCCACCTCATGGGACGCTACAGGCGAATACCGCTGATATAAGCATGAGTTCCCCAAAAGCAGAATACGTCCGCGGTTCCGTCGGCAAGACCATGCTGAAGACCGCCATCGCGATGCTACCCGGCACGCTGGCCATGACCGGCTACAACATCGCGGACACCTTTTTTGTCGGCCGGCTCGGCGGCAAGGAGCCGCTGGCCGCCATGGGCTTCACCTTTCCGGTGGTCATGCTCGTCGGCTGCATCTTCAACGGCATCGGCAGCGGCATCATGGCCAACATGGCCCATGCGCTGGGCCGCGACAACCCCAGGCACGCCGCCCGGCTGGTGGGCGCCGGTATGCTGCTGACGAGCATCGTCGCCCTCATACTGGCCGTCCTCGGCATTGCCAGCGCCAACTGGCTCTTTGCGGCCCTGGGTGCCGAGGGCGAAACGCTGGCACAGGTTCGCCAGTACATGGACGTGTGGTATTTCGGCTGCATCACGGCCGGACTGAGCATGGAGGGCAACAAGGCGCTCATAGCCGCAGGCAAGCCGAAGAGCGCCAGCGGCATGACCATCCTGGGCATGCTCATCAATGTTGTCCTCGACCCGATCCTGATCTTCGGTCTGGGCCCCATACCCCGCATGGGTATCCGTGGTGCCGCCATCGCCACAGTGGTATCGCAGATGGTCGCCGCAGTCACCATCCTCTTCATTCTCAACCGGGCCGGGCTGCTCCACTTCCGCCGCATGCCCATGCCGGTGCTTCTCCGCTCGTGGCAGATGATCATCCGCTATGCCATCCCCGCCACCCTCGGCATGCTGCTCTTCCCCGTCGGCAACGCCGTCACGACGCGCATCACCGCCACCTTCGGCACCACAGCCGTCGCGGCCGTATCCGCCGCCAGCCGTCTGGAGAGCGTGGCCTTTGTCTTCCCAATGGCCGTCGGCATGACCCTCATGCCCATGATCGCCCAGAACTACGGCGCCAGGATGTACAGCCGCGTGCGCCAATGCCTGCGTTTCGCCATCGGTACCGCCGCGGTCTTCCTGATCACCATGGGCGTTGTCTTCATCATCTTCGCGCCGCGCATTGTCGTCTATTTCACGCCGGAGCAGAGCGTGCAGGAGATCATGATCCTCTACCTGCGCATCGTCCCCTACGGTCTCTTCATGGTGGAGATATTCCGCTTCTGCGGCTTCGCATTCACCGGCTGTGGCCGTCCCAATACCGACGCCATGCTCAAGGCGCTGCGCATTGCCGGTCTGCACATCCCGCTCTCGCTGCTGGCCATGGTGCTGGGCAGCCTTGCCGCCCTCTTCTGGGCCCGCCTCGCGAGCGATGTCATTGCCGGCGTCGTCGCCTTCATCATGGCCTGGCGCCTCATCCACCGCCTGCCGACCGATGGTGAGGAAGTGGTGGCTAAAGCCTAGACGGTTTTTGAACCGCCAAGACGTCAAGCTCGCCAAGATTTGGTAACCGCGAATGGACGAATCAACGCGAATCGCTCCGTTCGTCGCCGTGGCATCAGATAAGAACATTGACTGCGCGGCCCCGGACGCGCTTTCTTTTCCGCTTTACACAAAACCGATTACTTAGCTTAGCGATAGACGGCAATTCTCGGCCATGCTACCATGTATACGGTTAAACTTTAGGGAGACTCGCATGAAAAAGCTGTGCGTTGGTTTTCTGATGGCGCTTTGCGGCTTTGCCACATCTGGAGAGTGATGATGAGATACAAAAGAGCAGCCGCCGTCCTGTGCGCGGCATTGGCGGCGGCAGTGGCGCCGGCGGCGCTGCCCATGCCGCTGGCGACAAACGCGGTACAGAAACTGGATGACGCCGCACTCGCCGCACTGAACAGCGGCGAGGCCTCCTGCGGTTTCCATGTGAGGTTCGACAGGCTGCCGTCGCGCGGCTCGCCGACCGCGTTCTTCAGACTGCAGGCGGACAAGGAGGGCTACCTGACGCTGACCATCCCCGCCGCGCCGGACGACCTGATCGGCGACATGGAGTTCCGCTCCCTCAAGCCGGTAAAACGGAAGGCCTGGCACCACGTCGCCTTCAACTTCTCGCGCCAGCAACGCCGCTACGCCTTCTATCTGGACGGCGAATTGCAGTTTGAAAACAACACCCAATGGCTGCCGCAGACCGGCTTCGGCACAGTCGCCACCGTCGGCTTTGACGGCGGAACGAAGTGCTTCAGAATGTACGACATCGCGCTGACCTCGGACTACCTGCGCCCCGCCGACCGACTCGAGGCCGACGCGGCGGCGGCCAAGGCCGATGCCGAGGCGGCCGGCAAATCCCCCATCGGCCATCTCCGCGGCTGGGCGGAGTCGCTCGCGGCGCGTGCCGACGCGCTGCTCGCCGCCGGTGAAGGCACCACCGAGCGCGAGATTTTCGAGGTCAGGCGCGACGCGCGGCACGCGGCACGCATCGCCGCCGCGCTGGCGGCCGGCAAAAGCTACAAGCCCAACGGCCCTGCCGTCGCCTTCACCGTTGATCCGCTGTCCCAGGAGATGTTCCTCCCCTATCATTATCCCGAGAACGGCGAGCTCTCCGGCCGGATGCGCATCGCGGCGGCCAGGGGCGAATACGAGACGGGCTCGCTGCTCGTCTGGGCCTTCAGCCCCCTCCGGCGCCTGACCGTGCGCGTCTCCGATCTCGTCTGCGGCGACAAGAGGATTCCCGGCAGCGCGGTGGACGTCAAGCTCGTGAAGCGCGTTTACCAGACCGGCGGCGCGTGGATGACCTACCACCGCGATCCGCGCCTGCGCATCCTCACGCCCAACCTGCTGGTCAACGACGATGCCATGTTCAAGGTGGACGAACTCCGCTGCCGCAACTACATGCGGCTCTCCTACCCGGAGGGAACGGTCTATGCCGACATCTCGGATCCCGCCGCGCCCGTGCAGGTTTTCGACCGCAGCGTGCCGCTGCTGGATGCCGACACGCTCCAGCCGGTCGATGTCCCCGAGGCCGGACGCAACCAGCAGTATGTCTTCGTCTTCCATGCGCCGAAGGACGCCACGCCCGGCATCTACAAGGGCCGCAT
>JAAYLN010000423.1 GCA_012521875.1 Lentisphaerota bacterium | reverse complement strand
CTCTGCGGACACACCCACGGCTTAGGCACCACTGAGATACTGCCCAATCTGGTTACGATCACCGGCTCGGCCGAGTACGGCAATCCTGCGATTCAGGACATCTTTGAATGGGAGTGAGCGCTCAGTCAGCAGCCATACGCCTATGCTGCCGCTACCGTTCGGGAGGGACGAGCGTCTGCTCGTCCGTATGAAGCGGCGAATGATACGGCCGGGGACGGCGTTGCCGTGTGCGTATGCCAGCCCTGAAGGGAAAAGCTTACGCGAAGGCGCGAAGCCGCGAGAAGAGTTCTAAGGTTCGGGAGTTCTAAAGTTCTAAAGTTGGGCTGTCGCCTGAATTATGCCACCCTGCTGGATGACTGGCGTTTCCGCGCGCCGCATCGTGATCATACCGCCAAGACGCCAAGGACGCCAAGAGTAGTTTTGTATTAACCGCAGATGTTCGCAGATGTCCGCAGATTTCAGATTTGTCATTTTGTCTTTCGTGGTTTCTTTCGCTTTCGACTAAGCGTAGGGACAAAGTGTGAAGACGAAGCGTAACCGACAAAGCGTGGAGACAAAGTGCGGGGACAAAGTGTTGGAGCGCAGCACCCACTCTAAACCCTCTCTTAAACTCACTAAATCGGCACTCTTAAACCACCCGCTTACACCCTGCCCGGCTTCGCTCCCGGCTCCGCTGGGGCATTCTCGTTGCACCGGATCTCCGTGTTCGGTAACAGGAGCAGCTTGTGCCAAAGCTTATGCAAGCCCTGAAGGGGCGAAACATACCAGCCCAGGGCAACGCCCTGGGTAATGGGCCAAAAACGACTAGCCCTGTAGGGGCGTGATATAGTCATGGAATTAGGCGTCTGTCTGCCGGATGCAAGCCGTTGCCGGTTGTCGTCGAGCGCCGGAGACGCATCTGCAAAAGCGCGCCAGCACAGGTGGGGCGACGCCGTCCCGGCTAGCCGCAGCGATGGAGCGTGGTATTGTGGGGCAGACATTCCTGTCTGCCCTCGTGGACGTGCGCAGACAGGAATGTCCGCGCCACACTGGGGGGCAACAGCCGGGATGTATGCGCGTTCACGTGCCCTGTGGTTGCACCGCCAATTCCGACCTTTAGACTATTCATCACCATCCGCTTCTGCTCCGCGCAAATCCCTGACCATCTGTCGCCGTGCTTCGGCCTCCTCGCTTCGCCCTTGCATTTCAAGAGCTGCGGCGGTATTGCAAAGGGCGCGTATGACCAGCTTGCGCAAGGCCGGTTCCGTGGCCGCGCAAAAGCGGCGGATCAGCTCGTCGCAGGTGGTGATCTCCTCGTCTATGAGGTTGGCTCTATGGTAGGCGATGCTTTTCCGGATGGCTTAGCCATATCATGCTCCATTAAAATCGTCATAAGCCTTCGCTGCTTCAGAACCGAACAGCTCCTCGATCATCCGCCTGCGTTTTTCCGCCTCCTCTTTTCGTCCTTGCCTTTTAAGAACCTCGGCGGCATTGCAAATGGCTTGCAATACAATCTTTTTATAGACCGGATCCGTATCCCCGCTGTAGCGGCGGATCACCTCGTCATATGCGGCGACTGCCTCGTCGGGGCGATCACTTAAACCGTGGGTGATACCCTTGTTGAGCAAAGCCGTTGCGACCTCATCGCGCAAGGCCTGATCTGTTGCCTCGCCAAAACGGCCAATCAGCTCGTCAAAGACGGCAATCGCCTTTTCAGGACGGTTGGCAAGACCGTGGGCGATGGCCTTGTTGCCCAGCGCCTTGGCGGTCTGCTCGCGCATGCCCAGTTCCTGATTCTCGCTGCAGAGGCGGATCACATCGTCAAATAAGACGATTGCATCGTCGTAGTGTTTAAGGTTGCTGAGGACTGCGCCCTTGTTGCCTCGTGCCATGGCAACCAGTTCGCGCAAGACCGGCTCGGTGTCATCGCCAAAGCGGCGGATGGCCTCGTCATAGGCGGCTATCGCCTCATGGTGACGGTTGACCGCCTTGTAGACATCACCCTTGCAGGCCTGCGCTATGCAGACATTCTCGCGAAAGGCCGGTTTCGATTCAAGGCCGTAGCGGCGGATTATCTCGTCGCAGACGGCGATTGCCTCATTGGGTTGGTTGGCCTCCCTGAGTGCGAGCATCTTGTAGTTCAGCGCCTTGGCGACCTGTTCACGCAGGGCCGGTTCCCGGGCATCGCCGTAGCGACTGATGACCATGTCATAGGTCTCGATTGCTTCATAAAAGCGTGTGGCATCCTTGAATATGAGGCCCGTGTTGATCAATGCGGTGGCGACCTGCTCGTGCAATACCGCCTGCATGGCATCGCCGTAGCGGCGGACCACCTCGTCATAGGCGGCAATTGCCTCGTCAGGGTACTTTGCCTGATTTAGAATGATGCCCTTGTTGATCAGCGCCCTGGCGACTATCTCGCGCATGGCCAGTCTGGAACTCCTCCCGTAGCGGCGGATCACCTCGTCAAATGCTGTGATAGCCTTGTCGTGACGACCGGTATTACCATAGGCGATACCCTGTTCGAATAGCTCAAAAGGAGTTGGGATGAGCGAGTGCTTTCGGGGTGACTTTGCCATGTTATGCTCCAATCACCAAATAGTAGCCGCTTTACATGTCTTTAACAATGGCAAATGCGACCGCCTCCATCTCGCTGGTGGATCATACGACTCAGTCTTATGATCGGAGAGTGTAAAAGTGAGGAGACGGGGGGACAGGAGACAGGGGACAGGGGACGCGGAGACGCGGGTAGGGGAGATGGGGGCGGGGGAGGCGCGCTACCCGCCGTCAACGGCGGGCACAGGACTGGCACGCGGCGATGGAGTGATGGAGCGTGCAGTGTGGGGCTGGCTCCCGCCTGCCCGCGCCGACCCGCGCAGACAGGAATGTCCGCGCCACACTGGGTGGGTAGCGTATGCAAAAGCGCGCAAGCACAGGTGGGGCGACGCCGTCCCGGCTAGCCGCTCACCGGTAT
>JAAYLN010000422.1 GCA_012521875.1 Lentisphaerota bacterium | reverse complement strand
ATCACGCATTCGGTTATCAGCAACAACGTGATCGACTCCAACAACCAGAGTCATGGCGGCGGCATCTACTCGCTCGGCGGCTACATCAGCCATTGCCACGTAACCGGCAACACCACCAAGAGAGACTACGGCGGCGCCGGGATCCATACCACAAGCGGAGGGACAATCGTAGACAACTGCCTCATCGGGAACAACACGTCCGCCACCAAGGGCGGCGGCATCTATGGTTCCGCCGGCACCTTTGTGAACTGCACGATTGTCGGCAACACCGCGCAGCAGGGCGGCGGCGTCTTCGGCACGAGCGCCAACCTCAAGCTCCACAACTGCATCATCCAGGGGAACGCCGTCACGTCCGACACATCCCCCGGGGCGCCGGAATGGAACGGCGACAAACCCCTTTACACCTACAGCCTGTGTCCCAGAACGCTCCCCACCGCCGACGCCGGCAACCTGACCGCGACCGCCCCGTTCGAAGCCGGCAGCAGCTACCGGATCGCCGCAGGCTCACCCGGCTTCGACGCGGGCTCAACGGAAACATTCACGGAGTATGTCGGTACCACGGATCTTGATGGCAGCAACCGCGTCTGGGGTGCCGCCATCGACATGGGATGCACAGAATATTGCACATCAAAGGCGTTTTCCTGCTCGATCCTGCCGCCTGAGGAGATTGTGCTTCAGGGATCCACAGCCACATTTACAGCATCGCTGGTCAATCCGCTTGCAAAGGAGCTGACTCTCTCATGGTTCGTTGACGATGTCTTATCAGGATCGGATCTCTCGCTGACGTCAACCTTCAGCGTCCCCGGCCACCATGCAATCCGGCTCGAGGCCAGCGACGGAGTTGACATCGAATCTGCCGACTACACCGTCTATGTAGTTCCGACGGATATCTACGTCGTCAGCGGCGACGAGCATCCGGGGCAGGTCTGCACCTTCCCCTACTGGACATGGGAGCGGGCGACAACCAACCTTGCAGACGCGCTCGCGGCGGCGGATACTGGAACAACCATTCACGTCTCGAACGGTCTCTTCCGCGTCACCGCCGAACTGGCCATCGAAAAGGGCATTGCTATTGAAGGCGTGAACGGCGCCGCGTCCACAACCGTCTGCCGCATCGGCGGCCGGAGGCTGTCCGACACCAAGCACAGGATCTTCAACATCAACCATCCGCAGGCAGTTGTCAGCGGACTGTCGATCGCCAACGGATACCTCAACGACCAGCAGGCGCGCGGTGCGGGGGTAAGGATCGGCGGCCTGGGTGGAACCCTGCGGAACTGCATAGTCTCCAACAACTACATGTACGCCAACATGTACACCTACGGCGCAGGCATCCACATGAGCGCGGGGCTGGTGGATGGCTGCCTGGTCACCGTAAACACCAACGCCACGCAGGTCAACGACACGACGGCCTACGGCGGTGGCATCTGCATTGCCGGAGGCGTGGTGCAAAACACAAGCATCATTGGAAACTGCCTGTTCGAGAACTGCAACCCTCCCAAGCCGACATCAGCCCTGGCACCCGGCGCCGGCGTCGCGGTTTCCGGACAAGGGGTGTTGCTCAACTGCCTGGTTGCGGACAACTATTCCGAAGCCGCGGCGGGCGGCGTGGCCGTCGTTTCAGGCCATGCCTACCTGACCAACTGCACCGTCGTCGCCAACCGCGCCGTGACCGCCGCGCCGGCGAGCGGCCTCAGCGTCAGTGGCGGCACCCTGACCGCTGTCAACACAGCGGTCTTCGGCAATGTCTCCGGCACCGCGACAAACGAAGTGACTGCGACCGCACAATGCATGCACTGCCTTGCCTCTGACGGCACGTTTGCGGCGGGGAATGAAAACGGCAATCTCAACGGCAACGCTTCGGTCTTTGCTGACTTCGACGCCGGCGACTACACGCCGGTCAGGGCGGGTACGCTCCACGATGCCGGCATCTACGATCCGTCATGGATGGACGGTGCCGCCGATCTGGCCGGCAACCCGCGCATTGACCACTACCGGCGCGGCATAGGGCTGGTCGATATCGGCGCCTACGAGGCACCCTACATCCCGACGGCAACCATCATGTTCATCAGATAGGCAGACGTGCTACAATGCCGTGCCGCAAATTTCCAACGACCGGGGCATACTGCCCGAATCGAGGAGACCACCCCATGAAATACCCGCTGCTCTTCGCGCTCGCACTCTCGGGAAGCATGACCGCCCTGGCCGGCATCCAGTTTGACAAGCCCGATGCCGCCTGGCGCGCGGACGCCGATTTCTCGAAGGCCGCGGTCTTCGTGGCCACGAACGCCACGCTTCCCGAAATCGAGGCCGGACGGCTCCTGATGCGGGCCATCAGGCTCGCGGGCGGCGAGCCCGACACCACCAACGTCATGCCGACCGCCGCGGCCGCACTGCCCGCCGCCGGCATTGTCATCGGCTGGCAGGGCTCCGACCTCGTCAAGCCGCACGCCAAGGCCCTGGGGCTCAGGGATTGGCGCGACAACCAGGGACGCGACACCATCGCGCAGTTCACCAGCGGCAAGCTCCTCTTCCTGGCCGGCAACTCCCCCGAGGGCGCCTACTACGCCGTGGCCGACCTCCTCTACCACAACGGAGCCCGCTTCCTGCACACCGGCACCATCGACGACAACTGGGACGGCGGCACGTTCCTCGAGTTCGTGAAGTCCATCAAGGCGCCCAGGGCCCGCATCTACACCCCGGTGGCGCAAATCCGCACCGGCTTCGCCCTCGGCGACTACCGGCCGCCGAAGGGGCAGCCGGCGCCTTCCAGGGAGGTGGCCCGGCAGTACAACATCGCGCGCAACCAATATGCCGTGCGCAACGGCTCCAGCCCGCGGGGCCCGCTCTGCGGCGGATATGCACGCGGATTCACCGGCAGCGAGTGCATCCAGCCCGCCTACCATGACTTCGACAAGACGCCCGACTTCTTCCCGATGGTCGAGGGCAAGCGCTGGCGTCCGCCGCCGGGCGGCTGGTGCTGGGTCGTCGAGGGCTGCTGGTCGAACCCCGGCTTCACGCAGTGGGTCATCGACCGCGTCTGCAACGAGGTCGCCAAGGCCGGCACCAACATGATGTACGGGCTCGACATCACCAACTCCGACGGCGGGCGGCGCTGCGACTGTCCTGACTGCATCAGGCTCCGTGCCTCGTATCCCGACATCTCGTCGTGCTATTTCGACTACCAGCGGAAGATCATCAGGGGCGTCAGGCAGCGCTATCCCTGGCTCAAGGTGCAGACGCTCGCCTACATCATGTCGCGCGAATATCCCAAGCTAGGCAAAAAGGTGCTCACGGAGATCGACTCGATCGACTACTGCCCCTATAGCCGCTGCTATGTCCACTCCTACTACGACAAGTCCTGCCCCACCAACCAGAAGGATCTCGAGCGCATGCACGAATGGAAGCAAGCCGGACTCCCCATCGGCGACTTCGACTACTCCTTCGACGTCTTCCAGCCGCCGATGTCGATCCCGTCGTGGGAACTCACGGCCGAGGTCGTGAGGTACTGGAAGGAGTTCAACGGCGACCTCGGCGTGCCCCGCATGTACATCGAGTCGGCCACGGCCGAGGGCGGCAACGGCGGCAAGAGCCGCATCGCGGCCTACGCCGCGATCCGCACACTCTGGGACGACTCGCAAACGGCCGACGAACATCTGCGCGACTTCTGCCGTGTGGGTTTCGGCCCCGGCGCCGACGCCATGCTCGCCTATTACCATGCCTGTTCCGCGGCCTGGACCAACCAGGCCGCGCACCTGACCGGCACCTTCAACAACCCGCTCGGCACCGCCAAATCCTACTTCACGCCCGAACTGCGCAAAATCGGCGAGGCGGCCTTTGCCACCGCCAGGAAGGCGCTCGACGAGGCCCTTGCCGCCGCGGGCAACGCCCCCATCAGGCGCAACCTCGTGCAAAAGCAGTTGGCTACACTGGCTTTTGAGAAGCAGTGCTTTGATGAATGGAAGGCACTGAACGACAAGGCCATGGGCACATCCATGCGGATCAACCTCGAGCTCGATGAAAACGTCGCCACGGCCTTCGACCGCATGCCCGTGATACCGCTCAAGACCCGCCACCAGTGGGAAGGCGAGGACGTGACCCAATCCACCGCCCAGTTCTTCCGCACCAGGGATGCCATCCACGTCCGCATCACGACGCGGAGTCCCCTCTTCAAGCCCCGGACCTGGAAGATCGACCGTACCGACAACAGCAAGGCCTACGAGTCCAACAGCATGGAGTTCTTCATCCAGGCGCCGGGGCAGACCGACTACTACCAGCTCGCGGTCTCGAGCGAGGGCTACTGCTACGACGGCAGATGCATGGACGGCAGTTGGAACAGCGACCTCTGGGTTCCCGCCAGCCGTCAGGCGGACAACTTCTGGGAGCTTACGCTGACCATTCCCTACAAGCTCTTCGGCGACATCGAGGTCAAGGGCGGCGAGGTCTTCAAGTTCGTCGCCATCAGCAACTCCGAGAAGCTCAACGAAAAGAACGAGCCGCAACGCTTTGCCGTGGGCCTGCCCTTCCCGGCCTACCACGACATGGCGATCGGCGTCGATCTCTTCATAGACGAAAACACCGGCCGCCGCGCCGGCGGCGAATAATTGCCGCAGGAATTGACTCGCGAGTCATTTTTGTCGCGAGATGGGGGTGGTCGAAGGAATCGGGAGAATCGAGCGAATCGAGCGAATCGAATCACTCGAATCTCTCGAATCCATCGATTCTTTCGAAAAGCTTGGCGCTACGCTCCATCAGTTGCGGCTATTTCTCGCGATAAAGTGGGGGGCTGTGTACTATTCTGCCGT
>JAAYLN010000421.1 GCA_012521875.1 Lentisphaerota bacterium | reverse complement strand
TCGCCCGGTTGTTCTGCGGCACCCCGCCGCATCATCGAAAATCCAGCAAAAAATCTCCCAGATGCAAGCCTGACGGCTTGTGTCCGAGAGGGTTTTGCAAGAGCCTCTTTAGAAATTTAGAACTTACCCGCGCCTCTGTGCCTCTGTGCCTCCGTGAGAGAAAACCAGCCGCTTTCGACGAAGGCGACAAAGTTACCGACAAAGCTCGCGATAAAGTGGGGGTGCGATCGCCCTCTCTCCATGTACCCACCGCGCATCCTCTGCCGCTATCCGATTGCAGCCCATAGCAAAGCTTCGATGGACGAAAGGCTGCATAGAGGGTAAATTACTGTGACATGAAAGAGGAGCGGGAACTGAACATGGATGATGCGACGCCCACCAAGCCGTTGTGTACGGCGCACTCGCAATTGGCGCAGCGGTCGGATGCCGGCATCCCGGTAGCTTGCGGGGGATACGCGGAGATAGATGCCGCCCATCGGCTTTTCTACACCCCGGGGGCCACCTTCCAGGGTGTCCTGGAACCGCATGTTAGCGGCACCCGTGAGCGGATCGCCAGACAGGCGGTTGCGCTGGTTGTGCAGCACACGACTGCGGTCGACCAAATCTGGCCCGGGGACATCATCCATGGGGAAGACCTGCCGGGCGCGGATGGTGGCCGGGAACTGTTTCTGCAGATGATGCATGCGTTCACACCGGATGGCGTGCCCATGGGGACGCTGCTTGCCGACATGTCGTTCCGAGAGCCCGGATCGCCGGACTGTGCCGGTCGTTCGCGGACCGGGCGGGCGGTGTCCACCGGCGGGGAGAAGGAGAGTTGCCGCAGCCTGAATATGCTGCGCGACCTCGATAAGCAGGCAGGCCTCTTTCCGGACACGCAACTGATCTTCTTGGGCGACGGCGAGTTCTATATCTTTGACGCGCTGTCCGAGCCGCTCCGGATCGGCTGGATCGCGTGTCCGGACCGGCAACCCGCACTGCTTCCGGACGGGGATGGGGTGGCCGCCTCCCTGCACGATCATCTGCTGGCACAACCGGTATCATGCACCCAGACGTTCAATGTGTGCGGCCGTGAGGCGACGCTGGCCTTTGAAAAGGATACGCGCGGACGGCCCCGTGACTCACGCCGGGCGGTGGCCGAGATCCGCTCCGCGACCATCTCGCTGCAACCACCCGGGCAGACCAGTGCCGGGCTTCCCGCATTCACGGTCAACGCGGTGCTCGTAAGGGAGGCCGGTACCCCCGCCGGTGGCGATCCCATGGAATGGATACTGCTGACCAACCTGCCGGTAGCGGGTGCCGACCAGGTGCGCACGCTGGTCGGGTACTATTGCGCGCGCCGGATGATCAAGACCTTCCTCCGCGTCCTCAAGTTAGGCTGCAAAACAGATGAGTACGGGTTCGAGCACATTGACCAGGTGGCGCCCTGCCTGGCCTTCTATCTCATTGCGGCCTGGCGCACGTTGTGCGTCTACAGTCTGGGACGCTCGCACCCGGATATCGACTGCGAGGCCATCTTCGATCCTGCCGAGTGGAATCCGGTATGGATGGCTTTCAAAAAAGGCGCCCC
>JAAYLN010000420.1 GCA_012521875.1 Lentisphaerota bacterium | reverse complement strand
TGTCCGCGCACCGCCGCCATGGCCCTGGGCGCGTCCGGTTCCATCGAGCAGAGGAACAGGCGGCGCTCGCTCGTCGTCCCGCCGCCGGTGCTGCGCTCGCACTCGACCATGCAGACGCTCCGGAGGCTGGGCCACAGGTGCCTGTCGGCGAACCAGTCCAGATCGGCGCTCTGCCAGCAGCGGCGCGTCTCGATGCGCCCGTGCCCCTTGTCGATCGTCTGATGGTAGGCGAGGCGTCCGGGTGTGCTGGCGACGGCGTCTTCGATGAGCGTCTCACCACCGGCAAGGCCAGGTGGGAGGTCGGCTGGCTCGGCGGCATCCGTCCGATCGGCATCGACAACGGCGTGTGGGGCACCGGCAACCAGTTTGAGATGACGGGCGCAGGGCCCTACGCGGGCGAACCGGCGGATTTCGTCGAGGCCGTCGTCGTGCGCGGTCCGGCGGGCGCGCCGGGCCCCAACATCTACGGACTGCGCACGCCGGGCTGGATGCTCTTCCCGACGCAGTTGCCCGACCAGACCGAGAAGCGCGTGGCGCCCGGCCTATTCCGCGCTGCGACACGCGGCACCACCTGGCGCGAGATCCGTACATGGAGCAAGGCGGAGACGACCGGAGCGGATGTCGCTGCCTTCAACCGTCTCATCCAGTCGGGCGGGAAGGTCGTTGTTCCCGCCAGGACGCGGTTGCAGGCCATCTGGGATCTCGGCCGCTACCACTGCGCGTACCCCGAGGTGAAGCTCGGCAAGGGCGGCTGTGGCGCGCGCGTAGCCTGGACATGGACCGAGTCGCCGCGCGACCCGGAGAGCGGCCGCAAGGGCGACCGCGGCGCGCTGGTTGGCAAGGTTGTGCAGGGCTATGGCGACGAGTTCATCTCCGACGGACAAGGCGGCGTCTTCTCCGCGCCGTGGTTCCGCTGTGGACGCTGGTGCCGCATTGACGTCGAGACGGGCGACGAACCGCTTGAGATTGAAGGCCTGGCGCTCATCGCCTCGCGCTATCCGCTCGAGATGGAAAGCATCTTCACATCGCCGGACGACGCCTCTCTCGAGGATATCAGGCGCATCTGCGCGCGTGCGATGCAGATGTGCGCCCACGAGATGCTCTTCGACTGCCCCTACTACGAGCAGCAGATGTATCCGGGCGACACGCGCGTGCAGCTCAACGTCATCCGCGCCATGACGCGCGATGACCGCCTTATCAAGCGCGCCATCGAGATCTACGATCTCGCGACGCGTGATGACGGCATGTGCCCGATGAACTTCCCGACGCGCGGCCTGCAGGAGTCGCTGACCTATACGCTCTGCTACCTCTGCATGTATGGCGATTACGTGATGAACCATGCGGATCGCACGTGGCTCGCCGCGCGCATCCCCGGACTGCGCAAGTCCATGGCGGGCGTCGAGCGCTATGAAAACGCCGAAGGTCTCATCGAGGATCCCGCAGGCTGGAGCTTCATGGACTGGGTGCCCGAGTGGGACAAGCGCAGCGGCGTAGCGCCGAACGGCTCTGTCGGTGAAGGCGTGAATGCCCAGAACAACCTCTTCTGGGTGCTCGCGATGCAGTCCGCCGCGGTCACGGAGCGCGCCCTCGGACACGAGACGATGGCGCGCTACTGGGATGAGAAGTGTACCGCGCTCAAGGCGAAGATCATCGAGACCTTCTGGAGCGGGGAACGCGGCCTGATCGCGGACACCGTCGCCAAGGACGACTTCTCCGAGCATTCCCAGTGCCTGGCACTCCTCGGCGACGTGCTGCCCGCGGACAAGGCCGGGCGTGTGGCGCAGCATCTCGTGGAGGACGCGGATCTCAAGCGCTGCACAGTGTACTTCTCCTACTATCTGTTCGAGGCCTACTTCAAGATCGGGCGTGCCGATCTCTTCCTCAAGCGCCTCGACCTCTGGCGCGATTACTTGAAGATCGGCGTCACGACGCTCCTCGAGGCTCCCGAGAACGAGACGCATGAGGCGCGCAGCGACTGCCACGCCTGGGGTGCCCATCCGATCTGGCTCATGCAGACCGGCCTTGCCGGCATCCGCAGTGCGGCACCCTTCTTCGCCAAGGTGGTGGTAGCGCCGCAGCCGGGCTCGCTTGGCTCGTTTACCGCCACGCATCCCCACCCCGGGGGCGAGATCCGCGTGAAGCTCGCCTTCGCGGATGGGCGGGCGACGGGCACGGTCGAGACACCCGTGGCCGGCGATTTCGTCTATGGCAACCAGAAACTCGCCCTCAGGCCCGGTCTCAACGAGATCAGGTAGGCGGCCGGCCGCAAGGTGCGCGCGGGAAGCGCATGGGAAGCGGGCGGGGATGAACAGTTCGTCCTCGTCCTCGTCCTCGTCCTCGTCCTCGAAAAATTTAACGCAGAGTCGCAGAGACGCAGAGAAGAAATTGCGTGAAGCAAACCCTGTACGGGGTGACGGTATAGGCAACATAAGGTGAACGGATGCCAGAGCGCGCTGGAGCGGTGCCGTTCGCCATTCATGCGCCTATTCGGGGCAGACAGGAATGTCTGCCGCACACTAGGCCGGCGGTGCCGTTCGCTTTCCATGCGCTCTCCAAAATACCGCGGAGACCGCGGGCTCCAAGGCGCATATGAAGAGAACGGGAAGACCGGAACGTATTGGAGCCCCTGTTCTACAACCGGATTACTAAGCCCCGAAAGGGCGGCCTCACCATAGCCCAGGGCAAGCGGAGCGCAGCCCTGGGTGCGGGAGCGATTACATGTGGCCTGAAGGGCCACCTCAAAAGAGCGGGAGCATCGACATCCACCATCGCATATGCTACGTTCTTTGCCATGAAGAAGATCATGTGCCTTGGTGACTCGATCACCCATGGTGACGATAAAGGCGGATACCGTCCGTATCTCGCTGCCTTGCTGGATCAGGGGAAGAAGATCGATTTCGTCGACATCTACAGGACAGTCTCTTCCACCAATGAACTAGGCCCGGATGGCGTGCATCCCCAGCACGGTGTGTATAAAGTCATGGCGCACGCGTGGTTTGAGGCAATGAAATGTTTTGTCAACTGATGAACGAGGAAACAGAGAGATGAGGCAGAAACTTATGGCACTGGCAATCCTGGCGACTGGAACGACGCTGCTGGCAGCGGATACACCGGTGCAGACCCCCGAAACGCTTCCGCCGGCCAAGTATATCGTGGACTGGTATGCGCCGCCGACCGACTGGTTCCCGGCCAAGGAGATCAAGGACTACACGCTGAACACCCGCGTACCGGATCTCTTCTGGCTGAAGTACGACGGCGCCTACACGCTGGCATTGCGAATCAGGCCCATCCTGAAGGAGATGCTCGAGCGGCAGGGTGCCGCGAAACTGGTCAACACCGACGGTACCGGCGCGCTCGAGTACCGCCAGGACCGCGAGAAGGACGCCGCCAACAGGACAATCGGCGTATATAAGCTGGATGTCCCGGCGGACGACTTTATTGAAGTCTCCTTCAAGGCCAAGAACACGGCCCGGCGCAATGCAGGTGGCAATCTGACGCTAAACGTGGACGGCCTGGCCACCCTTGTCACCTCCAAGGATATAGACAAATCGACCCGTTGTGCCGATGGCTTTACCGCCTACAAGGTTGCCATCACCCCCGGGCGCGGCGCACGCCTGCGCTCCATCGCCTTCACGGTCGATCCCGCCACCGCTCCCGACTTCCAGCAGGAGTGGGTGATTCTCGACTTCATCCTGCGCCGCGCCGCCCCCAAGGCGCGCTTCACGGATATTCCGCGGCGCCAATGGATCCGCACCGCCGACTTCATCAGCAACGCCGCCGGCCTCACCGCCTCCAACGGCATCGGGGACGTCTATACCTACATCGAATCCGCCCCCGCCGGCGTCAAGACCATCCCGCTCCCGCTGGAATGGGCCAAGCGCCAGCCCCAGGCCACCCACTTCGAGGCTCCCGAGAAGTACAAGCCCGTGCGGGTCAAGGAGACCATCAACGGCAAGACCTACGAGGGGTTCCGCGTCACCCTCACCATGGGCGACGGCTGCTACCTCGATTTCCCCTTCAAGTTCGACGCCACCGTCTATAACACCATCTCGTTCCTGACCAGGATCGATCTTCCCAAGGATCTCAAGCAGATCCGCAACATGGACAGCGGGCTCAAGCTCCATCCTGCCGGGCTTGCCCTGCTGGGCGACGACTATCCGCGCTTCTACGGCACGGACAAAGTCAAGATGAACATGCACTACGACAACTTCTCCTTCGGCCTGCGCAGCGAGAAGTACGATTGCGAAGAGTGGACGCGGTACGGCGTCTGCCAGGGTGCCGTGGCCCAGCACTGGCAGCGCGGTTCCGCCGCCGCCCCCGACGGCTGGAAGGCCGTGGTCTTCGATGCCCTGCACGACACCTACATCGGCAACAAGGCCACCTACTACGCCGACGTCTCGCACTGGTGCTTCTACTACGACACCAAGAAGATCCCTCCGGGCCAGACCGTCACCGTCACCCTCCTCGCGCCGCAGACCACCAGCGGCCTTATGCTGGCCGGCGGCGACATGGCCAGGTACAAGGAGTTCCTCGACGCGCGCGAGGCCTGGAAGCCCGACTATTCAGACAGCCGCAAGCTCCTCGAGCCGCCGGCCGAAGGCCGTATGCAAAAGGCGCTGCCGATCGTCAGGAACCACGTCCCGGTCTCCGAAATCGTCGTCACCTACGGCACACCCGCCAAGCGCAACCAGCGCGTGGTCGACCGCGCCTTCGAGCGGCTCAACCATCTCTTCACGCAGAAATACGGCATGACCACCAACATTCCGGTGCTCACCGCCCCCTCTTCCGCCAACAACACCAAAATCTTTGTCGGCGGCAGCCATTACGCCAAGGTCAACAAGAAGCAGTACGCCGAGGATATGGCAAAACTTAAGGGCACCGACGGCTATGCCGTGCGCTCCGATGGCCGCAACATATATATCTACGCCGCCCCCTTCAACTTCGTCGCCGACGGCCGCGGCCTGGCCAACGGCGTCTATGCCTGGATCATGAACAACACCGACATCGTCAGCGTCAACATTGATGTCGCGGAAGGCCAGTTCATCTTCGAGCCCGTCCGTGACGGCAATATGACGGCGGTCTGGGGTGACGCCATCAGGATCTCGCCGCTCGTTTACCGCTGCGGCGGCCACTACCATATGACCGACTTCATGGGCTGCACCCGCAACAGCGTCTGGGCCGACCCCACCCTCGGCGGCACGCGCCCCCGCTCAACCAACCACTGGTGGGGCTACGGAACCGAAAAGAACATGGACGGCTCCAAGGCCGGCAAGGACGGCGCCGATACCTGGGGCATCGACTTCGACGGCAACCGCATCAGGCCCGGCTGCTACACCGGCCACCCCTGCCTCGTCAACGTCCTCGAGAACGCCAAGGCCGCCTACATCGACACCGCCTTCAACAAGACCAGCGGCGAGTCCGGCTACGGCATCGGCGACATGAAATGGCGTCAAATCCCGCAGGATGACGACTGCAGCTTCAGGATGTTCGACGTCTTCGGCCTCTGGGTCGAGGATTGCCAGACGCACTGCCATTGCGAGAAGTGCCACACCCCCATCCGCCTGCCCAACGGCGAGCTGCTCAAGCGCCCCGCCTCGATCCACTCGATGAGGGAGGGCGACTTCCTCTCCACGCAGTTCTACGCCAACGGCTGCGCCATGATCAACCAGGTCAACGTCTACTGCCGCCGCGACCTGCGCGTCGAGTCCATCGCCTACATGTGGATGACGGAGCCGCCGCAGTTCAACATCTCGCGCAACTACAACGTGCGGTTCTGCCCCTACATCCGCAAGGACTACATGGAGCCGATCTTCGCGCCGATCAACGACGCCTTTTACCGCAACATCAACCGCTGGGGGCAGCTTGACTGCCATTTCACGATGTACGAATACACCCTGCTCTTCATCAACAGCCACCCCATTGCGGACGTTCTCAAGCTCGATCTGCAGGCCGAGATTGAAAACGGACGTCTGGAGGAGATGTTCTTCGAGGGCGGCTCGAACCTTCTGCCCGACTGCCTCGAGCGCTGGGTCAGCATCCAGCTCATGTGGGATCCCGGGGCGGACGTCATGAAATTGCGCAAGCATTTCATCCGCGGCGCCTTCCGCGAGGCGGCGCCCGACATGGAGAAGTTCTTCTTCAAGACCTTCGAGGCCTGCTACCGCGCCGGCCCCAGCAACAAGATCGAGTTCGAGATGGAGGGCCAGATCGGACGCATCCTGAAGATGCAGCCCGCGACGGACGGCAAGGGCGGGACGCTGCTGGACGAGTGTACGCGCCATCTCGACAACGCCCTGAGCAGCGTCCGCCATCCCGGCTCCAAAGCCATCCTCGAGAAGTACCGCGCCGGCTGGGCGAAGTTCCTGGATGCCAACAAGTAAAGGGGAAATTTGTGATTTTAGATTTGTGATTTGTGATTGAGGAGCTTTCGCGCGTCCCCGTTCAAGATGCAGGCACCGCGACTGCTCTTCAATCAGGAAATCAGGAAATCAGGAATCTTTGGCGCGTGACGCGGATGGCGCGGAGCGGCAGAAGGGAGCTACGGATTTCGCGGATGGCGCGGATGGGCGCGGAGCGGTAGAAGGGAGCTACGGATGGCGCGGATGGCGCGGATTGACGCGGAGCGGCAGAAGAGAGCTACGGATTTCGCGGATGGCGCGGATTGACGCGGAGCGGCAGAAGGG
>JAAYLN010000419.1 GCA_012521875.1 Lentisphaerota bacterium | reverse complement strand
GATGTTGGCCCGCACCAGTTGTTGCGCCACCTTTGCAAAGTGGTGCGCGGAAAAACCGAGACGTTTTGAAATTTCCCGCGCCGATAGCTTCTGGCCGGGTTGGTCCGCCAAAATCACGCGGGTGTGCGGCGCAATCGACATCGCTTCCGAAATGTTCAACAGACCAAGCATGGTGAAAATCCCTTTCTCTCGCCAATTCGTCATAAAGGTACCAAATTACCGAATAGCCGTCAATTATCCCCAGAAAAATTTTTTGTGGTAAACGTTTGCTGCTTGGCGAGCGTTTAATAAAGCAAAGGAGATGCCATGACGATCATTGAACCGCACATCCACATGCTATCGCGTACTACGGACGAGTATCAGGCCATGTACCGGGCTGGCATCCGCGCCTGCGTGGAGCCCTCGTTCTGGCTGGGGACGAACCGCCGTTACGCAGGGTCGTTCTTCGACTACTTCCGGCTGATTTTGGAGTTCGAGACCGTGCGCGCGGCGCGTTTCGGTATCGACCACTTCTGCGCGATCGCCATGAACCCCAAGGAGGCTGATGACCGCGGTCTGGCCGACGAGGTGATCGACGGCCTGGACGAATATCTCGACCATCCGCGCTGCGTGGCCATGGGTGAGGTCGGGCTCAACCTCAATACACCCAATGAGGAGTACGCGATGATCCGCCAGCTCCGCATGGCCGAGGAGCGTAAAATGCCGGTGATCCTGCACGCGCCGGCCATTGAAAACAAGGTGTACCCGCTGGGGACGCGTTTCCGCACCGGTCCGGAGAGTCTGGCGACGCTGATGTTTTCGCGGCAGGAGAGCGCGCAGCTCGCTAGCGGTACGGAGGTTTGCGTAGAAGCGCCTGACAAGCAGTCGGACAGCCGCGTGTTGCGGTTGATTGCCGGGACCGTCAAAACCAGTCTGCGTGAAAATCTGCCCGAGGGTAGTTTCAGCATCTGCACGCCCAACGCTGTCAGCAAAAATGTTGAGGGCCGTGGTGAATACACGCTGTTCACCGATGCGGTAACGGAGACCCTGCAAATTGCCACCATCACGGGGGCGGCACGCATTGAGGGGCCCCAGTACCACATCCCCGCGTTGCGTGCGGCTAACACCGTCAACATCCAAACTTCCGTCGACCGCTCATTCAGCCGGTTGACCAGTGTGTCGGGCGATTTTGTGATTATTCTGAATAAAGGCGAGGAGGAGCCGGTTAATTACGGCATGTCGCCCAAGGCGGTTGTCAAAATCTGGCGCGAGAACGCGCCGGTGGGTGGGCGCCCGGTGATCGCTGCGCTCGTGGTCAGCCCTACGGGTATCGCCAAGCACCGCTTCGCGTATGCCGAAGGACGTTCGGGAGTCGCGACTGGCGAACTCGTCCAGCCGGGCGCGGAAGAGGATGAGGATCTGCCGGTTCTGCTTTCGAAAGACAGCGAGAAAGAGAAAAAGGAAGAAGAGGCGGAGAAGAACGAGGCCAGTACCGAACAATAACTGACTCAGAAAAGGTTCTCGGAAAAACCGGCGGCCTGCGCAGCCTCCGGTTTTTCGCGTCAAAAGAGTGTTTGCGCGAGTGTTAATTCTTTTGGACTATTAGCTGTGTTTATTTACCACTTTAACCGACTCATCCGTAACCGCATCCTGTGGGGATTCTTTGCCATCATTATCGCAATAGCATTCGTGGCGGTTGATTCGTGTTTTCAGAGCCCACAGGACGCGCAGTCCGCCGGAACGATCAATGGCAAAAGAATTCCGTATGACCAGTTCGAACAGACGGTCCGGGCGATTCGTGGATTTGGGCGTGACCGTGACAACGAAACCCCCGTGAGCGTCGTGGACCGCCGCGCGTGGGAGCAGATCGCAGCCCGGCAGACCGCTGAGAAAAACGGCATGGGCGCAGTTGACGATGAGATCCGTAGCGTATGGCGCGAAGTGCCCGGTTTCCAAGGGCCTAATGGGTTCGACATCAACCGTTACCGCATGATGCTCGCCGAACAAGGCCTCACGCCCGCAATGCACGAAAGCCTGGTCGCGCATCAGCTCGCGCTGATGAAAAGTGCCGCGCTCGTGGATTCGGCCTCTTGGGTCTCCCCGATGGAACTGAACGATGAACTCGCCGCCATGACGGACCGCTTCACGGTGCAGACAGTCACGATCAGTAACCGCTTTGCCCAGACAGAGATGCGCCTCAGCGAAGAGGACCTGCGCAAGTTCTACGAGGAGAACAAGGACTCGTTCGCCCTCCCCGACCGCGTTGCCGTGCGTTACATCGCGATTCCGGTCTCGAACTATCTGGCGCATGTCTCGGTGCCCGAGGATGACCTGCTGGAGTATTACGATAGCCATGCGGACACCTACACCCGCACAACTACCAACAACACGACGGAACCGATCCCTTTCGCCGAGGTGCGTGACAAGATCTTGGCTGAGCTCCAGCTCGAAGAGGCCCGCTATTGCGCCTCCACGGCAGTCACCTTCACGATCTATGGCAAACTCGCTGATGCCGGCGACAACGCGATGGAGGTCGCGGCGAAGCAGGCCAAGGTCACGCTCAAGACCTCGCCGCTCTTCGCGGCCGACGAAACCCTGTACTGGGCTGAAAACAGCAAGGAATTCGCAGACGCCGCTTTTGAACTGGAGCCCGACCGTTCGGACTCGCGCTTTGGCATCGTCAAGGGTGACCAGTTCATCTATGTCATTGAGCGCAAGGATTTTTCAGCCGCTCACACGCCGGCATATGAAGACGTCCTCAACGATCTGCGGCCGCGCGCACAGGCCAAAGCCCGCAGTGATGCTTTCCAGGATTACGTGAAAGAGCTGCGCACGGAGTTGAGCACCCTGATGGAACAGGGCAAGAGCTTCGCTGACGCGGCCAAAGCCAAGACGCTTAACGTTTCCACCTCACTCACCTGCTCGGTGAACGAGGTTCAGAACCAGAGCTTCCCCAACAGTTTCTCGATTGCCTATGGTGCCATGTCCCTCCAGAAGGGCGAACTGTCAGAGGCCATCCCGACATCGACCACGCAGTCGTTGCTGGTTTATGTGCAGGAGCGTCAGCCGGGCGATGCACTGGCCGCCGAGATGATGCGTGCTCAGGTGCGCGCGGGCATCGCGCGCCGCCGCTCGAGTAATCTCTTCTCGGACTGGTTGACGTGGAATCTCGCGCAACAGGATTTCAATCCGGCCCGCCCACTCAGTGACGGCGACGGCGATGACGACGAGGACGACGGAGCCTTCACGGATCCAGATGCGCCTGCGGAGAAAGAATAGGACGCGAGCGCAAAAACAGGTGTCTCGCGTCTCTCGTCGGCAGTGCCGGCGCGGCTCGCGGGGACGCTCGCCCTCCCGTCCTATGATCGGGCTCGCGGAGCACTGGGAGGGACGAGCGTCTGCTCGTCCGGCGACGTGAACGCCGCCCACAGAACTGGACGCGAAAAATTTGGAGTGCGGCGGCAAGCGGTATTCCGCGCGACGCCGCTTTTTAGCGCAGCCGGTCCAGCCGCAACCGTTCGCGGTTGTCGAACAGGCGGCGTGCGCAGAGTTGCACCGTCAATAGGCTGCCGAACCCCGCGCCGGTCGCGATCAGGTACATGATCATCATCTGATAGCGCACCGCCGCAAGGGGATCGCTGCCCGATAGAATCTGGCCGGTCATCATGCCCGGCAGACTCACGATGCCACAGACCGCCAGCGAGTTGATGATCGGCGTCATGGCGGTGCGCACGCTTTCGCGCCGCAGGTCGGCTACCGCCTCGGATGCAGACTGGCCCAGCGCCAGCCGATTTTCGATCACGGCGCGTTGCTTCCAGGCATTCTGCGTCAACGTGTCCATCCCCAAGGCGATGCCGGTCATGGTGTTGCCGAGAATCATGCCGAGCAGCGGGATCGCATATTGCGGCGACCACCAAGGCCGGACGCTCACCAGCGCCACCAACGCGAACACGGTCACGGTGAAACCGGCGGTGAACAATCCCAGCGCGGCCAGTCCGACCGTCCAGCCCGCCACGAAGCGCCGGTGCTGCCGCCGTGTAACCTCCCAAGTGCCGGCCGCCAGCATCACCATCGAAAAACAGAAGGTCCAAAGCGGACGCGCATTTTGGAACACGCCTTTTAGGACCACACCTACCAGCGCAAGCTGTATGAAAGTCCGCACTGCACCGATCATCAACGCGCGGCTCAGCCCCAGACGCTGCCAGGCGAAGAACACGGCCAGTGCGGTCAGTGGCAATGCGGCCAGCAGGATATCGCTCCACGACAGCGCGATCACATCCATGTATCCACCTCTTTCCACACACCGCCCGCCGCCATGCGGTAACCGCGCGACGCCACGCGCGTGAGCTGCTCGGGGTCATGCGTCACCCAGAGTGCCATCATACCGGTTGCGCAACGGCCCGCGACCAGTGCTTCAAGCGCCCGCGTGTGCGCCGCATCAAGATGTGCCGTAGGCTCGTCCAGCAGCAATACCGCCGGTTGATTCATCAGCGAGCGCAACAGGCCGAGCCGCTGTTTCTCGCCACTGGAGAGACGCGCCACCGGCCATCCGAGTACCCCGGGCTCAAGTCCTAACGCACGCAAATCAGCATCTTCAGGAGCGTGAGAAAAGTGTTCGTCCACGCCGTCAAACCACCACTGGCTCTCGGCGGGTACGTACGCCACGCGCCGCCGCCAATGGTTGGCGGGAATCGTGGCCGGCGCAACTCCTTGTAGCGCGATGGTTCCCTCCCAAGGATCCATATCAGCCAAAGCACGCAACAGGCGCGTCTTGCCACAGCCGGACGGACCGCTCACGCCGACGATCTCGCCTTCGCGCATCGCAAACGTCACCGGCCCGAAACCGCCATACGATAGATCTTTCACCTCGAACGCTGTCACAGCACTTTCCCTTCATCCTTGGCCTTGAAGTGTATCACCCGGCGGGTGAACGCTCAACTGCTCTTATTGCGACCACGCAGTGGCTCGCAATCTTGAGAGTAAAAGCGCTGCTCGGCTTTTCGCCGCGAAGCGATGGAGTAGGGCGGGGCGTCTCGAACCGCCCCGCCGCACTTTGTCCCGCGCAAGTCCAATCACCCGTCTCGCGCAGCGCTGGGAGGGACGAGCGTCTGCTCGTCCTTTGCTCTATTCTTTTCAGCATTGCGCAAGTCTGGCAAATGGATCCAGTGCGGCGGCAAGCGGTATTCCGCGCGACACCGCTTTTTGAGCATGAGTGTGGTGGCATGACGGCGCGCAAAAGCGGTGCCGCGACCCGCGCACAGCGCGGTTCTTGTCACCGCATTCCAAAGGGTGCGCTTGAAAATAACGTCAAAGCCCCGAAGGGGCGGTTTCACCCTAGCCCAGGGCAAGCGAAGGCGCAGCCCTGGGTCGCGACGCCAACAGTCGCGTGGCCTGAAGGGCCACCTCAAAGAAACGACCGACAGCGGATTTAAAAGACATCCAATGCCCCCCTCCAGGGTCACATATTCGAATATGTGACCCTCTGCCCGCCGCCCTTTTCACCAGCAACACATTGTCTTCGCACATCCCTGTCAATAACCGATTACCACGCTCCGCCCGTTAAACATTGACCATTCGGCGGCTGTATCGGTAT
>JAAYLN010000418.1 GCA_012521875.1 Lentisphaerota bacterium | reverse complement strand
GGGAACAGGGCATCACGATCGACGTGGCCTACCGCTACTTCTCAACACCGCGCCGCCGCTTCATTATCGCCGATACACCGGGCCACGTGCAGTACACGCGCAACATGGCCACGGGCGCCAGCACGGCGCACCTCGCCATCATTCTGGTGGATGCACGCCACGGCGTGCAGACGCAGTCGCGCCGCCACGGCTTCATCGCCTCGCTGCTCGGCATCCGCCATCTGGTGATCTGCGTCAATAAGATGGATCTGGTGGACTACGACCAGGAGGTGTTCGAGAAGATCCGCAGCGAATATGCGGCCTACTCCGCCAAGTTCCAGGTTCCCGACATCGTCTATATACCCGTTAGCGCCCTGCACGGCGACAACGTCGTCAACCGCAGCGAGCGGATGCCGTGGTACGACGGTCTGCCGCTGCTGTCGCATCTCGAGCGCCTGGAGATCGGCGGCGACCGCAACCTGATTGACTTCCGCTTCCCCGTCCAGCTCGTCAACCGTCCCACGCATGACTTCCGCGGCTTTTGCGGGCGCGTCGCCTCCGGTGTGGTGCGCGTCGGCGACGAGATAGTGGTGCGCGCCTCCGGCAAGCGCACGCGCGTCAAGTCGATCGTCACCTTCGAGGGCGAGCTACCCGCCGCCGTCGAGGGGCAGTCGGTCACGCTCTGTCTGGAGGACGAGATCGACATCAGCCGCGGCGACATGCTCTGTCCGCCGCGCAACATGCCGCAGTTCACGCGTGATGTCGAGGCCATGCTGGTCTGGATGAACGAGACCCCGCTACGCCCCGGAACCGCCTACATCATCAAGCACACCACCCGCACCCTGCGCGGCACGGTCGCCAGGCTGCGCTACCGCGTGGATCCCGACACGCTGCGCAGCCATCCGGCGGACACTTTGGAACTCAACGAGATCGGGCGCGTGGCCATCGAGTGCTTCCAGCCGATCGCCTGGGATCCGTACGACTCCAACCGCGCCACGGGGGTCCTGATCCTGATCGATCCGCAGACTAACGCCACGGTAGGCGCGGGCATGCTGGTAGACCGGCTGGTGCAGCCCGACACACATGCACAGCCACGCGAGAGCCGGCACCATCTGCGCCGCGAGAGCAGCCTGGTGAGCCTGGAAGAGCGTACGCGCCTCACGGGTGCCAAGCGCCCGGCCACCGTCTGGCTGACCGGTCTGAGCGGATCGGGCAAGACCACCGTGGCCAAGGCGTTGGAACGGCGTCTGCAGGACGACGGTGTGCTGGCCTATCTGCTGGACGGCGACAATATCCGCCACGGCTTGAACCGCGATCTGGACTTCACGGAGCACGACCGGGCCGAGAACATCCGCCGCATTGCCGAGGTGGCGGCGCTCTTCAACGATGCCGGGCTGATGGTGATCGCGTCCTTCATCTCGCCCTATGCCACCGACCGCGCGATGGCACGCGGCATCATCGGGGAGGAGCGCTTTATCGAGGTCTTCGTAGATACACCGCTTGAGGTGTGCGAGGAGCGCGACGTCAAGGGACTCTACCGGCGCGCGCGCGCCGGCGAGATACCCTCCTTCACCGGCGTCTCCGCGCCCTACGAGGCGCCGGAGAACCCCGATGTGCGGATCGACACCTCGGAACTGAGCGTGGAGAAGGCGGTAGAGGTGCTCATCGGGCGCCTCGCGGCCGATGGGCATGTGTGAGTGGGTGCGATTCAACTTTGAAGTGTGTCTCAATTGCACGGACATGAAAAGAGATGCGATGGGGGGGGGCGGGGCTGGCGCATGGAGAGCGGATGGCCGCAGCCCCTACTTTGTCGCGAGCTTTGTCGGTTACTTTATCGGAAGCGATAATGATGGGACGAATGGGACACAGGGGACAAATGGGACGCAGGTGTGGAGACAAGGTGTGGGGACAAGGTGTAGGCGCGAAGCACACACTTAATCCCACACTTAAACTCACTCTTAAACGGCACCCTTACTCCACCCGCTTACTCTTTAGCGTGCGGGAAAGCTCGTGACAAAGCTTATGAAAGCCCAGAAGGAGCGGCGAGCGAGTCGATTGAATCGATAGAATCGAGCGAATCGAATCCATCGAATAATTCGATTCCATCGATTCCATCGAGCACATCCACACCAGGCTCGCGTGGCGAGTACCACGCTCCATCACTCCATCGCTGCGGCAAGCGGGACGCTTGCCCCACCTGTGCCGGCGCGCTTCCGCGGGGGCTTCTTACCGGAAGCTCGACGACAGGCGGCGACAGCGGACTTGCCGAGGACGAGGACGAGCGGCGAAGACGAGCGGCGAGGGCGAGGACGAGCGAGGCACAACCAATCACAAATCTAAAATCACAAATCTAAAATCCTTCCCCTACTCGTCGTCCTCGACATCCAGGATGCTTTCGGCTGCGGTTGCGCCGGAAGAACTGACGATCCTGCTATCACCGCTGCTGCCACTATCACTGCCGCCGCTCTCGCCACCGTTCGCGGATTCCGCTTGCGTGGAGGAGGCGTCCTCGATGCCGCGGTGGTAGTAGCCATAACCGTAGCCATAGCGGCCGTAACGGCCGTACTTGCCGTAGTAGTTGTAGCCGTAGTTGCGCGAATAGCTGTAGCTGGAGAAACTTGCGCCCTTGAAGTCGACGTCGTTGACGACCACTCCCAGCACACGCGCGCCAGACTCCGTCAGACTCCGCAGAGCATGGCGGATGGCGCGGTAGCGGCTGCGCTCGGGACGGCAGACGAGGATGACCGAGTCGCTCAGGGTGCCAAGCGCCAGTGCGTCGCTAACCAGCCCGAAGGGCGGCGAGTCGATCACCACATGCTCGTAGTTGGCACGCGCCCACTCGAAAAACTTGCGCAGGG
Source organism: Lentisphaerota bacterium (assembly GCA_012521875.1). Taxonomy (GTDB): domain Bacteria; phylum Verrucomicrobiota; class Kiritimatiellia; order RFP12; family JAAYLN01; genus JAAYLN01. Next base: position 557 of record JAAYLN010000418.1, on the reverse strand, counting down.
CATCGGATCCCATGACCGTGGCTGGGCTGATCTGCGTGCTGGCACGCGACATGACGAGATCCAGATTGTCATAGCCCGAGGGAATCAGCAGAGTATCAAACGACACATCCTCCTCGGCGGCCAGGACATCCACCAGGCTTTGCGACCGGTCACCATTCGAATTGACGCCGAACATGCGCCCCAGGCGCGGACGGCGCAGGTCGAAGTCCACCAGCAGCGTCTTCTTGCCGGACATGGCGTAGGTCATGGCCAGATTGCTGGAGCTGATGGTCTTGCCCTCCTCCGGCTGCGTGCTGACGATGAGGATGACCTGCGTCAGGTCGCTATAGCGCGGCGAGGAGAGCACTCCCCGCAGACCGGCGAAGGCTTCGGCAAAGCTGCTGAACTTCCTGTCGGCCGAAAGCTTGACGAGCTGGTCGCGCTTGATGCGGGGCACGCGCGGAATCATGGCGAGCACCTTGGTGGACATGTGCCGCTCGATATCGGCAACGCTGGTGATCCTGTCCTCCAGACGGTCGAGCACCAGGATGAATACAAATCCAATCAGCACTCCAAGC
>JAAYLN010000417.1 GCA_012521875.1 Lentisphaerota bacterium | reverse complement strand
GTGTGCAATGTCGCTTTTCCTGCATGAGTTTCCGTTTCCTTTCCGGGCGTCAAGCCTGTTTGCCTGAATTACGGGTATATCATAACATATTGCGCGGCAATAATCTACAACAAAATGAGGGGGGGGTAGACAAATGCCCCGGAATGTGCGATACTTTACCTGTCGTTTTGGGAGTGGCATGGTGCTGCGCAGAAAGCGATGTGGCGTAAGCTGAAGCGTCATGCCTGCCCGCTGGCGGTGCGGGACGGTTCACTTACAAAAACGCCCGCGCAGGCCGTCAGGCGCTGCGGAGCGGGGGGTTTTGCAAGAGCCTCAATACAAAGCCGACAACAGGGCGCTGGCTGCTCACGGCTGCGCCCATGGTGTAGCAGCAAAAGGAGTGCATGGTGATTAAGGCGAAAAGGACATCCTGTATGCGCGCGGTGGTTGCCGCCGCGGCGCTTCTCGTACCCGTCGTGGCGCAGGCGGCGCTGACGATGAAAATCACTTTCCCGCCAACGGCACCAACACTGCCCACCGACGAGCAGGCGCCGGTGCTGGTACGTCTGGGCGAGGCGATCAACTGTTTCTCCTATGCGGCCATCCCCGACCCGGAGGTGAACATCAGGTTCCGCACGGCAGGGGGCGAAACACTGCCCTACGAGATCGAGTCGTGGGACACGACGGGCACCTCTCTGGTATGGGTGCGCATCAAGGGGGTCGCGCCAGGCATGACCTTCTACATGGAATACGGCACGGACATCGCCTCGTCGTACACACCGGCAAGCACCTGGGCGGGCTATACCGGCGTCTGGCACATGAATGACTACGACATGACCACACGAACAACGCCCGACGCGACAGCCAACGGACTCGGCATGCGCGGCAAGCGTTCCAACGCCACCATCACGCTCGTGCCGGGCAAGCTGGGGCAAGGCATCCAGCATATGGGAAACGGCGTAGGCGGCCTCTACACGCCGAGCTTCCTCGGCTATACGAACGGTACAACGGCCTTCACGGTTTCGGGCTGGTTCTGGCACAGGACGAACGGAATGGATCTTCACGAGCGCTACCTCTCCATGAAGGCCGACAACGGCGCCTACCCGGGATTCGATTTCGGACGCAACAACGCCACCGGCGACAGCAACTTCCGCTTCAGCGGCGACGACGGACAGGAGACGGGTGTCTCCGTCCTCCCGCAGAGGAGCGCCGGATGGAACCACTTCGCAATCGCCTACGACGGTGCGACAGCCCACATCTACAACAACGGCGTCTTGAAGAAGAGTGTCACCACCGTCGTCACCCCCAACGAGGCCGGTTTCGGGGTGGGCGCGCAGGCGGGCACGGTCTATAACGACACCTACACGATGGGCGGTTCGAGCGACGAGGCGCGCCTCTTCTGCGGCAAGGCCTTCAGCGAGGGGCGCATCGTGCTGGAGTACACCACCGTCGCCGAGGAGGACTACTTCAACTACGACATCATCAGCGTGCCGGGCGCGCAGTTCGTCCGCCTGGCGGATCAGGCGGACTGGGCATCGCTGTGGACGGTCGGGCAGACGGTCGTACCGCCGGCGGGTGATCTCGGCAACGGGCTCTACACGACCGGCACGGTAGTGACCTTCACAATCCACGAGAATGCGGGCTACGAAGGTTCCTTCGGCGAGTGGCGTGGCGACGTGCCGGCGGGTGCCGACCCGACCGCAAAGAGCATCTCCGTGACGGTTGGCGACAGTGCGGTCTCGCTCCTGACGCAGCCCTCCACAGCCCATTGCTGGATATACTACGAGGCCGGCGAGCCGGGAAACCCGGCCGCCGTCTCCTGCATCACCGATGGCAACTGGGTCTTCGGCGCAACCGCCTCCTCCCTGAACAACGCCGTCACCGTCACCTCCTACCAGAGCGTGCTCCAGGATGACGGAACCGTCGGTATCGACTGGTCGCTCCCCGTGATTGGCAACGCCACCGGCGCCATCTACTGGATCACGGGCCTGACCTGCAAGTTGCAGGGCCGCAAGCCCAGCCACATTCTTTTCCATCCCCGTTTCGCAACCATCAGCGCCTCGGACACCTTCCGCGAAATCGCGACGATCACCAACATGAACCTCGGCGTCACAGCCGTGAAGTCGCTGCCCTACCAGTGCTTCCACACCGCGATGCAGAACGGGCGCGACATCGGGACCTCGATGCTCTTCCCGCGCGGCATCACTTCGCTAGGCACGAGCCTCTTTGCGGATCTGCGTGCCAACCAGTCATCGTCGATCAAAGTCGTCGGCACGATCGAGTGGCCCGCCCTTGAGGACTTCCCCGCCTATGTGTTTGACGCGGGCAATCTTGCGGGCGTCACCAACATGATTCTCTCATCCCCCAACTTCAAGGGATTCCGCGAATATACAGTCCAGCGCATGGGGCTCGAGTCGCTGACCATCGGCAGCCGCCCGGAAAAGCTTCTGGTCTGCCAGGCCAACACGCTCCGCAGCGCCGTCGCCTCGATGCGCTCCATCCGCTTCCTGCGCGGCGCGCCCGCCATCTGGATCCTCGATAACCTGCTCTATCCCTTCGCCGGCAACGACGGTGCCCACCAGGTGAGTCTCTACGGATCGGCGACCAACGGATTCCTCCACATCGCGGACTCCTTCACCGCAGCCGAGGCCGCCGCGCCGAAGCCCGACGGAGCCTACGGCGTTTATGTGACGGCCGCCGGGGAACGCAAGGCCTGGATGGTGGCGGACGCCGACTCCGGCGACTACGCCACATCCTACCTCGTCGTCTGCACGAACGTCGACAAGCACGCCTCGAGTGTCCTGAAACTCGCCCCCGGCAATAGCGTGACGCTTGAGCCCGCCGCGCAATGGGTCTACGACGGCCGTCTCCACGACTTCGTCCGCGCCGACGTGGAGGCGCTCGACCCCGCGGCAGGCGGCTTTGTGTACGAGTCATCCTTTACCGAGGTGCCCCACATCTACACGAACACCGGCGTCACGCACCGCGTGGTCTACATCTACGAGATCTACGAGTCGGACCACATCGCCGCCAGAGTCAATGCCGTAACCGGGAACTACTACAGCGATGTCGCCTTCATGCCCGAGGGCTCCGATCACGGATACCTGCCCGGCACCGTCGTCGCGATCACCGCGCTCGACCGCACGAGCGCACCGCATTCCGCCTTTGTGCGGTGGGATGGCGACATCGGCACCAACAATCCCTGCGCGCGCACCATCGTCGTCGTGATCGACGACGCCCATAAGGCCACCCCCGTCTGGCGTCCGCTCTCCTGGCTCTACTACGCCGCCGACGACCCCGCGAATCCCCGCAACCTCGCCCATGTCGCCGAGAGCGCCTACCCCGACGCGCTCGAGACGGGCGCTGTCACGCCCTACCCCTGCATCTACGACGGCGGCCGCTGGAAGCTCCGCGCCGACAAAAACGATGCAGCCTGCACGATCGCCATCTGCGGCGAGTCCTGGAAGTCGGACCGGAGTGCCGGCTACGGGCCGCTCGACCTCGCGATGCCCGTATATCTTCCCGGTAGCGAGGCCCCATACAAGGTGGCGCAGACATTCCTGTCTGCGCAGGGTTGTGAGGGCAGGCAGGAATGCCTGCCCCACACTTTGTCTCCCACACTTAGTCGCCATACACTTAGTCTCCACACTTAGTCGTCTCGGCAGCAGTCTTAGGCGATGCTGGCGATACAGTGTCATCTCGTCCTCGTCCTCGAGATCGACGGGTAGCGACAGGTATCGGCGTGTGGCGACGGAAAGACTGCCGTGCTGTGTACCGCACTGGCGGCACGGTGCCTGTGTGGCGGCTCGCCGGTCACGCCGCGTAGCGCCGTGACGGGGACGGCTCGCCCTACCCTTCGCTTCGCTGTGCCGCGAGCTTTCGCTGGCACGGACGAGCAGACGCTCGTCCCTCCCGCAGCAGACGGTACAGACAGCGCTGGGTGAACGAGAAAGCCGCAACACCGATTGCGATTGGCACCCCCTTTTGAATGGACGCGCCACCTATTGCAGGCTATGATTCCCCAATACCCACAGGTATCCTCCATTTGCCTCTGCCATGTCCACCAAGCCACAAGACACGGGCGCCGCCGCCGGCGCCGCCGGGAATGCCCCCTGCCGGAATAACACCGCCGCATCCGCGGCGGTGACCGGAGCCCCCGTGCGCGTGGTCTTCCTCGGCAACTCCATCACCCTGCACCCCGTCAAGCCCTCGATCGGATGGCTGAACGAATGGGGCATGGCCGCCAGCGCGGCGGACAAGGACTATGTCCATATCGTCACGCGCGGCATCGAGCGCGAGACCGGGCGCAAGGCCGACGTGCGCGTGCGCAACCTCGCGGATTTCGAGCGCGGCTTCAAGGAGTATGACTTCAGCCGCGAGAAGGATCTGCACGACTTCGACCCCGATATCCTGGTCGTCGCGCTCGGCGAGAACGTCGCCGAGCTCGATAGCGGGGAGGAGCGCCTCGCCTTCCGCGACGCCTTCAAGAGGCTGCTCGCGGGTTTCATGCGGGAACGCTCGACGCCGCTGGCCGTTGTACGTGGCGTTTTCTGGAAGAGTGAATGGAAGGACGCCATGATGGCCCATGCCGCGAGCGACTTCTCCATTCCCTTCGTCCCCATCAGCGACCTTAAGGAGGACGATCCTTCCATGCAGGCGCTGGGGCTCTTTGAGCACGCCGGCGTCGCCGCGCATCCCGGCGACAAGGGCATGGCCGCCATCGCGGCGCGCATCCTTGAATTCCTCTTCACCAACGTCCGCATCAACGGCAAGCCGCTCCACTGAGCGGCCTGCCTGATAACCAACCCACGGGGCAAACCATGAACAATGAAGCCACCATCAAGACCGCCGCTGTAAAGGATCACGAGCCCAGCCTGCTGCCTGCCGGCAAGAAGTGGAAACTCGTCTGGAACGACGAGTTCGACGGCACGGAACTCGACCGCACCAAATGGGCCTTCCGCACCCACTTCTGGGGCAAGCGCTTCCCGGCCTTTGCCGATGATGGCGAAGGCGTCGTCCTCGACGGCAAGGGCAACGTGGAACTCCATCTCCTCAAGAAGGGCGACCAGTACTGCTCGCCGCAGTTGCAGACCGGTGCCAACACCTTCGACACATGGGCCACCGACGCCAAAAACCCCTGGGGCCAGGCCTCGATCTGGCCCTTCGCCCCCATCAGGAAGCCCGGCTTCATGCACCGCTACGGCTACTACGAGGTGCGCTGCAAGTTCCAGCGCTCCGACGGCTGGTGGTCGGCCTTCTGGCTGCAGTCGCCCTCGATCGGCACGAGCTACAACCCCGCCTTCTCGGGCGTCGAGTGCGACATCATGGAGTGCTTCAAGCCCGCCGAACTCCTCGCCACCTCCGGCAACATCTACGGCGGCTACGGCCCCGACTACCGCAACTGCGCCCGCGTCAACTACAACTTCGAGGAGACCCCCGACAAGTTCCACCGCTTCGGCGTGGACTGGTCGCCCGATGGCTACGTCTTCTACTGCGACGGGAAGGTCGTCTCGCGCCAGACTCCCGAGGATGGCCCCGTCTCGCGCGTCGAGCAGTTCATCCTGCTCACGACCGAGCCGCAGGGCTACCGCAACAAGGTCTCGGCCCCCTCCGACGCCCTGCGCGCCACCGTCCTTCCCGACTGCTTCACGGTCGACTACGTGCGTGTCTTCGACGAGGTCGCGGAGAGCTAGCCGCAACACCTACTACAGGCTGACTTATGCACACGCTGGACATCTTTCCCGTCGGCACGACCTTCGCGCCGACGGCGCTCGCCACCGACGTTCCGCCTTCCGAATGGGAGCAGGACGTGGCGACCATGAAGTCGCTCGGTCTCAACATCTACCGCCTCTTCGTCGGCTGGGACCGCATCGAGCGCCGGCGCGGTGTATACGACTTCTCGCGGGTCGACCACTCCTTCCGTCTCGCGGAAAAGTACGGCCTCAGGATCATTGTCAACCTCGCGGCCAGCGGCAACGACTTCCCCGGCCCCTACGCGCCCCGCTGGCTGTACCGCGAGCTCGATGTCTCGCTGCGGCGCAGCGATCCGGGAGCCGGCAACAGGCTCACGCGTACCGAGTACAAGCTGTGCTACGACGATACCGTGCTGCGCAGCGAGTTCGAGCGCTTCATCCGCGACGTCGTGCGCCGCTACAAGGACTCCCCCGCCCTGGCAGCCTGGTCGCCCTGCAACGAGGTCGGCCTGGTCGTGGCCTGCCAGTGCCCGCACAGCCTGCGCCGCTACCGCATCTTCCTGCGTGAGAAGTACAAGACCATCGAGGCCCTCAACGAGGCCTGGGGTACCGAGCACGCGATGGAGTTCGTCAACTGGGACGAGGCCTTCCCCGCCGCCTCCGCCGGCTTCTGCGAGGGAGGCTACCGCGCCTTCCTCGACTACCGCGAGTTCCAGGCCCGGGAGCGCGACTGGATCTTCAACCTCCACGCAAGCTGGGTCAGGAAGGAGGATCCGCACCACCCGATCGTGGTACACCTGATGGATCCCCGCTACTCCGATTCGGGCCTCGAGGGCGACATCGCGGGCGCCTCCACCTACTTCCTCTGGCTCATGCAGGGCAGGCGCGGCGAGCTCCCGCCCGAGCGCCTCGCGCAGCAGTGGAACTTCGTCACCGCCTGCTTCCAGCTCAACAGCGCGCCGTGGCGCAAGGACAGGCACGGCTACTGGCAGATGGAGTCGGAGGGCGGCCCGCTCTACTGGTGCCACCGCATCATGCCGCACTCCTTATCCGGGCGCATGATGAACGCGCGCGACATGATCTTCGTCGCCGGCGGCGCCCGCTGCCTCATGCGCTGGATGTACCGCAGCCGCCAGACCGACGCGCAGGCCGGCGAGTTCAACCTCGTCGGCTGGGACGGCTCCGTGCTCGAGCGCTCGCGTCTCTACGGCGACCTCGCCCAAAAGCTCAACGCCCACCGCTATGTCTTCCTCACCCACGAGCCCGAGCCCTACCGCGCCGCGATCCTCTTTGTCGATGGCGAGGTCTACCAGCGCTGGGAGATGGAGTCCGTCGACCGCTACGAGGCTTCGTACCGCAACCTCTTCACCGCGCTCTGCGATGCCGGTGTGCGCCCGCGCTACATGAGCGGACGCCAGCTCGAGCGCGGCGAGCTCGACGGTATCAGGCTCCTCTTCATCCCCTTCCGCCCGTGGCTCTCCGCCAGACATGCCGAGGTGCTGCGGCGCTTCGTCGCCGATGGCGGGCACCTCGTCGTCGACGCCCCCTTCGCCATCAAGGACATGGGCGGCGTCCACCAGCTCGTCACCCCCGGCTTCGGACTCACCGAGGTCTTCGGCTGCAGGATCGTCGACATGGACAAGGTACGCGAGGATACCTGCGGCACGCTGCCGTGCCTCGACTTCAAGGCCGCCGTCACGCCTCGGGGCTGCGAGATCGAGGCAACCTTCGCGGACGGCACCCCCGCAGTCGTCACGCACCGCTTCGGCCAGGGCGCGACGCGCCTCTACGCCTCGCTGGTCTTCGAGCGCCTCACTACCGAGAACGCCGCCACCTACCGCGCCGAAACCGGCAGGATCCTCGAGTGGGCCGGCATCGCGCCGCAGTACCGCATCGAGGGCCTCTCCGACCGCGCCCGCCTCTGCCTGACGGTCTATCCCCGCCGCCTGCCCGACGGACGCCGCATGGTCTTCCTGATCAACCTTGGCGAGACCCGCGCCGACTTCCGGCTCGATGTCACCGGCGCCCCGGCCTTCGAGCCCCTCTGCGACTCCGGCGATGCCGGCTACGACGCCGGCGCCTGCTCCCTCGGCCCCCTTTCCTGGCTTGTGCTCATCACGCCGGCGGACGAGGCATGAGTGCCGGGCGTCAGATAACACCGGCGGACTACAAGTTCCGCAAGGTCGCCGAGCGGCGCTTCATGCTCGATGCCGAGCTGCCGTATGACGGGGCGTTCCTGCCGGCCGCGCGCTATGAAATAGATGTGGCGGCACCGGGGCGTCAATCAATTTCACCGAACGCGCAACGGGACGGCTGATTCTCTCCGTCCCTGCGCCCGGCACGGTCGCGCCGCCCTTCTCATTCTCGCTGATTCTCACGGGACGGGGACGGATCGCGACCTATATAGGTCGCGTAGCGCAGGTGGCCGAGGAACAGCGTCTCGGCCAGCCGCCGCCGCTTGACAGGTGCGTGGAGAATAGTGTATTCTGTGCATCGTCGGGAGAACGTCTCTCCCGGCACAACCAAAACACAGAAAGGAACACGCACATGAACACGAACAAGAACTGCACCTGCACCTGCACCACCATCCGCTCCGTTGCGCACCTCGACATCCAGTACGCCCACCGCTTCTACGGATTCAGGGGTGAGGCCCGATACTTGCACGGGCACACCGGCGGACTGACCATCGAGGTCGAGGATTCGGTCAATCCAGGCGTCAACATGGTCTTCCCCTGCAACGAGATCCAGAAGACGGCCTGGGAGGTTCTCAAGAACTTCGACCACGCGCTCGTCTTGCGCGAAGACGATCCGCTTCTGCCGGCCGTCCTTGCCGTCTACGAGCAGGAGGGCATCCGCAACGGCACGCCGACGAACACGATGAAGGGGCCCGCGTTCAAGACGGAGCTCTGCACCGCCTATCCCGAATGCCGGCTCGTCGTCACGAAGGAGACGATGACCGCCGAGGGGTTCATCAAGATGGTGTACGAGCTCCTGAAGGACAAGCTCAACATCGTGAAGATCACCTTCACGAGCGGCGTCAACGTGGCGACGGCGTCGTTCCCGTCCCGCCTGTCGCTTGACCGCTGTCCGCTCTGCGGCATCGCCCTCAAGGATGGCGCCTGCCCGAAGTGCGGCTATCGCGCCTGACCGGCGACGCGCGCGCGACCCGTCCTGAGACGACGCGCGGCGTCCCGCGCCCGCGCCCGAGGTCGGGGTGGACGACTTCCGGCTCTTCCCCGAGCCGCGCGTCTTCCGTCCCGGCGCGGCGACCTTCCCGCTCGCGGGCTTCGCCGCGCCGCAGGGCTTCTCCGCAAGGACGGCCGCGTAACGCTCGATCGCACGCTGGAGTGTCCCGCCGACTTCAACCCGCGCCTACGCACAAACCTCGACAACATCGTCTCCAACGCGCGCGTCACACTCTCGGCGGGCATCGGCCAGGCCGACGTGCGGTTCGTCACCGAGGGACGCTCGAACGAACCGTATATCGAGGATGGCCGCTACTACTTCACCTTCTCGGCGCGCAGCTTCGGCTCCAACCTTGGCGTGGCGAGTTTTACACCAGGAGCGTTTGACGTCCGTTTCGAGGGCGTGATCCTCTTCGACTACGGCGACGGCGAACTCCGCAACGACGTCGCGGCCGATCTGTTCCACGACACCGCCAGCGGCGAGTGGCGGGCGTTCGTCAGCAACTTCTCCACCGGCGGCGATGGCCTGACCGGGCGCGCCAAAGGCGGGATCAATGTTGCCTGGAGCCACTCATCGCCCCTGCACGGTTTTTCCGTGATGCGCGCCAAGTCGCTTGACTTGGAGGGCATGAACGAGGATCCCGACGGCTACTACGACACCGGGGCGGGAATGTGGCGGCTTTTCGTCTCCGAATTCACGCCCGGACGCATCCGCGCGACGCTACTGGAGTCCGCTGAGTGGGACGGCCCCTACCATCGCATCGCGGGGCCCGTCGAGGAAGATTCGACGGGCACGACCCTTGTGCGCTGCGGCGGGAGGATGTGGGCGCTCTTCGGCTCCGCCGACCGCGCGATCTACGTCCGCACCTATCCCGGGCTCCAGCCCGCAGGGCAGCTCGCATTCGACCATCCCCCGTGGCCCGCCGGCCCGAGCGACAACTGGGCCGAGGGGCGCGTCTGGCCCGCCTTCGCCGAGATGCCCGACGGCGCGATGCTGCTGACGATGGATCGCGACAACTTCCCCGGCATGCCCAGGCCCAACTGGACCTACGGCAAGCTGCATTTCTACCGCAGCGTGTAGAAGTTCTAAAGTTCGGGAGTTCTAAAGTTCTAAAGTTTGGGCTGGTGCCTGTACCGAACCACCCCGCTGACAATTAACCGCCAATGCACGCTAATACACGCGAATCGCCCGCGCCTTTGCCGTGGCACTGGATGTAAATATTGACTGCGCGTGGCTCCACGCGCTTTTTTCTCGCCGCCTGCGGCAGCCAAAACCAGCGTGGAACCAGCCTGCGTGGTTGCAGCATAAGCTCATGATGCAGCAACCGAAAGGTAGGGCGAGCCGTCCCCGGCGGTACCGTTCTCCATCCTGCGGTGATCATATACTGCGGAGACCGCAGGTGCCATGTGCCGGCGCGCTTTCCATAAACTTTTCAGGCACTCGACTACTATCGGCGATTACCTAGGGTTGTTATCGACGATGACGACAAGGCGGAGTCCCATAGTTATGTCCTGCCGCGTTTTGAGGGACGCTTGCTCTTTCGCGGTTGCGGATACGCGGAAGCCTTTTCACGCACACATTGTGAGGACGGGGTGGAAACCGAATCTGCGCAATTATCTGGCGCGGTGTCCTTTGGGCGGGCCTCAGCCGGCTTGTCATCTGCGTCCGCCACATTGCTCTCGTTTACAGCGACAAAATTCACCGTCGGCAAGAGGAACTGCCCGTGTGCGGACTGCGCAGTGATCTGAGCCACCTGGGCTCGGAGAAGCCCGTAGAGGATTGAGGCGCCGTTGAGGTGCAAATACCTCTCCACCACTTCCTTAGAACACAGTTCTTTGAACGAAAAGAAGGCACTACCCTTTATGGCGACATAGTAGGGAAAGAACTCCTTCTCCCTCTGAGGCTTCGGCTTGACCTCGATTTCCAAGCCTAACAAGTATTTGCAAGGATCCGATTTATGAGGCGTAATGCGGGTGACGCCTGCAATGTCCCCGGTGTGCGTATCTGCCGATGAGTCGAACTCCTCGTTCTGCGCCACCAAAACACTCTCGATCTGATAATGATCAAGCTGGAACAGGCAACTCATAATGTTGCTCCTTATAATGTTCTTTCGCGTATTCAGTCTTGCTACTAGGTTTAGGGTCGCCCCCAAGCCCCATAAGGGTGGCAGTTTCCACAGTGCGGATGGCCACCCCATCTGCATCGTCAGATAGCAGGGCAAATAGACCAAGCCTTGCATTCTTGGGAATGAGGAGACACTCCCATTTCAGATCCAAGGCAAACGCCACCTTGGCGAGACTCTCCAGACTGAGATTGGCATGACCACGGAGTATTTTAGTGACGTAGGCGGGACTGACATCCATAAGACGCGCCAGTTCACTTCGCGTGACGCCACGACGCTCCATGGCGTCAATGATGCGCGCAGAGGTTTCAATTAGCAGATCCTCTTCATAGTAGGCCAGCCGCGTCTTGGCGCGTTCAAGCCCCTTGGTGAAGCTGTATCCGACTTGTTGTTCCCTAATGGTGTTCATGGTTGTCTCTCCGGTGGCGGGGTTCCTTTGTCCGTAAGGATCATAAACCCTTGTCCCGATCTTTTTCTTTCGAAGTAGCTCCGTTTCCGGCTACGTGCAATATCAAGATCCTTACGCCGGGTCTTCTGACCCTGTTTGTCAAACGCATGCGCACAGATAACAATGCTGTTCTGATCATAGAAGAAGATCACCCGCGGGCCTGATTTTGCCTTTGCCTCGTACAAGCCATCGCCCAATACATTGAACTCGTTCTTCCTCCGGGATGGACCGTGGTCAGCCAATTGTTCGAGGCGTCACACAATCTGGTCATGAGCTTGCTCGTTATCGTGCTCCAGTGCGGCAAGATAACCGACAACATCCTCGCCCTGCATAATGGCGTACAACGTGTGCATCTTCCCTTCTATCAGCAACCGTAGATTCACATCTTAACCTATAGGTTCAGAGTTTGCAACACGCTTTGTTAGTTGGCGCACCAACATCCATACAGGCCACGAGCTCCAGGCGGTTGACGCAGCCCGCGTTATCGGCGGACTCCATGCCCGCCGCTAGCATATCTGCCAAGCGACTTGCTCGCGGGAAATTCGTCCCCACTGGCAGTGAAGGTGTTGTTTTGTCCGTTACCTTGGCCAAACTACTCCCTCTGCTTGAATTCTAACGTATCCCCCGAACTTATGGACAAACATGTGTCAATTTAGCAAGCTGTAGCCAAGAATGCGAGACCAAATCCGCCGCTTCTACTACGCCTGCCCCACACTGGCTACACTTTGTCACCACACCTTGTCTCCTACACTTTGTCTCAACTCTTAGTCGCATTTTCGTCCGTAACGCATAGGCGGCAGGCATAGGCGGAACTGGCGGTACATGCCTGTGTGGCGGCTCGCCGGTCACACCGCGTAGCGGCGTGACGGGGACGGCTCGCCCTACCCTTCCCGAACCATTCTTTCGCGTTCATTCGCGCGCATTCGCGGTTCCCTTTCCCGTTTCTTTTTAGCGCTTTTCGCGGTTTTCGCGGCTAAAAACAAATCCCCTTGGCGGCCTTGGCGTCTTGGCGGTTCATAACCAGCGGCGTGGTTCATCACAGGCGCCAGCCAAAACTTTAGAACTTCCGAACTTTAGAACTCCCGAACTCCCGAACTTGAGAACTCCCAAAACTCCTTTTGTGTTGCGTCGTCAAGGCGGTTCCGATACGCTATTGACATTTACGCCGAACGAGCGGAGTCAGCCATGATGGGCCCTTCGTTCGGCTACACCAACCCGCATCATGGATGCGGCGCCACGGAGGCGTCCGCACATGAAGGATTACGTATGAGTTCAACCACCATGTTCCGCTTTGTACCGGCATGCCTCTGTGCCTGCCTGCTGGCCGCCGGCTGCTCCAAGCCCAAGGCCGAGCCGACCGCACCGGCGGCACCCGATGAGGCTGAAGCCCTCGCAACCTTCGATGCCAGCGAGCTGCTGGCCGCCCCTAAGGCGGCCGCTGATCCCGCCAAGGCGCTCGTCACGGTCAACGGCGAGAGCCTGACCTATGGCGAGGCCGACACCATGACGCGCCGCATGCTGGCCGCCCAGGGCGCGCCGGCGGAGCAGATGGACGCGATCATGCAGCAGATGGGCGACTCCATCCGCGACGATATCGCCGACCAGTTTATCGTCGCCACCCTGTTGAAGCAGGAGGCCGTGGCGCGCAAGATCGATGTCAGCGACGCCGAACTCGACAGTGCCGTCAGCAAGCTGACCGCGCGCCTGCCGCCCGACACCGATCTCCAGACCGCGCTGAAACGCATGGGGATGACGGAGGAGCAGTTCCGCAAGGACATCCGCGACAACGAGCGCATCCGCAAGCTCTTCGACAGCGAGACGGAGCAGGTGCCCACCGCGTCGGATGAGGAGATTGCCGCATTCTACAACGAGAATGCCGCGCGCTTCACCCAGGGCGAGGAGGTCACGGCACGCCACATCCTGATCGGCGCCCAGGATGTTGACGACGCCGAAAAGGCCAAGGCCAAGGCCAAAGCCGAGGAGCTGCGCAAGCAGTTGGTCGAGGGGGCCGATTTCGCCGCGCTGGCAGCAGCCAACTCCGACTGCCCCAGCAAGGCCGAGGGCGGCTCGCTGGGCTCGTTCGGCCGCGGCCGCATGGTGCCGGCCTTCGAGCAGGCGGCCTTCGCGCTGGCAACCAACGCCATCTCCGAAGTGGTCGAGACGCCCTTCGGCTTCCATATCATCCAGGTCACGGATCGCAGCGAGGGCGGCAAGAAGTCGCTCGAGGAAGTGCGCGAGCAGATTGCCGAGCAGCTTGCCAGGAAGAAGAAGAACGAGGTGTTTGAGAGCCTGATCGAGGGGCTGCGCGCCAAGGCCACCATCGTGCAGGACAAGCCCGCCGAAGCCGAGACGGAGGAGGCCGCAGAGGTACCCGCGGCAGTGACCAGCGAGCCAGTCGCGACTCCCGCGGAAGCCACACCGGCAGAGGCCGAAGAGGCGCCTGCGGCAGCCGAGGAAGCGCCCGCAAAGGCTGAAGAGGCTCCGGCAAAGGCCGAAGAGGCTCCGGCAGCCGAAGCAGTCCCCGCCAAGGAAGAGGCACCAGCAGCGGCGGAGGCTCCGGCTAAGGCCGAGGAAGCCCCAGCAGCGGTCGAGGCTGCACCTGCGGCGGCTGAGGCAAAGGCGGCGGTAGAGGCACCGGCAGCGGCCGAGGCAGCCCCCGCAAAGGCGGAGGCGGCTCCCGCAGCGGTAGAGGCACCCGCGAAGGCGGAGGAAGCCCCGGCAGCCAAGGCCGAGGAAGCCGCCCCAGCCGCAGCGGCTGAAGCGCCCGCGGCTGAATAAGAAGCTACCCGCCGCATAAATTGCGGCAGGATCAGCCCCAAAAGAGAAGCCCACTGGTGACGACGTGTCGCCAGTGGGCTTTTAAATTGGAGCCAGCAG
>JAAYLN010000416.1 GCA_012521875.1 Lentisphaerota bacterium | reverse complement strand
GGATGATGAGAAGTGCCGGGTGATTGCCGATTTCGTCGAGAAGGGGGGCAGCCTGGTGCTGCTGGGCGGCAGCCGTCTCTGGGGCGCGGGGGGCATCGCCGCCACGCCGCTGGCCCGCCTGCTGCCCTTCACGCGCAAGCCGGAACCGGCGCGCGAGGGGCGCTACCCGGTCGCCTGGACTGCCGAGGGGCTCGTCCATCCCGCCTTCGCCAACAGCCCCGACGTGCCCGAGACTCTGCCGCCCGTGCTGACGGTCTTCGGCGGCGCGGTGCCGGGCGCCGCGGCTCTGACGCTCGTGACGGTCGAGACCGAGGCCGGTGTCGAGCCGCTCCTCGTCTCGCACCCCTACGGGCAGGGCAAGGTGCTGGCGATACTGACCGACTCGCTCTGGCGCTGGGCCATGCAGCCCGCCGAGGACAAGCCCTTCGCCTTCTTCTGGCGCCAGGTGATCGAATGGATGTCGCCCTCGGCCGGCGATACCGGCCAGGTCGCGGTGGAGCTATTTACCGATGCCGCCACCCTCGCCGTCGGCGAGACCGTCATGCTGCAGGCGCGCCTGATCGAGCAGGCCGGTGCCACGCCCCGCGAATGGAAGCTGACCTGCCGGGTGGAGGCTCCTTCGGGACGCACGCTGCCCCTCGTCCTCGCGCCGCGGCTGGTGCCCGGCCCCGGCGGGCGTGAGGTGCAGGGCTATGCCGCCACCTTCGAGCCTGGGGAGCCCGGCAACTGGAAGGCGGTTGCCGCGACCGAGGCCGATGGCCGCGAGATCACCTCGGCGCCTTGCTTCTTCACCACGCGCGCCGTGTCGCAGGAGCTCGCCGAACGTCCGGCGCAGGTGGCGGTGCTGCGCGCGCTGGCCCGCGGCAGCGGCGGACGCTACGCCGATCCGGATACGCTGGAGACGATCCTCAACGGACTGCAGGTGGTCGAGAAGCAGGAGCGACGCATCGAATACGCCTCGCTCTGGCAGAGGCCGTGGCTGCTTGCTTGCCTGATCGGGCTGCTTGCGGTAGAATGGATGCTTAGAAAGCTGGGAGGACTGAAGTGACGAGACTGCTGAAACTGATAGTGGCGCTCTGCGTAATGCTGCTGGTGCGCGGCGCATCCGGCGCGCCGGATCTGCTCAAGGATCGCAACGGCGGGTTCGAGCATGGACTGACCAACTGGCTCGTCCATTTTCCCGACCACGATTTCCTGAAGAACAACATCTCGTGCGTCTCGGTGGTGCGCGACGGATTGCGCCCGCATGTGCTCAAGTTCGAGCTCAGCCACGCCGCCGCCGAAAACTGGGGCGTGCAGGCGCTCAGCCTGCCGGTCCGCATCGATTTCAGGAAACGCTACAAGCTCACCGTCTCCGCGCGCACGACGGGCCCCAACGCGCGCCTCTACGTCATGGGCAAGCGCTGGCACCCCAAGGCCAGACGCAGCGAGAATCCGGTGAATGCCGACACCCGCGATGTCTTCAAGGGACCGGTGCTCTCCTTCAGCGGCGAGAAGGGCACGGCGCAGTTCTCGAATGTCAGGCGCACCTGGGCGACGGCGAGTGTCGAGATCCCCCCGCGCGAGATGACCGATCTGGCCTACGGCTTCTGGCAGAAGTGCGAGTTTCTGGAGATTCATCTTGTCGGTATCGGCGGCAGCGCCGGCCAGCTCTTCCTGGACGACATCAGGCTCGAGGAGAGCGGCCCCGTGATCCACAAGACAGGCCGTAAATAACAACAACCCCTAAGCACCCCACCACCGCATGTCTCCACTTGAGGAAAGACTGGACCGCCTTGGCAGCCGGATCAACCGCTGGCGCGCCTTCGAGACCGGGCTTCTGGGCTCGGC
>JAAYLN010000415.1 GCA_012521875.1 Lentisphaerota bacterium | reverse complement strand
TATGCCTCCGGCGATCGCGAGCCCTCCGGCGTTCTCGCACCACGCATTGTTGCTGATGATGCAAGCGGACACCAGACCGCCAATCTGGTTCACGCCCGCGCCGGTGGAATAGTTGTCCACGGCATTGTCCGTAACCATACAGCGCCGCAGCGTGCCGCCGCTGATGTAGACACCCCCACCCAAGCCGAAGTAGGCCGACTTGCCGCCCCGGATCGTAACTCCCTCCACCACGGCATCGGCATGGCTGATGTCGAATATGCGGACACCGGCAACCTTGCGTCCCTTGAGGGTGGTGTGCGGCCAGCCGTTGACGCCCCGCAGGGTGATGCCCTTGTCGAGCGCGATGGTCTGGCTGACATCATAGGTGCCGTTGGAGATCAGCACCGTGCTGCCGATAACCGCCTCGCCCAGCGCCTCGTAGATGTTGGTCGCCGCCTTGGCCCAGGTATCGTAGGGTGCCACCGGCACATTGTTTGATTGTACCAGGTAGAGGGTTTGCGGCCCGACATGCACGGCATTGGTCAGCACCGTGAAGGCCGTCTTACCGCTCGACGGCTCGGAGACCGTCAAGCGGACGTTGTAGCGTCCATAGGCCGCATAGGCCTGCTGTACGACCGCCAGCCCCAGGCCCGACTGGACGAGCGTTCCCGCCTCGTCGTCCAGCACCCAGGTAAAGTGCAGATCGTTCGTTTCGGAATCGAAACCGAATAGCACGGCACTCAACTGGACGTTCTGCGCCACGAACGCCTCCGGCGGCGTGACCGCGATGCCGCAGATCAGACCGCGCGCATCGTACTCGTAGGCACCGATATCAACTCCCGCACCAGTGAGGCGCGGATTGCCCGCCAGATCGTCCTCCGGCAAGCCCTCAAGCAGCAAGCCGGCATCAACGCAGGGAGACCCTACACGCAACTGGTAATTGCCAGCCTCCGGATCCACGAACTCCGGATCGGCGGTGATGCAGCCCGTACCCACGCTTACCGGCGTGCAGACGTTCTGATAGGCGGTGGCATGGGCATTCTGCCAGTTGGGTGCGCCGGGCCCGGAGTCCTTGCCGGTGACATTGCCGACGATGATGCAGTTCTGGATGGTGCCGCCTGTACGCGAAATGCCGCCGCCATAGGCGGCCGTGTTGCCCACGATGGTGCAGTTGCGCACAGTGCCGCCAGTCAAAAAGACGCCGCCGCCGCTGTTCTGTGTCAGCGAGTAGGTCCGGTTGTTGGTGATCAGGCAATTTTCCAGAATGCCGGCTGTCTGGTAAACGCCCATACCCTGGATTGAATCAATGGTGAGACGGTTGTTGTCGATGATACAATTGGAGACACGGCCTCCATTGAGACGCACGCCGCCGCCACGGCCATCGTAGCTGCCACATTCATTGGCGGTGACACGGCAATTGATGAGCGTGCCGCCCGCATCGCTCATCAGTACGCCGCCGCCGGGATTGCCGGTGCTGCCGCGGCCATCCCGCAGGGTAAAGCCCTCGAGACGGGCTGCGGCATGGCTGATCAGCGCGACGCGCACACCGCCGACAACGGGTGCCTGAATCGTGGTCGCGGCATAGCCGCCGACGCTCCGCATGGTGACGCCACGGTCGAAGATCAGTTGGCGTGTAATGCGGTAGGTGCCGTTCGACACCAGTATGAGCGCCCCGTCATAGGCCAGGGCCAGCGCGTCATGGAGGTTGGTGGCTGCCGTCTCCCAGGTGGCGTAAGGCACGCAGGCATTGGGGTTATCCGTAACCACATTGAGCGTCGGCGGTGAAACGACAACCGCGTTGGTAATGGCCGCGACCACGGTGGTCGGCACGAGCGGATCCGTCACCTCCAGCGTGACCGTATGCCATCCGGCATCCAG
>JAAYLN010000414.1 GCA_012521875.1 Lentisphaerota bacterium | reverse complement strand
CTGGCGGGGCGTGAAACCGGCGGGATTGTGAATGAGATCGTCGGACGCTACGCCGCGATTCAAGAGGAGCTAGGGCTTGATGCCGCAATCATCGACCGGATCGGGGAGAACCTGCGCGCGCGGCTGGCGGGCGACCGTTCGCACACCGGGCGGTTCATGGATCTGCTCAAGGCGGCGGGCGAGGATTTCTCGGCCATGCTGGTGGCGGAGGCGCTCAAGGCCCGCGGCGCGGCCGCGCGCTACATGCATCCGGGCGAGGCCGGGATGCTGCTCGAGGGCGAGCCGGGCGACGCCACGCTCTGCGAGGAGTCATACGGGCTCCTGGCCGCCTCGCTGGGACGGGAGCTCGCCGCGCAGGAGCGGGCGGTGGTGGTTTTCCCGGGCTTCTTCGGCGTGACGCGCGAGGGGGAGGTGGTTACCTTCCCGCGCGGGGGCTCCGACATCACGGGGTCGATCATCGCCGCGGCGCTCAAGGCCGAGTGCTACGAGAACTTCACGGACGTGGATACCGTCTATGCGGTGGATCCGCGCATCGTGCCTGAAGTGCGCCATGGCATCAGCGAGATGACCTACCGCGAGATGCGCGAGCTGGCGTATGCCGGCTTCGGGGTGCTGCACGACGAGGCCGTCGTGGCGGCCTTCCGCGCCGGTATCCCGATCAATATCCGCAACACCAACCATCCCGATAAGCCTGGCACGCTGGTGTTGCCCAGGCGCAAGGCGGATACCTGCTCGGTCGTCGGTATCGCCTGCGATACCGATTTTGTCGCCATCTATGTGGACAAGCACATGATGAACCGCGAGATCGGCTTCGGTCGGCGCCTGCTGCAGATTCTGGAGGATGAGGGCATCTCGTTCGAGCACATGCCCTCGGGCATCGACAACGTCTCGGTAGTGATCCGCGGGGCGCGGTTCGACAAGGCGCGCGAGGAGCGCGTTGTGGCGCGGATCAAGGCGGAGCTGAAGCCCGACGCGGTGCTTGTCGAGCGCGACCACGCGCTGATCATGGTGGTGGGCGAGGGGATGCAGTACGCGGTCGGCATGGCCGCCCGCGCCACGCAGGCCCTGGCCTCGGCCGGTGTGAATATCGAGATGATCAACCAGGGCGCCTCGGAGATCAGCATGATGTTCGGCGTGCGCTCGCATGACCGCTACCGCGCGGTGCGGGCGCTCTATCAGGCCTTCTTCGAGGAATGAGCTGCAGGAAGCACATGACTGACGCAGGCACTGCGGAGCGGGCGGATCCGGTAGGCATCGGACAGGTGCGCCGCTGGCTGGAGGAGGGTGCGCGCGTGGCGCTCTATATCCGCCATGCCGAACGCCCGCCGATTGCCGATGACGATCCGACCTTTGGCGCCGCGCTGGTGCTTACACCGGCAGGCGAGCGGAGCGCGCTGGCGCTCGGCGGGGCGCTGCGAGGCAGTGTTGCCAGCGTACGGCTGATGGCCTCGCCCATGGAGCGTACCCGGCGCACGGCACGGCTGATCGGTGATGGTGCCGGCGCGGTCGGCACGCCTGTCGAGGATGCCACGGCCATCGGCGTGGGCAACGTCTTTACCGACACGGATGGTGCCCACGGCGAGATGCAGCGCGTCGGCGTGATGGACTACATGCTCGCCTATCTGGCCACCGGCGAGGCGGCCTACGCGCGGCCGGTTCACGAGGCAACGCGCCTGGCCCTCGAATGGATCCACCAGGCCGCGACGGCGCCGTTCACCCTCTGCTGCGGCCACGACCTCATGATCGCCGCTGCACTGGCAGGGCTGGAACTGGCACGCTTCCGGGCCGACAACTGGATTCCATACCTCACCGGGATGGCGCTGGTCGAGCGTGGCGGCGGGTGGCGGCACTACTGGTTCGTTTAGGGTCGTTTAGTGGCTCTTTTAGTGTTTTATCTGTGACTCAGGCGGAGTACAATAACGTCATGTTCAGAAACGGTTTTGAAATCGGGCGTGTTTTCGGTGTGCCGATTCGGCTTGATGCCTCGCTGATCATCCTGCCGCTGGTCTATGGCATTGCCATGCAGAGCCTGCGCGTTGGCTTGGTTTTTACGGTTATTCTAATGGGCAGCGTGGCGTTGCATGAGCTGGGCCACACCTATACCGCCCTGAAGTTCGGCTGCCGCGTGCGCGACATCACGCTGATGCTGCTCGGCGGGCGGGCGACACTGCTCGATATGCCCCGCGAGCCGTGGAAGGAGTTTGTCCTGGCCGCCTCGGGCCCGCTGGTCAGCGCCGTGCTCTGGCTGGGTGGCCGCCTGCTGATCCTTGTCACTGGCGCACAAGGCCTGACGGGCCTGTTTCTGTTCTACTTGGCGCTGGTTAACAAGTGTCTCCTGTTCTTCAACCTGATACCGGCCTTCCCGATGGATGGCGGCCGCATGTTGCGGGCTCTGCTGGCTCGCCGCGTGGGACGTCTGCTCGGTACGTTTATCGCGTCGCGCATCGGCCGCTTCGTAGCCGTCATGATGGGCATCTGGGGGATTTTCCATTTCAATTTCATCCTGGTATTGATAGCGATCTATATCTATCAGGCTGCGGGTTTTGAATACCTGATGGCACAGGCCGAGGCGGCACGGGGGAATGACTTCTTCTTCTTCGGTGGCCCTAAACCGCCGCCGTCACCCGACGATCAGGTGATCATATCGCCGCCGCCCTACCGCAGCGACCACGACGTCGCCGATGTCTACAAGGAGCGCTAAGCATGTCCACACGCAAATCCTCCGCCTCTCCCCGCGCCACACCCCGCACCCGTCGTGCGCCGCGCCGTTCCGGCCCCGAGCCGGTGCGCCTGGGCATCATCGGCCTCGGCTTGCGCACCGAGGTACTGCTTGTCTCGCTCTTTGCCATCGAGGGCGTCGAGATCGTCGGCGTCTGTGATGTCCGCGATACCGCCATTGCCAGGATTCTCGACATCTTCAAGCAGAATGGCAAGCAGAGCCCGGACGTCGAGCGCGACTACCGACGTCTGCTGGAACGTTCAGACATCGACGCCGTTCTTGTGCCGACTTCCTGGAACTCGCACCTGCCGATCGCCACCGAGGCGCTGCAGGCCGGCAAGTACGCCGGAATCGAGGTTGGCGGCGCCTCGTCGCTAAATGAGCTCTGGCGCCTCGTGCGCGCCGCCGAGTCCACGGGTGTCTCCTGCATGATGCTCGAGAACTGCTGCTACGCGCGCAACGAGCTGCTGGTGCTGAACATGGTGCGCCAGGGACTCTTCGGCGAGCTGATCCATTGCTGCGGCGGCTACGAGCACGACCTGAGCGAGTATGCCTGCCTGGTCGAGAAGGGTTTCGAGCGCTCGCTCCATAACCGCTTCCGCAATGGCGACCTCTACCCGACGCACCAGCTCGGGCCGATCGCCAAGATCCTCGATATCAACCGCGGCAACCGCTTCCTCAGCCTCACCTCCACCGCCTCGAAGTCGCGGGGCATGCAGCTTGCCGCCCAGCGCCACTACGGCGCCGGTACCACCTACGGCGACATGCCCTTCAACATGGGCGACATTATCACGACGGTGATAAAGTGCGCCAATGGCGAGACCATTACCCTGACGCACGGCATCGCGCTGCCGCGTCCATACTCGCGCAACGGGCGTGTGCAGGGCACCCGTGGTCTCTGGGTGGAGGATGCCAAAGGCATCTATATCGACGGTATCAGTCCCAGCATAGTTAAGCTCGATGTGGCCGGAAATCCCTATACAGTTCACAAGTGGGATCCGGTCGAATCCTTCTATGAGAAGTACGACCACCCCATCTGGCAGGAGTACCGCCGGCAGGAGATGACGGGCGGTCATGGCGGTATCGACAGCCTCGCGCTGCGTGCCTTCATTGATTCCGTGCGCGCGCGCGAGGAGACGCCGATCGACGCCTACGACGTGGCCGCCTGGATGAGCATCACCTGCCTCTCCGAACAGTCGATCGCCATGGGCAGCGCGCCTGTGGCCGTGCCCGACTTCACGGACGGCAAATGGGTTATCCGCCAGCGCGCCACCGGCGGCCGCTGGAGCCTGTAGGATCGAATCCGCAGCCCCCTGGTGGAAGTGGAATCGGCTACCGGCAGGAAGGACGCATGACCATGTTCGTCAATAGATTGATTTTGCTGGCGATTGTCGCCGGGATGTGCAGGGCGGAGATTCTGCCTAGTCATGAGCCGGTTGTGGGTTTGCAAACAAACGATACTGCGGTCATCATCGATGCGCCGGTTGATACCAACGGGGTTTCGCGGGCGCAGTTGACGCTAATGGACGGCAGTACGCTCTTCGGTACGCTGGGCGAGCGCGAGTTGCGGTTCGATGCCGCAATGGGCCAGACGTTGACTCTTCCTGTGGAGTTGCTGGCATCCTTGGACATGGATGCGAAAAAGGAGACGGCGGAGGTGGCCTTCTTGAATGGAGACCGTCTGACGGGCCGCCTTGTCCCGCGCGAGCTTGAGATATCGGGGCTCCTCGGCACCATCACCGTTCCCGTCGCCTCGATAAGGAGAATGTCGTTCAACGTCAAGTGTTCGGAGACCGACAACGGCTTGTACGTTGTCACCGACAAGGATCTGCTCTATTGGAACACCTTCGATTCGCCTGAGCGGGCGCGGGGGCCGGAAGCCGGCCCCGAAACGGTGCTTGGCGATGTTGCTTTTGTTCCCGGCAAAAAGGGGCGGGCGCTCCATACGCAGGGCAAGAATGACGTGGCCGCATTCGTGTTACCACCCTACAGACTCAAGACGGCAGGCACGATTGAGTTCTGGGCAAAGCTTGACGTGCCGGACACCAGTTTCAGGGAAGGAGTCCACCCGCGCTTCTTCTGGTTGTCGCGCATTGGTCATGATGCCGGCACGAGGCTTGATTTCTCCAGCAATAACGGCCTGGGCGCGGGCGGGCTGTGCTCCGTCGTGCAGAATCTCTCATGCGGAACGGACGGCGGAAACACGTACCGCTCCATACTCGGCCCGGATTACGCGGGGTGGCATCATTACGCGCTCGTTTGGAATCGGGATGGCCTCGCAAGCGGTGATAACCACGCCGAATACATCGCGATTTATCTGGACGGCAAGCGCGTCTCCAGACAAGTGCAGAGGGGCGTTCCCCTCGACTTGACTTCTCTGACAACAGCGTGGAACACAAGATTCATCATAGCGCCATCCATGTACGCCGAAGGCAACAATGTGCCCTTTGCCATAGATGATCTGAAAATATGGGGCGTTGCCAAAACGACGTTCGATCTGGACTAGACCCTGGGGTAATCGGCCAGTGACTGGGGTGCAACAATACACTTTGTCTCATCTCTTTGTCTCCGCACTTTGTCCCTTTATGCTTCGTCCCCGCACTTTGTCTCCACTCTTTGTCGAAAAAATTAGCGGCGGAAGTGATTCCGACAAAGCGTAGGGATAAAGTGCGGGGACGAAGCGTAGCCGACAAAGCGTAGGGATAAAGTGTAGGACAAAGTGCTCGATCCATATCAAGAGCACCCCGTGTCACTAGCCGATTGCCATTCGTGTCTCTCCCTGACGGGTCTTGGCATCTTGGCGGTTCAATCTCTTCCGAGTACGATCCATCCTCATTCAGTCGCCCCTTCATGAGCCCCCCTGTCGCAGGCTTAGGCGCAGGCTTAGGTTTGGTCGAAGGGGCGTCGAAGTGGTTGCATTTCCTACAACAATCCGGTATGATGCAGCCCATGTTCGTCAGCTTTGCCGTGTAGTGCCTTGGGCCACGGCTGAGCCTTGGCGAAGTTCAAGGAGACGGGATGTCACTCAAGAAGAGCAAAGCGTCGGTCACACCGGACGCCAAGGCGCGGGCAACGTCCAGGCGTCAGGCGGCTACGGGAGAGGCAGGCAAGGCTACTGCCAAATCTCGTCCAGCCAAGGCCACCAGTGCGGCGGCCGGCAAGGCCGCGCCCGCCAAGAGCAAGCCCGCTGCTAAGACTAAGTCCACCGCCACAGCCAAGCCGGCGGCCCCCAAGGCCAAGGCTACCACCAAGGCTAAATCCACAACTAAGCCGGCAGCCCCCAAGGCTAAGCCTGTCGCCAAGACCAAGGCCGCCGTCAAGCCGGTGCCGGGCGCAAAGACCGTGCCCGCCGCCGCGGCCGACGCCAAGGCAAAGCCGGCGGTGCGCTTCAGCGATGCCGACTTGCAGGAATACCGCCAACTGCTGTCGCGGTTGCGCCATGACCT
>JAAYLN010000413.1 GCA_012521875.1 Lentisphaerota bacterium | reverse complement strand
CCAATCCGTGCGAACGGTAACACCATCGACTGGAGAGCCGTATGCGGGAGATCCGCCTGTACGGTTCGGAGGGAGGGGCGGCGCAACTCAATGCGCCGTCCCTACCCCTATTAGCGCATCTGGAGCGAACGGGGAGCCGGAACTGTCGCTTGCTCTTTCGCTTTCGACAAAGCGTGGGGACAAGGTGTGGGGACGAAGCGTAAAGGGACAAAGTGTGGAGACAAGGTGTGGAGACAAAGTGGGGGCTCAGCTATGGTAAGCTGCTTGCGGGCGATATTGGCGGCGGATCTTGTATTCCATGTAGGTGTTGTCGCGGCAGGTTATCCTGACGCTGCCGCGGCCCAGCAGCTTCTCGGCCGCCTCGATGAGGGGCACTTCGGGCGTGATGCGCAGGCCGGGGCCGGCCTCGACCAGCACCCGGCGTCCTGACTGATCCATCAGGCAGAGTGTGACGCTGGAGCTGCCGGGATATTGCATCATCAGTTTCTGGAGCTGCTTGAGCACCCCGACCTGATCCTCCGAGTACTTGACGAAGAAGTTGGTCTTGCAGGTGAAGCGCTGGATGGCATCGGGCATGTTGAAGACCTCGTTGGCGAGGAACTGCAGCCGTCCGTCCTTCATGTTGAGCTCGCCGCAGACAAGCAGCGGGCGGTCGATCTCCACCATGGCGCCGAACTTGTTGTAGCACTGGTTGAACATCAGGGATTCGATGCGGTCGTTGCCATCCTCGATGGTGATGATGGCCCACGGCTTCTGGCTGGCCTTGGCGATGCGGCGCTGCATGTCGGTGACCAGTCCGCAGATGCGCACGTGCCGCGACTCCGTCCTGTCGAAGGCCAGGGCCTCGGGAATCGAGCAGGTGGCGAGGGAGTTCAGGTAGCCGCGGTAGCGGTCCAGCGGATTGCCGGAGAGGTAGACCCCCAGCAGCTCGCGCTCGTAGGTCAGCGCCTCGCGCTGGGTCCACGGCTCGCAGTCGGGCAGCGCGCCGTCGTCCTGGCCGTCGCCGGTGGGGGAGACATCGAAGACGTCGAAGAGATTCTGCTGGCCGCTTTCGCGGTCGCGCTGCTTCTCGGCCGCGCGCGCCAGCGCGAAGTCGATGGCGTTGAAGAGCTGGGCGCGGTGCTGCCCGAAGCAGTCCATGGCGCCGCTCTTGATCAGGGCCTCGAGCACGCGCTTGTTGGCCGACTGCGAATCGACGCGCTCGCAGAGGTCGATCAGCCCCTTGAATGGGCCGTGTTCGCGGCGCTCGCGGACGATGGCCTCAGCGGCGCCCTCGCCGACGTTCTTGATGCCGGCGAGCCCGAAGCGGATGCCCTCGCCCTCGGGTGTGAAGCGCGCCGAGCTGCGGTTGACGTCGGGCCGCAGCATGGGCAGGCCCATGTCGGCGGTCTCGGTGATGAAGCCGGGGAGCTTGTCGAAGTTGCCGATTTCCGAGGTGATCTGGGCCGCCATGAACTCGGCGGGGAAGTTGGCCTTCATGTAGGCCGTCTGGTAGGCGATGATGCCGTAGCCCACCGAATGGGCCTGGTTGAAGCCGTAGCCGGCGAAGGCGGCGATGTTGTCGAAGATCCTCTCGGCCAGGTCGTGCGGGATCTGGTTGGTCTTCGCGCAGCCCTCGACGAACTTGCCGCGCTCCTCGTCCATGATCTCCTTCTTCTTCTTGCCCATGGCGCGGCGGAGGAGGTCGGCCTGTCCGAGCGAGTAGCCGGCCAGCACGTTGGCGGCGCGCTGCACCTGCTCCTGGTAGACCATGATGCCGTAGGTCTCCTTCAGGATGGGCTCGAGCAGGGGATGGTCGTAGACGATGGGCTCGCGGCCCGTCTTGCGCGCGCTGTAGCTCGGCAGCATCTCCATCGGGCCGGGACGGTAGAGGGCGATGACGGCGATCAGGTCGTCGAGGTTGTTGATGCCGATCTCGCCGATGAGCTTGACCATGCCGGCGGACTCGAGCTGGAAGACGCCCTTGGTGTCGCCGCGGTTCAGCAGGGCGTAGGTGGGGGGGTCGTTCTCGGGCAGGTTGCCCAGATCGATCGTGATGCCGCGCGTCTGCTTAACCAGATCGACCGCCTCCTGCAGTACCGTCAGCGTCTTGAGCCCGAGGAAGTCCATCTTCAGCAGGCCGCAGGCCTCGACGTCCTCCTTGGCGTACTGCGTCATCGGCGAGCCCTCCTTGTCCTTGGTGAGGGGGATGACGTCGCTGAGCTTGCAGTCGCCGATGACCACGCCGGCGGCGTGCATGCCGACGTTGCGGTAGAGGCCCTCCAGCACCAGCGCGTGCGGCATGATGCGTGCGAGATCGGGATCCTGGCGGCAGGCCGTCGCGAACTCGGGATTCTGCTCGGCGGCCGTCTTGAGGGTGGTCTTGGGGTCGTCGGGGATCAGCTTGGTGTAGGCCATGGCACTGGCCAGGGGGATCTCCAGCACACGCGCGATGTCGCGGATGACGGTCTTGGCGCCGAGCTGGCCGAAGGTGGCGATCTGCGCCACGCGGTCGGCACCGTACTTCTGCTTGACGTACTCGATCACCTCGCCGCGGCGGCTCTGGCAGAAGTCGATATCGAAGTCGGGTGGCGAGACGCGGTCGGGATTGAGGAAGCGCTCGAAGATCAGGTGGTGCCTGAGCGGCTCGATCTCCGTGATCTCCATGACGTAGGCCACGACGCTGCCGCCGCCGGAGCCGCGGCCCGGCCCGACGGGGATGCCCTTGGAGCGGGCATAGCGCACGAAGTCGGAGACGACGAGGAAGTAGTCGAGGAAGCCGGTCTTCTCGATGATATCGACCTCGTAGTTGAAGCGCTTCATCAGGGCGCGCTCGGCGTCGTCGGCGGGGTTTGCGACGTCCTTGACGCCGTAGCGGCGGCGCAGACCCTCGTGGGCGACGGCCAGCAACTGCTCGCGGGGTGGCGGGCCGTCGGGGTCGAACCTGGGGTAGTGGTTGGCGCCCTTGCGGAAGCGGTAGTTGCAGCGCTCGGCGATCTCGACGGTGCGGTCGAGGGCGTCGGTGTCGTCGGGAAAGAGCTGCTCCATCTCCTCGCGCGTCTTGAAGTAGAAGTTGTCGCCCTCGTAGCGCATGCGCTTCGGGTCGCTCATCACCGTGCCGGTCTGGATGGCCAGCATGACCTCGTGCGCTGCGGCGTGCTCGCGGTGCAGGTAGTGTACGTCGTTGGTCACGACGGTGCCGAGCCCCAGCTCGCGCGCGAGATGGCGCAGGCCGTCGTTGACGCGCTGCTGCTCGGCGATGCCGTGATCCTGCATCTCGAGGAAATAGTTGTCGCGGCCGAAGATCCCGGCGTATTCATTGGCGGCGATACGGGCGGCCTCGAGGTTGTTCTCCTTCAGGTGGCTGCTGACCTCGCCCTGCAGGCAGGCGGAGAGCGCGATCAGCCCGCCGGCATGTGCCGCGAGGGTCTCCTTGTCGATGCGCGGCTTGTAGTAGAAGCCCTCGAGGTGGGCGATCGTGTTGAGCTTGGCGAGGTTCAGGTAGCCCGTCTCGTCCGTGGCCAGCAGGACGATGTGATGGTAGGGGGTATGGGGGTCGCGGTGGGTGAGCGGAGCGCGGGCGTTGATGTAGCATTCGCAGCCGATGATCGGCTTGATGCCGGCCTTGCCGGCGGCGTTGTCGAAGTCCAGCGCACCGTACATGACGCCGTGGTCGGTCATGGCGACGGCCGGCATGCCGAGTTCGGCGGCCCGCGCCATGAGCGGCTTGATGTGGCAGGCGCCATCAAGCATGCTGTACTTGGTGTGCAGGTGGAGATGGACAAAGGGCTTGGACATGGTCACGGGTTCCTGAGAGCGGGCCACTCCCGGAGTATGGCCCCGGCGGCCGCGGCCAGCGCGCCACCGCCGCCGAGGCGGGCGTTGACCTCGTCAAGCCCGGCCAGGGCCGTCTCGCGTGCCGCCGGATCGGTAAGAAAACGGTTCAGATGCCGGGAAAGCGCTTCCGGGGTCAGCGCCTGTTGCAGCAGTTCTGGCATCACGGTACGCCTGCTGACGATGTTGGCCAGTCCCACATGCGTGATGTTACGCAACACCCAGCGTGCGAGCGGGTAGTTGATCCAGGCGATGCGGTAGATCAGTACCGAAGGGCAGCGCATCAGGCTGGCCTCCAGCGTGGCGGTACCGGAGGCGATGGCCGCCACCTGCGCCTGCCGCAGCACCTCGCGGGCCTGGCCGTCAACGATGGTGAGGCGTTCCGGGCGCGCCGGGCAGCGTTCAAGCTGCGCCTCGATGGCGGCGCGCGTGCGCGCGCTGGAGGCCGGAATCAGGAAACCGCACTTGCCGGCCTGCGACTCCAACTGTACCGCAGCCTTGATCATGACCGGCAGCAGGGAGCGGATTTCACGCTTGCGGCTGCCGGGCAGCAGAGCCACGCGGTGGCCTTCTGCCCAGGGCAGCGGTTGTTCGGGACGGGAAAGTGTCTCCTGCGCCTGGTCCACCAGCGGGTGGCCCAGATAGAGGGGGCGCAGCGGCGTCACGTCGAAGCAGGCGGGCTCGAAGGGGAAGAGCGTGATCAACTGATCGATGTCGCGCGCGATGGTATGCACCCGGCTGCGGTGCCACGCCCAGACCTGCGGGCAGATGTAGTGTACCGTGCGGATGCCGCGCGCATGGGCGCGGGCGGCAAGGCGCAGGTTGAAGCCCGGGTAGTCGATCGTCAGCAGCAGGTCGGGCTGCCAGGTATCGAGTTCGCCGGTCATCTGCCGCAGCAGCCTGGTAAAGAAGCGGCCCTGCCGCAGCACTTCCCAGAAGCCGATCACGGCGGTGTGGTCGCAATGGCAGAGCATATCCAGCCCCGCATCGCGCATGGCATCGCCGCCGATGCCGCGGAAGAGCAGGGGACGCGGGCTGCCGGCCTGCAGATGGCGCATGAGGCCGGCGCCGTAGACGTCGCCCGAGGCCTCGCCGGCGACAATGAGGATCCGCAGGGGGCGGTCTGGGGCAGGGGTGCTCATGGTGCCGCAGGCTCCGCGGGCGGCCGCGTGGGGGCGGGCGGCAGGCCCGAATCGAGCGCCACCACCGCGATGCCGCTGCGGTTGGCACCCTCGACGACCTCCTCGCGGTCGAGCAGGATGGTGCGCCGGGCCTGGAAGGCGATGGCGCTGATACGCGCGCGCCGCAGCACCTTGAGCGTGATGGCGCCGACGACGGGGATGTCGAAACGCATGTCGTGCCCGTCGCGGGCGACCTTGACGACCACCGCGCCGCGTCCGCCGAGCCGCGCGCCGCGCCGGATGGCGTCGTTGGTGCCCTCGAAGGCCTCGACCGCCAGCACCATGCCGTTCTTGATGACGACGGTCTGGCCGATATCGACGGTGCCGATGGTCAGTGCCGCGCGGTGGCCGTGGGCGATATCGGCCTCCTCGCGCGCATCGGGGGCGCGCGCGGTCAGCACGCCGGGGGCCGGCAGGTGCTCGTCCATGTAGGTCGAGGCCGGCAGCACGCGGAGGTTGATGGACTCGAACAGCCCGGCCACCGCGCCGAAGATGGTGTGGGCGCTCTTGACCCGCAGGGGGCGCAACATGTCGCGCGCCACGGAGTCGAAGCGCGTGGTAAAGAGGGCCGAGGGGCGGATCTGACCGACCAGCATCATGTCGCGGATGCCCAGCGACCCGGCCCAGTCCAGCATGCGGCGTCCCTCGCCCACGCCTATGCGGCAGACCTCGTCGGCCAGCGCCTCGACCTTGCGGCTGGCCTGTCCGCGCAGGGCCATCACGGCGATGCGCCTGACGCCCGCCGCCCGCGCGCCCGCCGCCGCCAGCATGGGATACTGGCCGGAGCCGGCGGCGATCAGGAGATCTGGGGGAGGGGATGTCATGCCGCGATTGTAGCGGGGGTGGGGGCGAAAGACAAGACCGCAGGGAGTGGCAGTAGGCAGTGGCAGTAGGCAGTGGCAGTAGGCGGCGCCCGCCGCCGTGGCGGCGGGGGCGGGGGGTGGATGGGGCGCCAGCCACCGGCAGTTCCGGCAGTACCGGCGCGCTCGGGGACGAGAGGATGCTGTACCGCGAGCCTGTGCGGGAGCTTGCTGCTGCGGCTGACGGTACAGACGAGGATTGGGCGAACGGGAAAGCCGGAACGCTGGAGCCCGCCGTCCCCGGCGGTATCGTTCGCCAATCATGCGCCGCATCAAGACACCGCGGAGACCGCGGGCTCCATAGCGCATCCAAAGCGAACGGGAAGCCACTGCCAAATCACAAATCACAAATTCCCCGCGCCTCCGTGCCTCTGTGAGAGAAAACCAGCCGTGTTCGACAAAGGCGACAAAGTTACCGACAAAGCCCGCGACAAAGCTTAGTCCGAAGTTCCAGCGTTTCCCGACAGCCCGAATATACGCAAACCCTTGCGGGCAAGCGTTCTACGCGCCTTCGCGCGTTATTTTCCCGTTCCGCCTGCCGGGCACGGCCTTGTTGTACTGCCAGCAGGCGTGGTCGGCCTCGAGCAACTGGAAGACCCTTGTCTGGAAGGCGTTCGGCTCCGTGTCGCGGGTAAAGCGCACGGCAGTTCTGCCTTCTCCCGCACGGCATGTGCTGCGTACCTGTGTCGAGAGTGCGTCAAGCAGTCCTTCCCAGCACCGGGGCCGCAGTCCGTCGGGCATGCTTTTCTTGTCGCGCTTGCACTTCAGGTTCTCCGTGGGCTGCGCCCTCGTGACGGGATCACTGCCGGCGCGGGCGGCGTCCAGTTCCTTGTCGGCGTGGAGCAGCGGTGCCAGCGCCTGGCGCATGTGCCATTTCACGTAATGGGCCAGCATGCCCAGCAGCGCGTGCGTGCGCGCATGATCCTCCAGCCGGTGGCAGGACGGGCCGATGCGCAGGTCGGTACCCTTGAAGACCCTGAGGGCCAGTTCGACGTCACCCAGTCTCTTGTAGGCGCGCACCGCGTCCGGCGCGGAGAGCGACCCGGGCGTCTCGCTGGTGCGCACGACGCATATGCCGTCCAGGGCGGCCTCGCGGGCGATGGATTCCGTGTCGCGCCGCCTGCCGGGCTCCTTTTCGGCGGACTCCGGCAGCTCGCCGTGCATGCGGGCGCGATCCGCCGCCAGCAGCGGGTTGCAGCAGGCCACCAGCCGCTCGCCGGGGAAGTCCGGATGGGTGATCTCGGCCAGATTGCCATGCGTGAACAGCGGCGCACCGGAGGGATCGCGTGTCTCCAGCAGCCTGCGGATATCCGGGCTGCGCAGGCAGGATATCCAGCCGCAGCCCGCCTGCTCCCGCAGGCGGTCGATCTGCGTGCTCGTCAGCATGCCGCAGTCGCCCGCGAAGACGAGCCGCGCCATGCCGAAATCGTCACGCAGCCGGCCGATCTGGTCCGGCACCGTTGCCGGGTCGGCGGTGTCGCCGGGATACACCCGCACCGCGACCGGCCGGCCGCCGGTATCGGTCATCAGCCCGTGGACGATGCCGGGCAGCCCGGAGCCGTCGCGGTTGGAACCGCGCTGCGCCAGGGGGCATTCGCTGGCGTGGTAGGAGCTGCTCGTCACGTAATACAGGACTGTTGCCCCCGCGGCAAGGTGCCGCCCGGCCAGCTTGCGCTCGATGAAGGGCTGGCGGGCCGCGAGCCAGTCCATCGCCGCATACAGGTCGTTCTCGTCCACGTCCTGCACGCCGAACTCCTGCGCGAGCGTGGTCTCCCCGAACAGCGCGACCGTTTCCGGCATCGAGCCCGGCTTGATGATGCGCCGGGCTATCAGCGCCAGCACGATGTCGTGTTCCGGGCAGGGCCTGGACGATACCAGCTCCCGCATGCCGAGCCGGTCCATGGCCGTGCGGACGGCGCGGACGTGGCCGCAGGGCAGGGATGACTCGACCTCGAAGTGGCTGCCGGCCTGCACCAGATGCTCGCCCTTGAGCGCCGCGCGCAGCGCCGACACCGCCTCGGGCGGCAGCATCGACAGGTTGGCAAGCGTGCGCTTGATGGTGCGCCCGCCCTCGCGGTAGCTTTCGCGCAGCAGGACTGCGGGCGGGGATTTGCGGTTCGGCACTATGTCTATGTACATGGCCTCACCATAGCAGGCATGGCAGCCTTTCACAAGTGTAACAGACCGGAGTTACATCAAAAGACTGCAGGCAATTACATGGGTGGAAGGGAGGGGCGGGCGGCGGCGGCGGGAGTTTGTGGTTTTAGATTTGTGATTTTAGATTTTTGGAGTAACGTGCGCTTTCCCTTGAGCCATTCAACCTTGTCTTCACACCTTGTCTCCTTCGTCCCCTTTGTCCCATTCGTCCCATCATTGGCGAAAGCGAAGGAGTAGGCGGGTGGAGCGGCTCCGGCTGTGTGCCGCCAGCCACACCAGTAATGGGGCATCCGGCTGACAGACGCGGCGTCTACGTGCGCCGCCTGTAAAACGACGGGGTGGGGGGATGGGGCGCCAGCCACCGGTAGTCACGGCAGTACCGGGGCTCGAGGACGAGGACGAGGACGAGGACGAGGACGAAAAGCAACCCACCAGCCACCCTGTCGCATTCGACAAAGCGTAGGGACAAAGTGTGGAGACGAAGCGTAGCCGACAAGGTGTGGAGACAAGGTGTGGGGACAAGGTGTAGACGCGAAGCGCACACTTAAACCCACTCTTAATCGGCACGCTTAATCCACCCGCTTAATCTTTCGCATTCGACGAAGTTACCGACAAAGCTCGTGACAAAGCAGGGTCTGCGCGCACCACTACTGCCATAACGCAGTAACCGGCACGGCCTTCATGTCGTCGGCAAACGATGTGGTGTGCGGGCCGGTATGGAGCACGATGCCGGTGAAGTTCCGCTGGGCGGCAATGTTATCCCGGAACCAGTAGAGGTGCTTGAAGTCGTCCTTGCGCACCTGGCTACCGGTCTTGACCTCGATGCCGAGGAGATCACCGCGATCGTTCTCGACGATGAAATCCACCTCGTGCCGGTTGCGGTCGCGGTAGTGGAAGAGCTTGAAGCGATCAATATCGGCGAGGGCGGCGAGTTCATGAAAGACGAAGGTCTCCATCAGCTTGCCGCTGCGATCAGGGTCGTGAAGGATGTCATCGAAACGCCAGCGCAGGATGGCCGCGAGCAGGCCGGAGTCGGTACAGTACCATTTGGGACGGCGGCCGACGCGCTCGTAGTCCGTGGTGATCCAGCACGGAAGCTGCTCGAATAGATAGAGCCTTTCAAGCGCGCCAACATAGCTGTCCAGCGTCTGGCGGGCAACACCGATGGCGGCCCCGATTTCCGCGAGATTCAGGTGCCTGGCCGACCATGAGGCCAGGATGCCGACGAGCTCACGCAGTGCGTCATGCCTGCGGATGTTGGCGAGATGGATCAGGTCGCGCGACAGGATGGCCTCAAGGTAGTCGTGCATCCAGTCGCGGCGGTCGGACTCGTCAAACAAACGCGTTTCGGGGTAGCCCCCCTGGAATGCCAGGCGCAGAATTCCGGTGCGATCATCGTCGGTACCGTGCTCGGAAAACTTCCGCTCGAAGGCGTTGCGGATGAATAGCGGTGGGGTACGGCGAATTTCACCGACTGCCAGCGTCCGCAGTTGCAGGGTGCTGACACGACCGGCCAGACTTTCGGCAACGGCAGGCAGATCCGTCATATTCGCCGAGCCGGTCACCAGATAACGTCCGGGGCGGGGATCGAGATCCACGGCCATCTTGATCATCGGCAGGAGAATCGGAGCTTTCTGCAGCTCGTCGATAACAAGCGTGGGCGCATCGGACTTGACAAAGCCGGCGGGATCCTCAAGCGCGGCCCGTAGCTGCTGCGGGTTGTCGAGAGTCCGGTAGACAGCCTCAATGTCCAGCAACTGCCGGGACAGGGTAGTCTTGCCCGACTGGCGGACGCCAGCGAGATTGACGATACGCCGGACTTTGAGCGCTTTTTCGACGCGGAATTTCATCCACCGGGGTATGAGATCGTGCATGTGTCTTCCTTTAGTTCCGGACTTGTGGCGACCTGATGGTCTGTCTGGGCGTGATCATAGCCGGTTGACCGCGAAAATGCAAGCATGGTTCACGCGAAAACGAAAGTATGGTTTACGCGAAAACTAAAATATGGTTTACGCGAAAACGAAAGTAATAGTCCCATCTTTCGCTTTCGAC
The DNA here is from genome assembly GCA_012521875.1 of Lentisphaerota bacterium. Taxonomy (GTDB): domain Bacteria; phylum Verrucomicrobiota; class Kiritimatiellia; order RFP12; family JAAYLN01; genus JAAYLN01. Next base: position 1,367 of record JAAYLN010000413.1, on the reverse strand, counting down.
AAAGCGTAGGGACAAAGTGCGGGGACGAAGTGTAGCCGACAAAGTGTTGAGACAAGGTGTGGAGACAAGGTGTGGAGACAAGGTGTGCCACCGGACGGCGAAAGGGCAGCGCAGCGCTTTTACCCTCTAAATTGCGAGCCACTGTGTGGTCGCAATAATCGTCCCTGCCACTCCCCGTCTGCGCCGCCAGCCGTACGCGGCAGGCAGGGGCATAGGCTCACGGCAAGTGCGAAGCACCCACTTAAACCCTCTCTTAAACCCGCTCTTAAACGGCACACTTCATCCACCCGCTTAATCTTTCGCTTTCTATCTTCCCTTTCGCAGCTCCTCCTGACTGCGGGCTTCACCTCTTTTGCGGTGCCTTGCGTGCGGCTAGCCGGGACGGCGTCGCCCTACCGGCGCTTGCGCACTTTTTCAAAAGCTACCCCAATGTGGCCGCGCAAGTGCAAGCGCGAAACGCACACTTAAACCCCGCACTTAATCCCGCTCTTAAACGGCACACTCCATCCGCTTAATCTTTCGTTCCGCTTTCGACAAAGCGTAGGGACAAAGTGTGGAGACGAAGCGTAGCCGACAAAGCGTGGAGACGAAGTGTGGAGACAGAGTGTTGGAGCGAAGCACCCGCTCTAAACCCTCTCTTAAACTCACTCTTAAACGGTACGCTTACTCCACCCGCTTACTCCATATTCGCGTCCATTCGCGTCCATTCGCGTGCATTGGCGTCCATTCGCGGCGCCCCTTTCGCGTATTTCGCGTTTTTCGCGGTTAAATAATCACCATCGATTCGCATCGATTCGCGTCCATTCGCGTCTATTCGCGGCCCCGTTTCCCCGCGCCTCTGTGCCTCTGTGCCTCTGTGAGAGAAAACCAGCCGTGTTCGACGAAGGCGACAAAGTTACCGACAAAGCTCGCGACAAAGTTTAGGATTTCCTGAACCCTGAACCCTTAACCCTAGTCTGAGACACCCCACTCCAACCTGCGGCATATGCGCCTGCGAAGCAGGACATCCGCGCAATCCGCGAAATCCGTAGCTCAATCCTGCCGCGCAGCGGCCATCAAAAAAATCCTGAAATCATGTAATCCTGTCAAAATAACAGCGGGGCAGGCACGGAAAATCCTGAAAATCGTGTCTCTCGCCTGTTCAAACCGCCCCGCAGGGGCGGCGGCCGGACTGAACCCTGTCCCCTGTCCCCTTGTGATTGACTTCCCGCCCGCTTATCCCGCATAATTACCAGTCAACGGAGCGGCATGCGCTACCGTGCGAGGTATTAGGCACTTGAAAACGGTAATCAACCAACTGCGGCAGGCCGGCGAGGTCTATGCGGCGGCACTGCTGGAAAACCCGGAGCGGAGTCCGCTCTGGCGCT
>JAAYLN010000412.1 GCA_012521875.1 Lentisphaerota bacterium | reverse complement strand
GTCCCCGGCGGTGTTGTTCTCCATCCATGCGCCGCATCAATACACCGCGGAGACCGCGGGCTCCATAGCGCATCTGAAGTGAACGGGATGCCGGAACGCTGGAGCCCGCCGTCCCCGGCGGTGTCGTTCTCCATCCATGCGCCGCATCAATACACCGCGGAGACCGCGGGCCCCACAGCGCATCTGAAGTGAACGGGATGCCGGAACGCTGGAGACCGCCGTCCCCGGCGGGACGTTCTCCGCGTCATGCGCTCCACAAATACCCGCGGAGACCGCGGTTCCCAGTGCGCATCGGAAGCGAACGGGATGCCGGAACATTCGCTTGCTCCATCGCTTTCGACAAGGTGTGGAGACAAGGTGTGGGGACAAGGTGTGGAGACAAGGTGTGCCACCGAGCGGCGAAAGGGCAGCGCAGCGCTTTTACCCTCTAAATTGCGAGCCACTGTGTGGTCGCAATAACTGCCTACTGCCACTGCCTACTGCTACTGCCGCCGACCCGCAGGGGCGGCGGCCCCCGCAGGGGCGGCGGCTAACCTGACCCCTTGCTCCCGCAGGTAGCGCTTGAGATCGGGGATGGAGATGACATTGAAATGGAAGACCGAGGCGGCCAGCAGGATCATCGCACCGGCATCCACGGCCTCCTTGAAGTGCTCGAGTGTGCCGGCACCGCCGGAGGCCACGACGGCAACGCCGGTGGCCTCGCGGATACCGCGGATCAGCGGCAGGTCGTAGCCTGTGCGTACGCCGTCGGTCGACTTGCTCGTCGGCAGGATGGTTGTGACGCCCATATCGGCCACGCGGCGCGCCCACTCGATGGCGTCGGCACCGGTGGCGGTGCGGCCGCCGTCGATGAAGACCTCGTAGCCCGAGGGCAGGGCCGCGTTGCGCGCGGCATCAATGGCCACGGTGACGCGTGCGGCACCGAAGGCCTTGACCATTTCGGCGATGATTCCGGGGTGTCGGAAGGCCGCGCTACTGGTGGAGATCTTGTCGGCACCGGCGGCGAAGACGGCCTCGGCCGCGGCGGCATCGCGGATGCCGCCGCCGACGGTGAAGGGGATGGTGGAGACGGCGGCGACGCGCCGGACAACCTCCAGCAGCGTGGCGCGTCCCTCGATGGTGGCCGAGATGTCGAGCAGGGCGATCTCGTCGGCCCCCGCCTCGCAGTAGGCCTGGCAGCAGGCTACCGGATCGCCGGCGTCCTGGATGTCAACAAAGCGTACCCCCTTGACAACGCGCCCCTGGCGCATGTCGAGGCACGGCATGATGGAAACGGCAGGGGCGGCGGCGCTGGCCTTCACAAATTCAATCCTCGAAATAGGTGTAGCCGCGCAGGCCCGACTCGTAGGCTGCCAGGATGACGCGGCGTTCGGCGGGTGTGATGCGCTTCTGCTTGACGGCCTCCTCGGCCAGGGAGCGGAACTGCTCCATCAGGCGGGCCGGCGCGTATTCAACGTATGAGAGAACGTCGGCGACGGAGTCGCCATCGACCTCCTCGACATACTCGATCTCGCCATCCTCATCGACACGGACGCTGACGACGTTGGTATCGCCAAAGAGGTTGTGCAGATCCCCGAGGGTCTCCTGGTAGGCACCGACGAGGAAGGCGCCGAGCACATACTGCTCGCCGCGCTCGACTGCATGCACGGGCAGGGTGCGGTTGACGCCGTGGAGATCGATGAAGCGGTCGATCTTGCCGTCGCAGTCGCAGGTGATGTCGGTAAGATAGGCGAGCCGCTGCGGCTTCTCGCTGAGCCGGTGGATTGGCATGATGGGGAAGAGCTGGTCGATGGCCCAGACGTCGGGCAGCGACTGGAAGACGCTGAAGTTGCAGTAGTAGACGTCGGCCATGATGTCCGGCAGGTTGGCCAGTTCCACCGGCACCACCTTCATCGTGCGCGTCTCGGCGGCGATGCGGGTGAGGATGTGCCAGAAGATCTGGTCGCCGAGGGCGCGCTGCCGCAGCGTGATCTGCCCGTGCGAGAAGGCGGCGAAGATCTCGTCGCGGTAGTAGAGGGCGTCGTTGAAGTACTCCTGCAGGTTCTTGGCACGCAGTGTGTGGGCCACCTCGAGCAGGTTGGCGAGCGGTGCGGGAAGATCCTCGGGGATATCCCCGGGCAGCGCGTTGCGCTCGAACGTGGCGGTACCCAGCACGTTCATCAGCAGGACGGAGTAGTAGCCGATGAGGGCGCGGCCCGACTCGCTGATGATCAGGGGGTGGGGAATACCTGCTGCGGTACAGGCCTCCATGATGCCCTCGACGACGTCGGCGCAGTACTCGGAGACCTGGTAGTTGGCGCTGCTGGAGTAGTTGGTGCGCGAGCCGTCGTAGTCGATGGCCAGTCCGCCGCCGATGTCGAGGATGCCCATCCTGGCACCCTCGCGGACGAGCTCCACATAGACGCGGGCGGCCTCGGTGATGCCGGCGCGGATGTCGCGGATGTTGGGAATCTGCGAGCCCAGATGGTAGTGGAGCATCTCGAGGGCATCCAGCTTGCCGACCGCGCGGAGCTGGTCGATGACATCGATGATCTGCTGCGGCGTCAGCCCGAAGACGCTGCGCTCGCCGCCCGACTCGGTCCACTTGCCGCCGGCGTTCGATCTCAGCTTGACCCGCACGCCGAGGCGCGGGGTGACTCCCATGCGCGCGGCGCGCTCGAGGATCAGGTCGAGCTCGTCGGTTGTCTCGATGACCAGGATCGTCTGCAGCCCCATCTTCAGGGAATAGAGCGCCAGATCGATGAACTCGGCATCCTTGTAGCCGTTGCAGACCAGATAGGCCTCGGGATCGTGCAGCGAGGCCAGCGCGATGATCAGCTCCGCCTTGCTGCCGGCCTCGAGCCCGTGGTGGTAGGGGGCGCCGAAGGTGACGACGTCGTGTACCGCCTGCTGCTGCTGGTTGACCTTGATGGGATAGACGCCGCGGTAGGTGTTCTTGTAGCCGTACTCCGCGATGGTGTGCAGGAAGGTCTCGTTGATCAGGGCGATGCGCGAGCCGAGCAGATCGCTGAAGCGCAGCAGCAGGGGGAGTCCCATGCCGCGCTCGTCGAGCCCCTGGAGGATGTCCCACAGCTTGACCTCGACGTCGCCATTCTTGTTGCCGAGCTTGACTGCGACGTAGCCGTCGGGGGTGATGCTGAAATAGTCGTTGCTCCAGGCGTCGATGCAGTAGAGCTCCGCGCTGCGCCGGGTGTTCCAGGTATTCAGTGCCTCGTGAAGTTTGCTCATTTTATGGCGTGTTAAAAGTGTGTGTTATTCCTTCTTGCCTACCAGGCGCTGACCACGGCGTTGACGATCTCATGCGCGGCCTGGCGGGCCGCCTCCGGCAGTGCCGTGCGGCGCAGCGTCGTCAGGTCGCCGACCGCGCTGAAGGTGTTGTAGCCGACCACATCCTGCTCGACGATCTTCTTGCCTGTCCGGGCCTCGACGGCGCGGATGTGTACCTTGACGACGGCGCGGTACTCGGAGACGCTCCTGGGGCGGTTCTGGTCGTAGCGCACCGGCTCCAGCGTATAGCCGGTGACTGTGCCCGTCAGGTGGATGGCGGCGGCATTGCGCTCCAGGAGGCGCAACTGCCCCTCGCGCTGGATCTCCTGCAGCACGGCGCGTGTGACTTCCGCCTCGATCAGCGGCTCGCCGCTCTTGTTGTGGAAGGTTTCTACCGAAATCGTGCGCAGGTGGCGGGGCAGGGTGGTGCCCACCTGGTAGTTGGCACAGCCGTCCAGAAGCGCAAGGGCCAGCACGGCAATGCAGCAAGACAGCGTATGGGTGAAGAGTCGGTTTTTCATGGTATGCCTGCTTCTATTCCGGCCGGATCACTCCCGGCCCGTCTCGTCCAGTTCATCAAGACGCTGACGGACTTCCTCCGCCTGCGGTGCCGCCGGGAAGCGCCGCAGGAACTCCTCGTAGGCGGTGACAGCCGTCTCCGGCTTGAAACGTGGTGAGTCGTAGAACCGGGCGGCTTCGTAGTGGGCATTATAGCGCCTCGCGGTCAGATCATCCAACTCTTCCTGCAACTTCTCGCGCCCGGTGTGTTTGGGATAGTCGCGCAGGGTGGCCGACAGCGACGCCAGGGCGCGGTTCTGTACCGCCTCGTCCCGCTCGAAGCGCCGCGCGATCCGGTAGAGGGCGTGCGCCGCCTCTCCAGCGGCTGCCTCGGCCTCCGGGGAGCCGGGATGGTTGGCGGAGATGCGCTCGAAGGTTGCGACGGCCTCGTCCCACTTCCTGTCTGCCGCCTGCAACAGGCCGGCCTGCAGCAGTGCCTGTGGCGTTTTGCTCCATTGCGGTGCCAGCTCGGCGATCTGGAGGAACATTTGCAGGGCGACATTCTCGCGGCCCTCGTCCTTGTAGTGGTTGGCGATGGCGAGGAGGCGATCCAGAATCTCCTTCGGTGCAGCCTGTCCGGGGTAGAAGTGGAGCAGGTAGCGGAACTCGGCAAAGGCCTTCTGGAGCTTGCCGCGCGCATCCTGCAGCTCGGCGAGGCGCTGCTGGGCGGGGGCGGCCTCGGGGGCGTGGGGCCAGCGCCGCACGAGGGCGTCGTAGGCCCGGGCGGCGTGGCGCAGGCTCTGCTCGGCATCCAGACGCCGGGCCAGCTCCATTTGCGCGGCGGGCGTGCCGGCGCTCGGCCGTCCGAAGATCCATCCGGTGGTCTTGCGCTCGATGGCTGTGACCGAGGCCAGCGGTTCCAGATACGCTGCCTCGTCTGCCATGGGGTCGCCCGGCCCTGGGCGCGCCATCGGCGTTGCGGCATGTGCCGCAAGGCACACGGCAAGACAAGCCGCATACGCCGCCAGGCGTCCAGCCATACGCGCCGGACGGGATAGTCCGCGCAACACTCGATCTCGAAAACCCTTGATTAGCATGCCGGTGATGATTACAATGCAAACCCTGAAACCAGCGCCAACAGTTGCTGCCGCCGGATTTTGGTGCCGCGATAGTGTTCGCAGCAAACCGGCATTAACATAGCACAAGGAATGGGACGCATAGAAGCATGAAAAAGGTTCTGATCCCCACAAAGCTCGATACGGTCGCGGCCAAAACGCTCGAGGCCAACGGTAACTACACCGTCATCCAGGACACCAAGACGCCCCTGGAGGCGCTGGTGGCTGCCAACCCCGACGCGTATGCGCTGATTGT
>JAAYLN010000411.1 GCA_012521875.1 Lentisphaerota bacterium | reverse complement strand
CTGCCACGACATAGGCCGCAAGCTGGGCTGCGGGGCGTGCCTGAACGCGCTGCGGCGCACCGCATCCGGCACGCTGGATGTGGCCGATGCCCTACCGCTCGATCAGATTCTGACCCTCGACGGCGCGGCGCTAGCCGCCCGCATCATCCCCTGTTTCCAGTATCTGGACTCAAAACGAACATCGCAATAGGAGTACAAACATGTCACGAATCGTCAACCTAGCTCTCGTCGGCGCCGGCAACCGCGGACGCGGTATCTTCGGCCAGTACGCCCTCGACATGCCACACCGCGCCCGTTTCACCCATGTCGCGGAGCCGGACGAGGCCAAGCGCAAACAGTTCATGACGCAGCACAACATTCCCGCTGCCCAGGCCTATGCCGACTACCACGAGCTCTTCGCCACCGACCTCACCGGGCTCGACGGCGTAGTGATCGCCACGCTCGAGGACCTGCGCGCCGAACCCGTGCTGCTCGCCATGAAGCATGGTCTGGCGATACTGGTCGAGAAGCCGCTCGCCACCACGCCCGAGGACTTCATCCGCCTCTATGATGCCGCCGTGGCCTACGACGGCATCTGCATCGTCTGCCACCAGATGCGTCTCTCCCCCTGCTTCAGCACGCTCAAGGAGAAGGCCTCCTCGGGCAGCTACGGCGAGATCGTCACCATCCAGCACAGCGAGAACCTGGCCTACGACCACATGGCGCACTCCTTCGTCCGCGGCCTGTTCAACAACGACCGCCTAACCCCCATGCTGCTGGCCAAATCGTGCCACGACATGGACTTCATCTCCTATCTGGTCGACCGGCCTGCCTTGCGCGTCTGCTCGTTCGGGACGCTCAAGCACTTCACGAAAGAGAACTGCCCCCCGGGCGCGCCGGCCTTCTGCCTCGAGGGCTGCCCCCATGCGGCTCAATGCCCGTACGATGTCGCCAAGCTCTACTTCGAGCCCGACACCGATCCGGCCTATATCCGCCAGATGGGCGTCGTGACCAGCAAGGATCAGTTGCGCGAGCTGCTGATGAAGAACCGCTTCGGCCGCTGCGTGTACCAGACCGACAACAACGTGGTCGACACCCAGATCGTGCAGATCGAGTTCGAGGGTGGCGTCCACGTCTCCTTCACGATGTGCGGCCACAATGGTGTCGAGCGGCGCATGACCAAGATCAGCATGACCCGTGGCGAGCTCGTCTATGACGGCGGCAACCCCGGCGTCGTCACGGCACACCGCTATGCGCCGATCAAGTGTACCGCGACATTCCGCGAGGATATCAGCGGCACGCATGCCGGCGGTGACCGGGCGATCATGGAGAACTTCATCGACGCCATTGTCACCGGCGACACCTCGCAACTGAAGACGCCGATCAAGAAGTCGCTTGAGGGGCACCTGCTGGTCTTCGCGGCCGAAGTCTCGCGCCGCGAGGGCCGCATTGTGGACGTCCGCGAGTATGAGCGGCAGGTGCGCGAGGCGGCGAACGCCGCCGCCCCTGCGGAGCGGCGGCAGTAGGGGCAGGGTTCAGGGTTCAGTGGGGCCGCCCGCCCCTGTGGGGCGGTCGGAACAGGTGAGAGACACGATTTTCAGGATTTTCCGTGCCTGCCCCCGCTGTTTTTTTTGACAGGATTACATGATTTCAGGATTTTTTGATGGCCGCTGCGCGGCAGGATTGAGCTACGGATTTCGCGGATTTCGCGGATTGGAATGCGGTGTCTCAGACTAGGGTTCAGAAAATCCTAAACTTTGTCACGAGCTTTGACGGTAACTTTGTCGAAAGCAACAGGGGAAGCTGACGCGAAGGCGCGAAGAACTGGAACTGCAGATTTGCGCAGATGTCCTGCTTCGCAGGCGCGGAGCGGGAGCTGCGACTGGTTTTTTTGACAGGATTTCAGGATTATCATGATTTTTGTGGCGGGCGGGGATAGTGGAGCCGCGACGGTTTTTTTAGCTACGGATCGCGCGGATTTCCCGCTGCGCGGGCGCATATCTCCTGCTTCGCAGGCGCATATGAGCGCGGAAGGCTGCGCTGCATAATGCGCGATACGGTGGCTGCGGAGCCTGCTGCCGGTGGGGACGGTTGATCATACGACCCAGTCGTATGATCGGAGAGGGTAAAAGAAGCGAAGGAGACGGCAGCCACCCCATTGTGGCGCGGACATTCCTGTCTGCGCTGGACACGCGGGCAGGCGGAAATGCCTGCCCCATAAGGGATGTCCGCAGCCTCCGCAGTGGTGGAGAACATTACCGCCGGGGACGGCGGGCTCCAGCGTTCCGGCCTCCCGTTCGCTTCAGATGCACTATGGAGCCCGCGGTCTACGCGGTGTATTGATGCGGCGCATGATTGGCGAACGGTACCGCCCGTTCCATCATCTATCCGCCATTGCGGGAGTTGCCCCAGTGTGGCGCGGACATTCCTGTCTGCGCACGCCCACGAGGGCAGACAGGAATGTCTGCCCCACAATACCACACTCCATCGCTGCGGCTAGCTGGACGGCTTCGCCCTTTCAGTTGCCGTACCACGAGCTAATGCCGAGGCTACTCTGTGCACGGCTCGCCGGTCACACCGCATAGCGGCGTGACGGGGACGGCTCGCCCTACCCTGCGGTTTGCTGTACCGTGGGCTTATGCGTTCTTGTCTCGCGGCTCTTGTCGCTCGCCCTCCAGCAGGGTGGTCGGATGAATCGAGCGAATCGACGGAACCGAGCGAATCGAATCATTCGAATTTATCGATTCATTCGATTCTATCGAAAGCTATTCGCGTCAATTAGCGTGCATTCGCGGTGTCCTCTCCGCGCCTCTGTGCCTCCGTGAGAGAAAACTATCGCCTTCAACAAAGCCCAGGATTTCCTGCCCCCAAAAAAAAAGCCCGCGCCGGTGAGGGCGCGGGCGGGGAGCAGGGATGCTAGAAGTTCCTGGCCAGCGAGAACGCGGCAATATGCGTGTCGCCGTTCGTGAACTTGGTCGGGAAGACACCTTCCGCCGGACGCGGCTGGAGAGTGACATCCCTGACCTTGAGGAAGGCCAGGGCAACCCCGAGCGTCCAGTCGTTACCCAGCGCGTAGTTGGCGCCAAGGCTCACGATGTGGCGGTCGCCGGGTGGCAGCAGGTAGTCGGAATGCGCACTGGCGATCGGGTCGCAGTCGAAGACATAGCCGGCCTGCAATGCCAGCCTCTCGTTCATCTGGTACTCCGCACCAAGCCCAAAGCGCCAGACGTCGTCCCAACTCTTGTTCGATGAGGCGGCGGGAATACCGAGAGGATTCGGCATCTTGAATCGCATCGTCAGCTCGTCATAGGAACTCCAGCCGGTGTAGGTGGCCACGGCGCCGAGGTTCCATCTGTCGATGCCGGTGTAGTTGAGGCCGATCGAGTAACTGGCAGGCAGGGTGATGTCGCCCTCGGCATCAAAGCTATGGGGGCCGACCGAGGCGTCGCCCTCGACCTCCTGCTTGACCTCGGAGCGGTAGACCAGACCGAGGGTCAGGTCGTCGAGGAGCTTGAAGGAGAGCGCGGCAATACCGCCGTAGCCAACCGAGTCACCCTCGATCTCCAACAGTGCCGGCACGTTTGGAATGGCGCGCGTCATCTTGATGTCGAAATACATGACCTGCAAGCCGGCGGCGAGCGACAGGCGGTCGTTCACCTTGTAGGCCACCGTGGGGGTCACGTCGAAGGCCGTGATCAGCGTCTCGATGCTGTTGTAGCGTCCAGGCCAATCGTCATCGTGCTTGACCCCAAGCCCGTAGGGGGAGTGGAGCCCCAGACCAAGCCAGAAGTCGTCGCCCATTTGCTGCGTATAGTAGGCAAAGGGCGGCGGGAACCACTTCTCGGACGGCGTAGTCCTCTGCTTGCCGGCCGGCGTGGTGACATCAATATCCATGGTTGGATGGATGATGGCGACGCCGGCCTTTACCGACGAGCCGGGCAGGGCCGTCATGCCCGCCGGGTTGTCGTAGACCGTCTCGGCACCTGTGGGCGCACCAAGGGTGGCCCCGCCGAGTCCGACCGCGCGTGTGCTGGTCTCGTAGAGTGCGAAGCCGGCCGCCAAGGCGTTGCCTGCCCCGAGCATGAGAGCCAGGGCAAACAGTGCCCTGGCTGTGTGTTGTCTGTTTCTGATCAGCATGGCTGATTCTCCGGTGTGTTTTTAGTCATTACACGGCGGGCAAGCTCCCGCACGGGTATGCACCGCCGCGCATCGAATACGGTTGGCCGCCCCCTTCACGGGAGACCGCCTTCCGTCCGTCGCGGGGAAGTGTGGCAGAATGGGGCGGCGGGAGCAAGGGGAATCGGCTGGCATGGGAATGGGCTAGCGACAAGGGGGATTTTAGATTTGTGATTTGGTGATTGGTGATT
>JAAYLN010000410.1 GCA_012521875.1 Lentisphaerota bacterium | reverse complement strand
GTTGGCGGGCTGGAAGACGGGGTTGGCGGCCAGCAGCTCGCGTCCGCTTGGCAAGTGTACAAGCGAGGCCATGCGTCCGCCGTAGTCGAGCAGGAAAGTGGCGCGCAGGTGCCCGTTCTGCAGTACCGCCACGCGCAGCGCCCTGGACTTGCGGTCGCGGTTGTAGCCGTCCTGCACGCGGTAGGGCAGGCATCCCCGGTGGCGTCCGTAGCCTGCCTGGCGGCGGATTTCATCGGGTATGCCGTCGCCGAAGCGCATTTGCGCATGCGCATCACCCGGCGGCGCCAGAGGCGCCAGGGGGTTCTCCATGCCCAAATCCGCCGCCGGCAGTGTAAGCGTGGTCAACTGCAGCTCAGACATGGAGCCCCCTCTTTTGTGCGGTTGGTTGTTCTAGCGCTTGAACTCGAGCAGCTGGCAGCAGTGCGGTTTCAGCGTGGCGGTGACGCGGTTGTCCTTGATCGGCACGGTGGCGTCGGTCCAGAAGTCGCGCGCTCTGGTGGCGTTGATGCCGTGCGGTGCCAGATCGAGACTCAGCTCGGCCGGTTCCTCGCTCCAGTTGATCAGCAGCGTGCGGTAGCCTTTGGGCGTCGGCTGCAGCCAGTACGAGGGACGCTCGGAGGAGAAGAGGTCGAGCGGCAGCGGCGCGCCGCCGCTCTCTGCCGCCACGGTACGGCGGATCAGGTCGAGGCCGCGCTCGTTGAGCACCGGGAGCTTGTCGGAGAGGTTGACGGCGCCGCCGTTGATTATGACGAGGCTCAGCAGCACCTGCGCCTCGTGGTGGCGGATGGTGTCGAAGCCCTCGCTCCATAGGCGGTTGGGACTGAAGCCGCGCTTGGTCTCGTCGGGCATGACGAAGACGTATAGGCACTGCAGGCGGCCGCGGTCGGGATCCTTGGAGGTGTCGGGGCCGCGGCAGACGGCGAAGTCGGGATCGGTGATCCAGACGCGGTTCGAGGCCCAGAAACGGGCCGCCACCGAGACGGCGTTGGTACATGTCTCGTTCCACGTGGAGTGGATGTCGGAGCCGGCGCGCGTGATCTGTATCATGTCGTTGCCGCCATCGTAGACGTAGCCGCAGCCCATCAGCGTGGCACGGCCCTTGACGGCCTCGTGGATCGGGGTGATGATCTCGCGCATGATCTGGCCGCGCGGCACATTACGGTGGAAGCGCGGTGCGTGGAGGGTCTGCGCCAGGAAGTCGAGCTTGAAGTAGCCGAAGCCCATGTCGGCGTAGCGTTTGAAGAGGTCGTGGAGCCAGCGCTTGGAGTCGTCACGCGTGGGGTCGATGATGAAGCCGTAGCGGCGCATGCACTCGAAGCAGAGGCAGGGATCGCCGCCCTCGCTGCGCGCCAGCATCTCGGTGTTCCACTGGGCGATACGGCTGTGGGGTTCGGCGGCGGTCGGGCAGAGCCAGAGGCCGGGCTCGAAGCCCATCTTGCGCAGACGCTTGGCGAGGGAGGCCATGCCGCCTGGGAAGTTCGAGTTGGGCTCCCATTCGCCGTAGCAGTACTGCCAGCCGTCGTCTACGATGATGCGCTTCACGTGGCGGCTGAGCACGGGGTCGGCGGCGATGAATTCGGCATTGGCCAGCACCTCGTCCTCGGTGATCGTCCAGCGGTAGTAGTCCCAACTGTTCCAGCCTACAGGCTGCGGTTCGGTGGGTGGCGGTACACTCGCCTGCGCGTCGCCCCAGGCGGTCAGGGCGCCGAAGCCGTCGGTCACCGTGGCCAGGGTGAGCGGCTCGGCAACCAGCTTTTTGCCGCCCGGAAACTCAAGGCGCGTAACGGCCTGCAAGTCCGCAATGGTTTGCCCGTCAACCTCGCCCCTTATGCTGGAGATGTGCTTCTGCCGCAGGGGATGGGAGAGGTGGAGCTTGGCCTTGGCGAAGGAGACCACGCACTGGAAATGGCTTTCAAAGCTATTCTCCGCACGCTCGGCCGGCAGTGGCCATAGATGGCAGCCGCCCATCGAGCGGCCGTGGCTGAAGAGGTGGCTGGCCCTGGTCAGCCTGAGGCAGGCCAGCGGCGCGAGCTCGACCCAGCGGTAGCTGGCGTTGGGAGCCAGCGCAAGCGAGAAGGTCAGTGCGGCATCGCTGCCCACCTTTGCCGTGCGGATGTCGAGGGTCAGCGGCCCGTGTCCGGAGGCCGCGCTGATCGTGACGCGGTTCCTGCTCCTGGGTGTGAGCGCAAGCCCGCGGGCGAACTCCTGTTTCTGGCCGCTCGCCACACCAATCCGGCAGCCCGCGAGACGCAGTCCGGGGGTTTCGAGGGTGAAACTGCGGCCGTCCTTGGCGAGGGTGATGGCGTAGCTGCTAGGGAAGCTGAAGGAAAGCATGTCGGACATGGTGGTGACCTCTCTGTGCGGTTGGCGGAACCGTATCGGGTTATCGGAACCGTATAGTCCCAATC
>JAAYLN010000409.1 GCA_012521875.1 Lentisphaerota bacterium | reverse complement strand
TTGTCGAAAGAATCGATAGAGTCGATGGATTCGAATGATTCGATTCTTTCGGATTGCTCGATTCTTTCGATTCGCTCGACCACCCCCACCTAGCGACGCCGTCGACACTACCAACTGCCCCTGTCCCCTGTCCCCTGTCTCCTGTCCCCTGTCCCCTGTCCCCCGCCTGTACCGAACCACCCCGCCCACCGCGCCTGCACAAGCTCACGGTACAGCCACCGAGAGGTAGGGCGAGCCGCCTGTCATACGTAGCCTTGGCGAAGTATGGTCCCCGTCACGCCGCTACGCGGTGTGACCGGCGAGCCGCACGCAGGTTATAAACCGCCAAGACGCCAAGAGAAGAGCGCCAAGGAAAGGCGATGGAGTGTGGCATGGCCTTGCGGTTGTGGGCTTGCAGTCTGCCCCTGCGGCTTTCTCTTCAACCCTATCCGCACGCGGCGGGGACGCCGCGTCTACCAGCCGAACCCCGCCGTTCACGGCGGATATCCGGCAGACAGACGACATATTCCATGACTATGTCCCGCCCCTTCTGGGCTCGTCGTTCTCTTGCCCTTTCCCATGGGCGTTGGTCATTACATGCAAGGGTTCACCCGCAGGCTCTTTGTCAAAGTCGGAGTCGAGCCCCCACACTCGGGTTTCCTCCCCGAAGGGATGTTTCCACGTCCGTCGTCCCCTGTGCTCGACATTAGCCCTTAGTCTGGCATCACATACCGGGCACTCAAAGAAATAGCCGAAACCGCTATGGTGCCGACCTGTTGAAGAAGCCCGGTCGCCCTCATACCATATACGACCATCCCACAAGTAGTCACCCCTTCTACGCTGGTATAACGTGGCTTCTATTGCCTTGCGGCACTCCGGGCAGATCCCGTATACATTGACGTCGTATTCAAACATTTTCATCCCTCCTCGCCTCACATATAGTTTTGGGCCACCAACCATAGACAAAACAAGAAACACCACTGCGGCAAGGATCGTCAGCATGACCACGGATACCACCAGCATCTTCCGGCGGCCCCGAAACCAACATCGAAAAGCATAAGGACGATTCACTCGGACACTCCCAATTGATGTCGCCCCTTCAGGGCTGGAGCAGCAAGTACCGTAACCGCCTTGTCCGAAGCGCCAGTGGCCACGCTACTATAACCGCTGCACTCAGGCCCATCGGCCTTGTCGAGACTGTTTCCGGCCCTATAGGTCAAGGCGCAACCATTCAAAGCTCGCATAACATCAGGCACCCTGGCGTCTTCAAAATCAACATAATTCATGGCGAGTCCCTTTGTTCATCCAGTTACAAGGCAAGAGTATTAGCGCTAGGGCAAAAAGGGAAGCTGCAATCCCGTCCTATGGGGCTGGCGACCTCAGTTTAACATATAGACGCCTCTGGTGGTTGTTTTGTTTGAGCACATCAAAAATATTTTTCCGGATTGGCCACAGGGGCATGGGGCCCATTTCCATGATGCTATATCCTGTCACTAGCCGACACGTAGGCAGGAATGCATACGGTCGCTAGCACTTGACGTTTGCATCGACCCGGGCTTTGTGCTACAGTCTTACCGGTAAGACAAGCAGAAAGGATCAAGGCGTCATGAGCAACATTGCAACCACACGGATGTCATCCAAGGGACAGGTAGTGATCCCTGAAGAGGTACGTACTCGACTGGGGCTTGAACCGGGCACACAGTTCATTGTGATGGGTGAGAACGATGTCGTGATCTTGAAGTCCATCACACCGCCATCGATGGCGGAGTTTGACACCATTGTGACCCGCGCCCGCAGGCAGGCCAGGCAGGCCGGCATGAAGCCCTCCGACATCGCTCGTGCCGTTGCCAAGGTGCGGGATCGCACATGAAGGTTGTTCTGGACACAAACGTCCTCGTTGCAGGCATCTTCTTCTCGGGGCCGCCCGCCGCGATCCTGCGTGCTTGGCGCGAGGGACGTTTCACGCTAATGGTGTCACCGCCTATCATGGATGAGTACCGACGCGTGATGCATGAACTGGCATCTGACTTTCCCTCTGTCGATCCGGCCCCGCCTCTGGAACTTCTGGCCATTCATGCACACATGGTTTACGCTCCACCACTGCCAAAGACAGTCTGCACAGACCCGACAGACGATATGTTTCTGGCTTGTGCAATCGCCTGCAACAGTCAGGTTGTTGTAAGCGGCGACAAGGCGCTATTGCGCACATCCGGCTATCAGGGTGTAAACGTTATCACGCCTCGTGCTTTCTTGAGTAGCTTGTAGCTTAAACGTCACGAATACACATGGGATAACCTCGCGGAAACCGCCACATGCACGATAGCAACACTCAAATGGTGGATGCGGTAGCGCAGTCTCTCCGCGAGGCCTGGCCCGGGGCGGCGCCCGCCGTGGCCGCCCCGCTGCTGGAGGGTGCCGCCGCCGCGCAGGTGGCGCAGGCCCTGCAGCAGCTCCACCCCAATGCCTGGGTGATCGTGGTCACCAGCGGCCCCAACGAGCTCGAGGCCTTCCATTCCGACCTGCTGACGCTGGCACCCGACCAGACGCTGCCGCCCCTGCTGCTGCCGCCGCCCGAGGCGGAGGGGAGCAGCGGGGACATCGAGCGCGACGGCGCCCGCCTGGCCGTGGCGCGCCGCCTCAGCGAGGCCGTCGCCGCGCCGTCGGCCTCCCCCGCCCTGCTGGCCACCACGGCCACCGCGCTGCTGGCTCCGCTGCCCGAACCGCAGGCGGTCGGGCAGGCCGGACGCATGCTGCAGGCCGGCTCTTCGGAACACGGCTTCGAGGCGCTGGTCGCCGCACTCTCGGAAGCCGGCTACGAGCGCGAGTCCGAGGTGGTCGCCAAGGGCCAGATGTCGGTACGCGGCGGACTGCTCGACGTCTGGCCGCCCGACGCCCCGCTGCCGGTGCGCGTCGACTTCTTCGGCGACACGATCGAGACGCTGCGCACCTTCGATCCCGCCTCGCAACGCTCTACCGAAGCCCTTGATGCACTCTGGATTCCGCCCTGCGATCTGGCGCGTCTGCCCGCCGCCGCACCGGTCGGGCGGCTGCCCGAAGGCGCCATCTTCCTCTGGCTCGACCACGACCGGATCGCCGCCACGACCACGGCGCCCGGCGCGGCGGAGCCCTCTGCGGCCGCCTGGGAGAGCCTGCGCGCGGCAGTGGCGCAGCGCGCCCCCCGCCGCGAGATCTTCTGCGGCGATCCGCCCCCCGCCGGCATCCCCACCCTGCCGCTCCGCGTGGGCGCGCCGCCGGGACTGGCCGGACTGGCGGACGATCCCTACCAGCCCGATCTGCGCATGGCCGCGCGCCAGAAGCTGCTGGCCGACCTCGATGCGCGCGCGCGTGCCGGCGAGTGTGTGGTCATCTACCTCGACACGGCGGGCGGGCTCGAGTGGCTGGCACGCGACCTGCCGCCCGATACCCCGATCATCCTGCGCCGCGGCGTGCTCTCCGGCGGCTGCGAGTGGCCCGGCCTGAAGCTGGTGCTGCTCGGCCAGCCCGACATCTACGCCCTGCGCAAGCGTTCCGCCCGCGCCTACACCCCGCCCGCCACCACCGGACGGGGCGGACGCATCGAGCGCACCGAGGAGCTCCAGCCCGGTGAGCTGGTTGTCCATATAGACCACGGCATCGGCCGCTTCGAGGGCACGAGGGAGATCGAGCGCGACGGACGGCGCGTCGAGGTGCTCACCATCGGCTATGCCGACGGCGCGCGCCTGCACGTCCCCACCAGCCATGCCCATCTGCTGAGCCGCTATATCGGCATCGGCGGACGCGAGGTGGCGCTGCACCGCCTGGGCGGACGCCGCTGGCAGCAGGACAAGATCAAGGCCGAGCGCTCCATCGTCGACTTCGCCGCCGCCCTGCTCGAGGTGCAGGCGCGCCGCGCCTCGCGCCCCGGCATCGCCTACGACCTGTCGGGGCCCTGGATGCACGCCTTCGAGGCAGCCTTCCCCTTTGTCGAGACACCCGACCAGACCCGCTGCATCGAGGCGGTCAAGGCCGACCTCGCCGCGCCGCGCCCGATGGACCGCCTGATCTGCGGCGATGCCGGCTACGGCAAGACGGAGGTCGCCATGCGCGCGGCCTTCGCCGTGGTTATGAACGGCTACCAGGCCGCGGTGCTCTGTCCCACGACCGTGCTGGCGGATCAGCACCACGCCACCTTCCGCGAGCGCATGGCGGCCTTTCCCGTGCGCATCGAGGTGCTAAGCCGCTTCCAGCCCCGCTCCCGCCGTGCAGCGATCCTGGCGGATCTCGCCGCCGGACGCGTCGATATCCTGATCGGCACGCACGCCATACTCCAGCCGGGCGTGAAGTTCAAGGAACTCGGGCTGGTGGTCATAGACGAGGAGCAGCGTTTCGGCGTGGCGCACAAGGAGCGCCTCAAGCAGATGCGCGCCATGGTTGACGTGCTGACCCTCAGCGCCACCCCCATCCCCCGCACGCTCTACATGAGCATGACCGGCGCGCGCGACATGAGCCTGC
>JAAYLN010000408.1 GCA_012521875.1 Lentisphaerota bacterium | reverse complement strand
TGCACACGGCATGCCGTGCGCCTATTGACCCCGCCCCACCTTTCTCGTCCATTTGCGGTTCCCCTTGGCGCTCTTGGCGTCTTGGCGGTTAAAATCAACCTTCCCGCTTTCCGGAGTTCCTGATTTTCAAAAACCAGTCGCAGCCTCCGCACCGCAAAAGAGGACGTGCGCAGCGCCAAATCACAAATCTAAAATTTGATCGTTTCGCTATAGATCGGCTCGCCCTTGCCTCCGAAGGCGTTCATGGGACGTACGGCAATACGGAACTCCGTCCTGGACGGCATATCCCCGGAACGCAGGCGGGTCGTGACGTTCGTGCCGCGGAACGGCATGGCCCAGTAGTAGCGCGGCGGCAGAACGCGCTTGGTGGCGGTCGCCTGCACGTAGTCGGTAATGACGCGCTCGACCTGCACCTCGTACTCGGCGGCGTCGTAGCCCTTGCCGGCCACACGGGCGAATGGGAAGGTGATGGTGACGTCGCAGGAACGGCCCGAACCGGGCGCATTGGTGTTGGAGAAGGTGACACCGACAGCGGCATCCTTTGCGAATTCGGGAATCGGCTCGGTCTGCCGGCGCAGAGCGGGCGTGTAGGGACGCTCCTCATCGCCGTCGAAGGTCGGCGCGGGAAAGACCCACTTGGGCTCGATTTCGGCATCGTTGAGGAAGTCGCGGCGCTCGACAACCACGCGGTCTTCATAGACGCTGAAGAGCAAGCCATCACGCCCCACCTTCCGATTATCGTCGCGGGCCTGCTCGCGGCCCTTGATGCTGCCGGGATAGTAGAGCGAGCCGCAGCCGATCGAGGTGAAGGCCCCTTGCCAGATGGCACGCTCGTCCGCGACGGGAGTGTGCGAATGTCCCGAGAGGGCAATGACGTTGGGGTACTTCGCGAGAACTGCGGTCGAGGAGCCGTTGTCCTGGCCCCAGACCCAGTTACCGTGGCAGGTGTCCCTGGGATGCGGGTGCTGGATGTAGAAGAAGGGGCGGTCCCTGGCCAGGTCGAGCGAGGCCAGATAACCCTTGAGGTTGAAGGCTTCACCACCCCATCCGATGCCGTTCCAGTTGGCACCGACGAAGTCGTAGCCCTTGACGCGCTTGTGGAAGAACTGCGAGTAGTCCTCACCGAGCACGCGCTTCCAGACCGAGGTGATATTGACGTTGCAGAGGAAGGCGTTGTCCGTGAGGAGCGCGACGGCATTCGACTGCACCGTACCGAAGGCGCCCGCCAGTGCGGCCAGACCGGCAGCGTTGGTCGTGGCGGCCGCCTGGTGGCCGAGGGCGCGGATTTCGGCGAGGACAGGCGCAGCCTGTTCGACCGGCACGTTGAGCTCGATCGCCCGCGTGGCCTTGGCGACGGAGTTGGAGACATCGTTCTGCATGCGCTCCAGCGACCACTTGGCGTTGCCGGCCACCTTGCGGATCGCCTCGGCCCGCAGGCCGTTGCAGCGACCCGTGATATAGACATACCCCTCGTCGTCGTGGTTGCCCGTGACGAAGACGGGCGTGACGGGATTGCCGTCGCTGCGCTTGCCGTCCTTGAAGACCGAGTTGTAGCACTTCATGAAGTGCTCGATCTGCATTATCATCTGCTGGTCGGTGAGGTCGCCGGCAATAGTGAGCACATCGATCTTCTGCTCGTCATACCACTTCAAGGCCTTCAGGAAGAAGGCGTCGGTATCCGGCTCCATGATGATATGCACATCGGCCAGGGCACCCACGCGCAGGCGCGGCTCCCCGGAACGCGCGGCAAGCGGTACGAGAACCGCGCAAAGGACGAGCATGGAGAATAGGGCGGCGCAAATTCGCGCGGCGAAATGGCGGGGCATGGCGTTCATTTTTCTGGTGATTGGGGTAATCATGGCCTGTGCAGGTTAGAGCAAGAGCCGTTCCAATGTTGGTTGGTGGTTGGCGGCACCCTCACTTTGTCGCGAGCTTTGTCGGTAGTGCGCCAAGCGAAGCTCGGCGCTGCTTGCGGGGTGCGAGGCCCCGCCGGGTAAGGACTAGCCATCCACTCGTACCGAGTGTTGGCACTATGGAAGAGGAATGGAAAGCCGAATGAAGTAGTGTAAGCGTACACAGGGAACTCCGCAGGCCGCAGGAG
>JAAYLN010000407.1 GCA_012521875.1 Lentisphaerota bacterium | reverse complement strand
GCAGCGCCTTGGCGAACTCGGTATCGGCGAAGCGGCTGGCCGCCTCGGCGGCGCCGACCATGCCGGCGGCCTCGGCCTCCGGATGGAAGGTGGCCGAGTAGAGCAGCGTGGTGGACTTGGCGGAGAGCTCCCAGTTCAACTGGGCGGCCGGGAAGATATCCGAGGGCACGGCATTGGACTTCCAGATGAACGACCAGAAGACGAACGAGAGGATGTAGAGCACCGGCAACGCGACCAGATCAGCCTTCATCAGCGAACTGAAGCGGACACCCGTCAGCTCGTTGACGCGGAAGGACTGGGCCATGCCGCCGTAGTTGGCGATCGGGATGGGAGCCAGCCAGATGTCGAGCTTGTTGTAGCCCGAGAGGATGTAGGTGCCCTCACGGACAAACGGGATGTCGACCGCCTGCCCCGTCAACCCCAGCAGACGGGCATTGATATAGGAGATGAAGGGGTTGTAGATACAGGTGAAAATGATCAGGAAGCCGAGGATTCCCGGCACGAGGTAGTTACAGAGGGCCACCATGGCCGCCGCGGCGACGAGGTAGCCGATGATGGCAAAAACCATCGGGTAGTCGCCGCGCCCGATATCGGGTGTCTTCCAGAGGCTGCCGACGGCAGTCTGGCGGCTGTCTTCGGCAGTGGCGGGGACAGCAGTGGCGTTGGCAGTGGCGGCATTGGCCTGACGGCGCGCCTCGCGGCTGCGGCGGAAGACATCGCGCAGCGTCGAGAAGATACTGATTACGGCAATCGCCGCCGAGGTGCCGAAGCCGAAGCTCATCCAGAAGTCAATCGAGTTGACGAACGACGTGTTGACGGTGTTCATGCCGGGCTGCCACTGGACGAGAACCTCGGAGAAGTGCAGTATGGGGTTGAGGATCAGGGTGGTGACAATGGCGCTGAAGGAGCCGACGACGGCCCAGAAGGGCAGCACCATGCCGAGCAGGATGATACCGGGGTCGATGACCATGCCTGTGGGCGTGGCCGGCAGCAGCACCTCGGTGACGGTGGTGGTGTCGAGGTACGGCTGGGGAATCAGGAAGACGGGCTTATCGAGGAAGAGGCCGGTGATGGCCGGCACGCCGACCTGGATCAGGCCGAATGCAATGCCGATGGCCGACCCGAGCGAGAAGATGCGCCACTTGGAGATGACCCTGTTGCCCTCCTCGTCGACCTCCTGCTCCTCGGCCTCGAGCTCATCGCTCTTCTTGGTGGAGTCGGCCAGCGCCAGGGCACCCTGGGCGCTGATCGGCGCCAGTGGGAAGGGCAACTGCTCGACGTCCGAGCAGAGGCGGAAGAAGAAGTAGCCGAGCGTATACTTGTTGACGAGGCCGATGATCGAGACAAAGGCCAGTATGAGGGCCGGCACCAGCCAGTCCTTATGGTAGAGCATGCGCTCGGTAATGGCCGGGCTGTCCGGCTTGGGGCACCACCATGTGGGGAAGTAGTCGCGCATGCCCATGTCACGTGCGGCGTCGGAGGTGACCAGGAAGGCACGGTACACGAGCCCGCCGAAGGGACCGCCCGGGATCAGGGCGCTGCCGGCCATCATCACGCCGGCGGCGTGGAGCAGCACGATCAGGTTGCCCTTGCTCATGGTCTTCATGGCGCGCCGGGTCACCTCGCTGAAGAGGATCACCGTCACCCAGGTGGCCGCGCTGCCCATTGTACCGCCGGTCATCAGACCGAGGTAGATGGCGCCCG
>JAAYLN010000406.1 GCA_012521875.1 Lentisphaerota bacterium | reverse complement strand
GCAGCGCCTTGGCGAACTCGGTATCGGCGAAGCGGCTGGCCGCCTCGGCGGCGCCGACCATGCCGGCGGCCTCGGCCTCCGGATGGAAGGTGGCCGAGTAGAGCAGCGTGGTGGACTTGGCGGAGAGTTCCCAGTTAAGCTGCGCGGCCGGGAAGATGTCCGACGGTATGGCATTGGACTTCCAGATGAACGACCAGAAGACGAAGGAGAGGATGTAGAGCACCGGCAGCGCGACCACATCGGCCGTCATCAGCGAGCTGAAGCGGACGCCCGTCAGCTCGTTGACGCGGAAGGACTGGGCCATGCCGCCGTAGTTGGCGATCGGGATGGGCGCCAGCCAGATGTCGAGCTTGTTGTAGCCCGAGAGGATATAGCAGCCCTCGCGGATGAAGGGGATGTCGACCGCCTGCCCCGTCAACCCCAGCAGACGGGCGTTGATATAGGAGATGAAGGGGTTGTAGATGCAGGTGAAGACGATCAGGAAGCCGAGGATCCCCGGCACGAGGTGGTTGCAGAGGGCGACCATGGCCGCCGCGGCGAGGAGGTAGCCGATGATGGCGAAGACCATCGGGTAGTCGCCGCGCCCTATATCGGGCGTCTTCCAGAGGCTGCCGACGGCGGCCTGGCGGCTGTCGGTAACAACGGCGGCGTTGGCCGTGGCGGCATTGGCCTGGCGGCGCGCCTCGCGGCCGCGGCGGAAGACATCGCGCAGCGTCGAGAAGATGCTGATCACGGCGATCGCCGCCGAGGTGCCGAAGCCGAAGCTCATCCAGAAGTCGATCGAGTTGACGAACGACGTGTTGACGGTGTTCATGCCGGGCTGCCACTGCACGAGAACCTCGGAGAAGTGCAATATGGGGTTGAGGATCAGGGTGGTGACAATGGCGCTGAAGGAGCCGACAACGGCCCAGAACGGCAGCACCATGCCCATCAGGATGATGCCGGGATCGATGACCATGCCGGTGGGCGTGGCCGGCAGCAGCACCTCGGTGACGGTGGTGGTATCGAGATACGGCTGGGGAATCAGGAAGACGGGCTTGTCGAGGAAGAGGCCGGTGATGGCCGGCACGCCGACCTGGATCAGGCCGAAGGCGATGCCGATGGCCGAGCCGAGCGAGAAGATGCGCCACTTGGAGAAGACCCTGTTGCCCTCCTCGTCGACCTCCTGCTCCTCGGCCTCGAGCTCGTCGCTCTTCTTGGTGGAGTCGGCCAGCGCCAGCGCGCCCTGGGCGCTGATGGGCGCCAGCGGGAAGGGCAGTTGCTCGACGTCTGAGCAGAGCCGGAAGAAGAAGTAGCCGAGCGTGTACTTGTTGACCAGGCCGATGATCGAGACGAAGGCCAGTATGAGGGCCGGCACCAGCCAGTCCTTGTGGAAGAGCATGCGCTCGGTGATGGCCGGACTGTCCGGCTTGGGACACCACCACGTGGGGAAATAGTCGCGCATGCCCATGTCGCGCGCGGCGTCGGAGGTGACCAGAAAGGCGCGGTACACGAGCCCGCCGAAGGGACCGCCCGGTATCAGGGCGCTGCCGGCCATCATCACGCCGGCGGCGTGGAGCAGGACAATCAGGTTGCCCTTGCTCATGGTCTTCATGGCGCGCCGGGTCACCTCGCTGAAGAGGATCACCGTCACCCAGGTGGCCGCGCTGCCCATTGTACCGCCGGTCATCAGACCGAGGTAGATGGCGCCCG
>JAAYLN010000405.1 GCA_012521875.1 Lentisphaerota bacterium | reverse complement strand
GGTGTTGACGCTGACGAAGATGATGTCGTTCTCGCGGATACCGCGCTCGATATCGGTCGAGAAGTGCAGATTGCGTCCGCGGCACGCCTCGACGACCTCCTGCAGGCCGGGCTCATAGATCGGCAACTGGTCGCTGTTCCAGGCCGCGATGCGGGCGGCATTGATGTCGACTACGGTGACCTGTCGGTCGGGGCACTTGGCGGCGATCATGGCCATGGTGGGGCCGCCGACATAACCCGCACCGATACAGAGAATGTTCTTGTTCATAGCATGGATTCCCAGACGCTAAGACGCACGTTTAGAATACGGGCATAGGGTAGCACAATCTCCCGTCACTGTGTAATAAAAGTATGCGGCTGGCATAATGGGCTAGTGACAGGGGTGGCTGAAATACCGATCATCCTTGATATCCGCCCCCGAATCTCCTATCATGTCCAAATTAAGCGCCTGTAGCTCAATTGGATAGAGCGTCAGCCTCCGGAGCTGAAGGCTGTGGGTTCGATCCCCGCCAGGCGCACCACGATTTCTGCAATAAGCGTAGACTGGCTGTTCAGTTGGGACTAACTGGGAGCATAAGATGATCTCTTTCCTGATTGGCATCTTCATTCTCGTGGCCGGTTACTTCACCTACGGGCGGCTGGTGGAGCGGATCTTCGGCCCGGACGAGCGCCCCACCCCCGCCATCGGCGCGCCGGACGGCGTTGACCGCCTGCCGCTGCCGCACTGGAAGAACATGCTCATCCACCTGCTCAACATCGCCGGCATCGGGCCGGTGATCGGCGTGATCCTGGGCATCAAGTTCGGCGCCATCGTCTTTATCCTGCTTCCTATCGGCAACGTCATCGGGGGCGCGGTACACGACTACTTCAGCGGCATGATCTCCATGCGCCACAACGGCGCCAACACGCCGCTGCTCGTGCGCCGCTACCTCGGCCCCCGCATCTACCACGTCTACGCCCTCTTCCTCGCCATCACTCTGCTGCTGGTCGGCACGGTGTTCGTCAACACCCCGGCCAACATCCTCGTCCAGGGGCGCGAGCAGTGGTTCTGGGTCGCGGTGGCCGTGATCTTCATCTACTACTTCGTCTCGGCCTTCTTCCCGATCGACCAGATCATCGGGCGTATCTACCCGATCTTCGGCGCCATCCTGCTGCTATCCTCGATAGCCGTCCTGATAGGCCTCCTGCCGCATACCGGTCTCCTGAAAGAGATCAACCTCACCAACTTCGGCTCCAACTTCACCCAGCATCCGGCGGGCGAGCCGGTCATCCCCATGCTCTTCGTCACCATCGCCTGCGGCATCATCTCCGGCTTCCACTCCACCCAGGCACCGATCGTCTCGCGCACCATGACCTCAGAACGGCAGGGACGCGCGGTCTTCTACGGCATGATGATCGTCGAGGGGCTGATCGGCATGATCTGGGCCGCGGGCGGCATGGCACTCTATGCACACCAAAAGGAACTGCTCGCCAGCGGCAACGGCCCCATGCTGCTGACCACACTGGCCAACTGGCTGCTGCATCCGGCCCTGGCACAGTTTGCGCTGCTGGGTGTGGTCGTGCTGGCCATCACCTCGGGCGATACGGCTCTCCGCAGCCTGCGGCTGGTGCTGGCGGAGTACTTCTCGATCGACCAGAAGCCGATCGTGCCGCGCCTGCTGACGACCCTGCCGATCTTCGCCGCGGTGTTCCTCCTGCTGATATGGTCGAATGCCTCCCCGGACACCTTCAAGGTGCTCTGGAACTACTTTTCGTGGAGCAACCAGGTCATCGCCGTCTTCGCCCTGCTGGTGGCCGTGGCATGGTTGCGGCAGCACGGGAAGCCGGCCTGGGTGGCGGTGGTGCCGGCTCTCTTCATGACCTTTATCGTGCTGGACTACATCCTCTTCGTCAGCCCGACGGCAGTCCAGGGCGCCCCGCTGGGATTCGGCCTGCGGCCGCAAGTGGCCGCAAGTCTCGCCGCCGTGCTGGCGGCGATCATCGTCTGGCTTGTCTGGTACCGCTCCGGCACTGTCCGCGAAGACGATCAGACTGCCGCCATTCCTAAATGACGGCAACGAGTAGAGAGAATCAACCGGTGCCCTTGCAGGCACACGTGACACGGGCGTCTTGTCCGTGCTCCATGGGCGGGACGCCCATGCCACGATGGGATTTGCAAGCACCTCAACCAACTGGAGAACATAAATGCACAAGCCCCGCTACCTCCTGACCGCCGCCTGCGCGCTGTGCGCCGCGTCGGTACTCGCCAATGTCAAGCTCGCGACGATCTTCAACAGCAACATGGTGCTGCAGCGCGACATGGAGGTGCCCGTCTGGGGCACGGCCGAGCCCGGCGAGGAGGTGGCCGTCGCCTTTGCCGGCCAGAACCTCAAGACCACCGCCGATGACAAGGGCGACTGGGAAGTGCGCCTCGCTCCTCTCGCGGCCAGCACCAACGGACGTCCGCTGGTCGTGACCGGCAAGAACACCATCACTAACGCCAATGTGCTGGTAGGTGATGTCTGGCTCTGCTCCGGCCAGTCGAACATGGAGATGAGCTTCAACTGGGGCGTCACGGAAGGGGCCAGTT
>JAAYLN010000460.1 GCA_012521875.1 Lentisphaerota bacterium | reverse complement strand
GGGCCACGTGAAGACCACCCTGAGGATCACGAGGCCTGCGCCCAAGTCAAGAACCTAACATTCACTATTGATTGGCCATGCGAGGTGAGAACACGGTTTTCTGAAGTCAACCAAGGATGCAAGCATGGTCCGGCCAACGCAATTACCTGGTTCTTTGAGCAGGTCGATGCCGGCATCATCCTGGAAGACGACTGTCATCCGGTAGTTTCTTTCTTCCCTTATGCGTCTGAACTGCTTGATCGATACGCCCATCATCCTGAAATTGGCATGATCAGCGGCAACAATCATTATCGCTTTCAAACGTTCGACAAACATTCTTATTACTACTCAAGACTGCCGCTAATCTACGGTTGGGCAACCTGGCGACGAGCTTGGGCCAACTTTGACATCACACTGGATTCCTATCGAGACCAACTGGAAAACATCCGATCAGGACTAGGCCACCACGTAGCCTTCAGAAATCATTGGTGGAAACATGTAGAGCATCTGGAAGCGGGTCTGGACACATGGGACGTGCAATGGGCCATTGCGCTATTTGCCCACAAGCAGCTATGTGTCAAACCGGCTGTGAACCTGGTAAGCAACCGCGGATTCAACGAGGATTCAACACACACATCGTTCGAGTATGATTCTTATCGCTACGAAAGCACTGGAACACTGGAGTTCCCGCTAGCGCACCCACCCATGAGGTCCACCTACGTTGCTGACGAACAAGCAGACATGCGTGAGGAAAGACGTTATACAAGTCTCTGGCGACGTGGATGGACATGGTTTGGTGCCAGAATCGGAGCCAGAGGAATGCGTCTTGCCCACTGGGTACATGGCCTCGAATCCAGACTGCGAGGCTGGTCAAAAAACTCACATCATCCTCCCGAACGGGGCTATCCTCTTTAATCATGCATAACATGGTTCAAATCCCAAAACCGGAAAGCAAGCAATGACAGACTTGCACCCCCTCATATCTGTCGTGATTCCAACGTATAACCGAGGTTCCTTGTTGCTGGAGACACTGGCTTCCCTTTTAGCTCAGCCATACCGACCTCTGGAAGTGCTGATCGTTGACGATGGTTCGACCGACAACACTCTGGAACTCCTGCAACAATGGATCCGAGAACACCCCAGCGAACCAGAATTAAGGTGGCATGTTTATAAGCGTGACAACCGTGGGGCATCTGCAGCACGTAACCATGGTCTGTCTCAGGCTACCGGTGTCTACATCCATTTTCTCGACAGCGACGATCTGGTCGGGCCACACTTCTATATGACACTGGTCGCAATCATGGAGAGTGAGACCGAATGCTCATTTGCTTATGGTGAGTGGATATCGTCCGAAACAGCAGCAGCCATCGGCAAACTGCCAAAACCGCACCTGACAGTGCCGATCAGAGCGCAGACCTGCCATCACAATGCCTGGTGTGGCCTTTTCCGGCTCAGCATGCTGCCCCCCGACTTGAAGTGGAACGAAACTCTGATCAACCATAACGACTGGAATTTCACAACCCGCTTTCTGCTAGCCGATCCTAAACTCATATTGCAGGTTCCCACACCGCTGCTGGTATACCGTACCCACACAGGCATAGAAAGACTGGGGCGCATTCGCAGCCAAGATAGCCTACGCGCCGCCTTACACGCAACCGACGGGCTGGCTCGTCTTGCGACATCGAACAACCGTTATCGAAAAGCTCTCCGTATCCGCTTCTCAACGGAGTATATCACACTACTACATGCCGCCATGCAGGATGGAACACGTCCACTTCAAGCCCAGGCGGCACGCGGCGTGATTCGCCATGCAACTTTTAGGCAAACTGCGTTCTGGAATGGCATTGCAGCCCTGCTATTATTGCTGTTGCCGTTTTCGCGGTCAGCAGCCTGTGCTTGGGCGCTGCGCCACATCAGGCGCATGTTTGGGGATACACAATTGACCGTCGAACAGGACAAAACATGTTAAACCTAAACTGGGTATGCAGTTCGCTCAACCAGACACAACATCTTGTGCCGGCACGATTTTTGATCGCGGGTTGGGGGCTGTGACGACAGCTAATTGTGCCAGTCTGTAAAACAGCAGGCCGCGGCTTTTCG
>JAAYLN010000404.1 GCA_012521875.1 Lentisphaerota bacterium | reverse complement strand
CCGGCCGCGGCCGGCTGGGCACCCTTCTGCTCTTTCTCCGTATTGTCCAAGACGGCCTGCATTCCTATTAGGCTTCCGCGCGACTCCTACCAGGCATAGTGCGCAAAGGCCTTGTTGGCCTGCGCCATGCGGTGCGTGTCGTCACGCTTCTTGATAACGTTGCCCTGCCCCTCGTAGGCCTCGAGCATCTCGAGGGCCACGGCCCTGGGCATGGGGATGCCGCGGCGGGCGCTGGCGTACTGGGTCATCCAGCGCAGGGCCATCGCCAACTGGCGCGAGGGACGGATCTCGACCGGCACCTGGTAGGTCGTGCCGCCGACGCGGCGGGACTTGACCTCGACCTTGGGCTTCATGTTGTTGATCGAGGCATCCAGCACCTCGAGTGGATCCTTGCCAGTCTTCTCGGCCAGCACGTCGAGCGCGCCGTAGACGATACGCTCGGCGGTGGTCTTCTTGCCGCTGCGCATCAGGGAGCGCACGACCTTGGCGACCAGCTCGCTGTTGTATTTGGGATCCGGCGTGATGCCGCGCTTGTAAGTTTTACTCCTTCTCGACATGGTTCACCCCGCGGCTACTTGCCGCCCCCCTTGGCGCGCTTGACACCATACTTGGAGCGGCTGACCTTGCGCTCCTGCTTGTTCGTGTTGCTGGGTCCGGCCCCGCCCAGAGAGTCGAGGGTGCCGCGCACGATGTGGTAGCGGACGCCGGGCAGATCCTTGACGCGCCCGCCGCGCACCAGCACGACGCTGTGCTCCTGCAGGTTGTGGCCCTCGCCCGGAATATAGGCGGTGACCTCATGGCCTGTCGTCAGGCGCACACGCGCAATCTTGCGCAGTGCCGAGTTGGGCTTCTTGGGGGTTTGCGTCTTGACCAGCAGACAAACGCCACGGCGCTGCGGACAGCGCTTGAGCGCCGGCGACTTGCTTCCGTAGGTCGTCTGCTTGCGGCCCTTGCGGACCAATTGGTTGATAGTAGGCATTCGGCGTTTATCCTTCGATTGCAAAAGGGTGGTTACTATATCAGAACTCCCGGCAGCCGGCAAGCGCCAAATCAGAACCCCAGCACATCCTGCGCCTTCTTCTGTGCCGCCTCGGCGGCGGCGTTGAGTTCCTCGACGTCGATCGGCTCCGCCAGCGGCACCAGCTTGATGTGCCGGTAGAGCGGGAAGCCGGTACCGCCGGGGATCAGGTGGCCAAGGATCACGTTCTCCTTGAAGCCGCGCAGCTCGTCCACCCGGCCCATCGTCGCGGCATCGGTCAGGACACGCGTGGTGTCCTGGAAGGAGGCCGCCGAGATGAAGCTGTCGGTCTCGAGCGAGGCCTTGGTGATGCCCAGCAGAGCCGGCTGCGCCGCGGCGGGCCGCTTACCCTCCTCGGAGATCTTCTGGTTGACCTCGAGGAACTGCTGGCGCGTGACCTGCTCGCCCCAGAGGAAATCGGTATCGCCGGGGTTGGTGATGCGCACCTTGCGCAGCATCTGGCGCACGATGATCTCGATGTGCTTGTCGTTGATCTCGACGCCCTGCAGGCGGTAGACCTGCTGCACCTCGCTGACGAGGTAGCTCTGCAGCTCCTGCGGGCCGCAGACGTCGAGAATCTCCTGCGGCACGATCGGGCCGTCGGTGAGCTGCTGGCCCTTGCGGACGCGGTCGCCCTTGAAGACCACGATGTGCTTGCCCATGGGGATCAGGTGCTCCTCGTAGGCCATGGTCGACTCGTCGCGGATGATCAGGCAGCGGCGGCCGCGCTGGTTCTCGCCGAACTCGACCACGCCATCGATCTTGGCGATGTCGGCCGCATCCTTCGGATGCCGCGCCTCGAAGAGCTCGGCCACGCGCGGCAGACCGCCGGTGATGTCGCGCGTCTTGCCCTCCTTGCGGGGCGTCTTGGCCAGCAGGCGGCCGGGGGTGACCCGCTCGCCCTCATGCACCATGACGTGCGCGCCGACGGGAATATGGTAGTAGCCCAGCACCGAGTCGGTGGCGGGATCGGAGATGATGATCTGCGGATGGAGCGTCTCGCGGCTCTCCATGACCACCAGCGTCTGCAGGCCGGTCTGCGCGTCGCGGTCGGTCTGCACCGAAACGTCCTCCACGAAGTCGTGGAAACTGACGATGCCGGCCTTCTCGGCCAGAACCGGAACGCTATGGGGATCCCAGATGGCGATGATGGTGCCGGGTGTCACCTCGGCGCCGTCGTCGATCTGCAGAGCCGTGCCGATCTGCAGCGTGACGCGCTCGAGCTCGCGGCCGTTGGCGTCGCGGATCACGAGCGCGCCGTTCTTGTTGAGCACGATGTTCTGGCCATCATCGTTGCGGATGACGCGCAGGTCGTCCTCGTAGGAGATCACGCCCGCGTGGTGCGTTACGATCTCCGGCGTGGCGACCACGGCCTGTGCCGTACCGCCGATGTGGAACGTACGCATCGTAAGCTGCGTGCCGGGCTCGCCGATGGACTGGGCCGCGATGATGCCGACGGCCGTGCCGATCTCCACCAGGCGCCCCGTCGAGAGGTCACGCCCGTAGCACTTGGCGCACATGCCGTGGCGGGCATCGCAGGTAAGACCGCTGCGGATCCAGACGCTGTCGATCTGCGCCTCCTCGATGCGGTCGCAGGCGGCCTCGTCGATCTCCTCGTCGGCGGCCAGCAGCACCTCGTTTGTAACGGGATGGATAATGTCGTGCAGCGACGTGCGGCCGAGGATGCGCTGCCGCAGCGGCAGGTTCCCCTCGCCCTCGGTGCTGGTCTCGATCTCGAT
>JAAYLN010000005.1 GCA_012521875.1 Lentisphaerota bacterium | reverse complement strand
GTCTCGTCGGCGCTGGCGTGGGCCAGCGGCTCATGCCCGTGACACCCCGGAAAGAGCAGCGCCATCAGATTCTCGAGAATCCCGATTACCGCCTTCTGGCCGGGCAGATTGATCAGACGCTCCGTGTTGGCCACGGGGCAGTTGCGGCAGGGCGAGAGTTGACCGACAAGGTCGTCGAGGCGTTGGTCAAGCCATTTTTTCATGGGGCTGTTCCGGTGGTTCCGGCTTGTCGCGGGCAATCTGCACGATCACCCGCTCCGCGCCGGCATTGGGCCATCCGATGGCGATCAGGAGGCGGCCGAGGAGCGACGTGGTGAGGTGGTGTACCTTGCGGATCACGATCCGCTCGCGACGGCACAGGTCGATGAAGTCGCGGTAGGTGCAGAGATGGATGTTGGGCGTATCGTACCACTCGTTGGGCAGATGGCGGTTCACCGGCATGCGCCCGGTGAAGAGCAGCTTCAGCCGCGTGGTCAGATAGCCGAAGTTGGGGAAAGTGATGATCGCCTGCGGCGCGATGCGCAGCACCTCCTCGAGCACCCGCAGCGGACGCCGCGTCTCCTGCAGCGTCTCGCTCAGCACCACGGTATCGAAACTGTCGTCCGGAATCAGCGCCAGCCCGCGCTCCTCGTCTGGCCCGTCCCCGTCGGGTGTCACGAGAATCACGTCGAAACCGCGGTCGAGCGTTGTGCGCGCCTGCGCCAGGTTGATCTCGACCCCGGTACCGACCGTCTGTCTCCGCTCCTTGAGCTCCTGCAGCAGGCGGCCGTTGCCGCAGCCGAGATCCAGCAGGCGGCTGCCGGGGGCCACGGTACGTGCCACGAGCGCATCGGCTGTCGCGGTCTGCTCGTCAACGCTCTCCTTCTCCGGCTCCACGCGCTCTCCGATCCACGGCAGGAAGGCGCGCACCACCGGGGCCAGCTCGTCGATATGCGTCAGGAAGGCGTCATGCCCCGCCGGGGCGCGCAGATGGAAGTAGGATACCGGCTTGTTAAGCGTCATCAGCGCGCGCACCATCTCCTCGGACTGCTCCGGGGTGAAGAGCCAGTCGCCGCTCAGCGAGACGATCAGCATTGGCGCCTTGATGGCCTCGAAGGCCTTCTCGAGCGAACCGTACTGCTCGCACAGGTCATACTCGTCCATGGCCCGCGTGATGTGCAGGTAGGAGTTGGCGTCGAAGCGGTTGATGAACTTGCGCGCCTGGTGGTCGAGATAGCTTTCCACCTCGAAGGTGGTGCGGAAGCGCAGGCGCGCCTTCAGCTTGAAGAGGTCACTGCCATCGATCCACGCCTGCCGCCGCGCGCGGCCGAACTTGTCGGCCATCGAGGACTCGGAGAGATAGGTGATATGCGCCAGCCGCCGCGCCTGCCCCAGTCCGAGCTTGGGTTTGCGCATCGAGCCGTAATAGTTGCCCAGTTTCCAGCGCGGATCCTCGGTGATCGCCCGGCGTCCGATGATGTCAAAGGCCAGTGCCTGTGCATTCAGGCTGGCGGCGGCGGCGATAACCACACCGCTTCCGATGTAGTCCGGATACCGCGTGGCCCAATCCAGCACCTGCATGCCGCCGAAACTGCCACCGATCACCGCCACTAGCCGCTTGATGCCAAGCTGCCGCAGCAGACGGTACTGCACATCTACCATGTCGCGTACCGTGACCGACGGGAAGGTCGAGCCATACGGCTCGCCGGTATCGGGATTGGTAGAAGAAGGTCCGGTCGTGCCCTTGCAACCCGCCAGCATGTTCGAGCAGATCACGCAATAGTAGTCGGTATCGATCCCCTTGCCGGGGCCGACCATCCCCTCCCACCAGCCATCAGGACGCTCCTCGCCCGGGCGAATACCCGCCACATGGGCGTCGCCGGTGAGGGCGTGACAGATATAGATTATGTTGGAGCCGTCCGCGTTCATCTCGCCACAGATCTCGTAGGTCACGTCGATCTGCTTCAGGACGCCTCCCAATTCGAGCACAAAACCCTCGGGAGGGAGATCAAGCCGCAAGGTTTGCGGCTCAATCACCCCCAGGCTGCGGGGTTTAGGCTGTCGGGAATCAGAATTCATAAGCGTGGCGCACTCAGCGCAAGAAAGCCATATTATGCGGTTCCGCCGCCAAACGGACAAGGTAAATATAGTTATCCGGCAAATGATTAAACTATTATGCGAAGCTATTACGATATTATCCGTCCCAGTCTCCGAGTGCTCAGGGTTCAGTGGGATCGCCGCCCCTGCGGGGGCGGCGGCAGTAGGCGGTGGCGGGTGGTTGGTCATACGACTCAGTCGTATGCCCAAAGAGTGTAAAAGGCGTGGTAATGCAACGCGGCGCCTGCGCGCGTATGCAAGGCACGTGGCACGGGCATCCTGCCCGTGGTCTGTCCATGGGCGGGACGCCCATTGCCACTAGCGCATCAGCCTGACGCCCAGTCCGCAGGCACGTGACACGGCCATCCTGCCCGTGGTCCGCCCATGGGCGGGACGCCATGGACACTAGTGCATCAGCCGGACGCCCAGCCCGCAGGCACGTGGCACGGGCGGCATCCTGCCCGTGGTCCGCCCATGGGCGGGACGCCCATGCCACTGGCGCCATGCCCCATTACAGGCACGGTCGCCACTACAGCGCGTTAACCACCGCCCGGCCCCGCCGGGTGACCACCGGCAGTAACCTTCATGCATGCACCGCGTTGACGAGCGTAGCGAAGTCAGCGTGTGCGCGCACATGTGTCTCAAAGATGTGGGTCTCAAAGATATTGCAAGCCTTACTCTACTGGGTTATTATCAGGCTTCGGCGCGATTTTTAGCCGAAAATCCAGCAAATATCGCGGTTTTCTGCGTCACGCCGAGTCAGCGCGCCACGGAATATTCACAGGTTATGAACAGACGCGAAATGCCCGTCAAGGCGGGCCATGCCAGCGATCCCGCCAGCCTCTGCTGGGACGTCATTGTTGTCGGTGGCGGTCACGCCGGCTGCGAGGCGGCGCTGGCCGCCGCACGCCTCGGCTGCCAGACCCTGCTGGTGACCCACAGCTTCGCCGACATCGCAGACATGCCCTGCAACCCCTCCATCGGTGCCCTAGCCAAGTCGCACCTCGTCAGCGAGCTCGACGCCCTGGGCGGCGAGATGGCGCTCAACGCCGACTCCACCGGCATCCAGTACCGCGTGCTCAACCGCAGCCGCGGACCCGCCGTGCAGGCCACTCGTATCCAGTGCGACAAGGCAGCCTATGCCCGCCGCATGCAAGAACGCATTGCCACCCAGCCCAACCTCTTCTGGGTCGCGGGCGACGCCTGTGCCATCCTGACCGAAAATGACGCCGGACGCGTCAAGGGGGTCGCGGTGGCCGGAATAATCGGCGGGATCCGCGGACGTACCGTGGTCATTACCGCCGGCACCGCGCTAAAGGGGCGCATACATATAGGCAATGAGGTGGCCGCCGGCGGTGGCGGTGGCCGCCCTGCTTCCGATGGCCTCTCCGAGAGTCTGCGGGAGCTCGGCTTCGAGCTGCGGCGACTCAAAACCGGCACGCCCCCGCGCCTGCACGCGCATTCTATCGACTGGGATAGGGTAAAAATGGTGTATGGCGAGACTCCACCGCCCTTTATGGCACTAAAGAACCGCCGCCTGACGGCGCTGGGCGCCCTACCCAGCCCCCAAATGTTCCACGTGAAACAAAACGCAGCCGGAAATCCCCCTTGCACCCCGGGAATGTTCCACGTGGAACATTCCTCCTCCGCCTCAATACCCTCACGGCACGCCGTTAGGACTGTTTCTCCGCCCCCCGACGAGGTGAAAATGTTCCACGGGGAACATTCCACCACCGTTTCTGCACTCTCCGCGCCCTCCGTAGCTTCCGCTCCCCCTGTCCCCCCTGTCTCCGCCCTCCTAAATGACCATCCTGTAAATCCTGCAAATGCGCCCGCGCAGCGGGACATCCTGTCAAAATATCCCGTGGCACCCGGATCCTCCGTAGCTTCACCCGTCGCTCCCATTTCCCAGCTTTCCGAAGACAATCCTAAATCTAAAACCCCAGACCTAAAATCCACTCCTGTCCCCTGCCCCCTGTCTCCTGACC
>JAAYLN010000061.1 GCA_012521875.1 Lentisphaerota bacterium | reverse complement strand
TTGTAGGCCGAGGCGTCCTTCAGCGAGTAGCCATGCTCCAGGGCCTCGCGCTGGATCTCCAGCGTGGCGAGGGCCGCGTCGCGGTACATGCTGAACGACCACTCATAGGGATAGGAGATGAAGGGGACGCGCTCGGGCCTGATCACACAGGCGGCGTTTTCGCGGTCGGCCGCCAGCGCGATGTCGGCGGTCTCATGGCGCACCAGCAGGTTAAGCGACCAGAGCCGCTCGAAGAGCCCCGAGGCGGCCAGCGCCTCGAATGGCGCCTGGAAACAGCGGTTGATCTGGCGGTAGAGGATACCCTCCCGCGTGAAGACAAATCCATCCGGATCGCGGAACGATCCGCTTACACGCTCGACTGGCATGGCAAACTCCTGTTTTTGGAAAGTGCTTTCATTGGAGGCGCTTGCAAAATCCTTGAGTGCATACGTGGCACGGGCATCCTGCCCGTATTTCATGGGCGGGACGCCCATGCCACGAGAGGTTTGGCAAGAGGCTCATTGACCACTCACTCCCCGCCCATAGTGGTCAAAGCCGGAATGCCGGGATGGCTCCCATCCGTACCACAGGGACTCGCCAAGTTCGTCCGCGCCCCACTCCAAGCCCTCGTATTCACACGCCAGCACCTCTTTGCCGTGTCTATCGACCAGTCCCCAGAGCCCCCCGTGCCGGGCGGGATAGAGTCCATTCCACGGGCGTTCCAGCGCCTCGAACCGCGGCTTCAGCAGCCATTTGCCACGGCGGTCGATGAGACCCCAGCGTCCGTTTTGGCAGGCGGGTGCCGCAGCGCCTTCAAAATCACCCACGGCATCGAACTGCGGCTCCATGCTCCATGCGCCATTCCGGCTCACAAAGCCCCAGCGTCCCTTCTGCCGCACGGCCCATGCTCCCCCACTCCACTTGCCCGATTCCTCGAAAATCATTGTCAGCGGCCGGCGGCCATCAGCCTGGATCAGGGTGTAGCCGACCGCAGTCTGCAGCACACCGATGCCGTCCACCAGCGAGTTGAAGGCGGGCAGCCCGTCGAGCCTGCCCTCCCACGCCTGAAGCACCGCGTTGGTCGCGTCGAGCAACTGGACCCGGGCACCACGCTCTCCGGCCATCCATGCGCCCCACGGCATCAGGCGATCATATTCGCACGGCACCAGAACCTGTCCCGTAGCCAGATCAATAACGCCCCACCTGCCCCGCTGCAATGCAAGCGCACGAGCCGAAGCATCCGGGGCAAGCGGCACAAGACGTTCGTAGCGCGCCGCATCCCGGAACCCGCCGCGGGCGGGGTCAAGCAGCCCGGCACACCCCTCGCTCCACCCCACCCAGTATCCCGGCAACAGCACCTCGATACGTTCATAGACGCAGGGCAGCATTTCCACTCCGTTTGTGCCCACCAGACCCCAGCGGCCCTCGGCGGACCGGACTCGCCACCATTGGCATGTTGCGGTCGGTGGTGGCGGTTCAAGTGCAGCATAGCGCGGCGCGAAACAGAGCTGCCCGCCCACCGAGACCAGCCCCCACCGGTTCTCCTGGCGCGCACTGATCACATCGCCGCATAGGACGCCGAAGTCGTCGAAGCGCGCCTCCGTGAGCAGCGTGCCGTCACGGCATAGCAGACCGCGTTTATCCTTAAGGCGGTAGTTCCAGACACGCGGCTCGTCGGCAAACCACCAGAGATCGTCAAATGCGGGCTTGGCCACCCACGCCCCGCTCTCGTCGATCAATCCCCAGCGTCCGGCAACGGCAGCCGGTGCACGTCCGCCGCGGAAGGGGCGCGCCTCGTCAAACCGCGGGGAGATCTTCACGGTACCCGCCCGATCCATATAGCCCGCGCGGCCGCTCTCCACGATCAGCAGCAGCGGATCATCCTGCTTGAGAAAAGCCCCGGCGCGGCTTGTGCGTCCCAGCAGCCGCCCCTCGCGGTTCACGTAGCCATAGCCACCGTCATCCAGCCCCACCACCGCCAGACCGAGCTGGAAGCGCGGCAACGGCTGCTCCGGCAAAAGACCGGCCAGACTGCACGTCTCTTTAGCGACGGGTAGCGGACGCGCCAGCTCGTCGAGAAATTTGCCGGACTGGGCATCGCCATCGCGCTCCTGCACCCAGATGCGCCCCTCGCTCCAGCGGCCGGCCACCTCGTAGCGCGGGGCGGCCAGCAGTCTGCCGTCCCCCGCAATGAATCCGGCCTTGCCGTCCCGGAATACCAGCCACGGGAGTTCCGCCGGTGTTGACGCCGGACAGGTGCAGGCGAGTGCCAGCCAGAGGCCCGGCAGGGTCAGCCGGCGCATCATGGCGCGAGCCTCAAGCCATCGAAGATCGCCTGCCGGACAATCTCCTCGATGCGCTGGTAGCCGGGTGCCATGTAGTGGAGACCGTCATCATTGCTATCGTGGGGCACGTTCTCGATGTCGGCCACAATGAAGCGCGTGTAGGGATTGTTCACGGTGTGGGCACGGACCAGATTGTTGAAGGCGCGCAGTTGCCGGTCACGCTCGGGCGAGTAGTTGGCATAGTCACTGCGGATCCGGGTCAGCGTCATGGCCACGATCAGCGTCCGTCCCCGCCCCGCGCGCAGCGCCAGTATCTTGTCGAGACCCACCTTCCAATCGGCATAGATGGCACTTGCGCTGCGATCCCGCGACAGGTCGTTGATCCCGATGAAGTAGAGCACGGCCAGCTCAACCGGCTCCGTGGTGAAGCTGCCGGCGGGATAGGGACGCGAAGTATCGTCAAGCATGCCGTTGATATTGCCGGGGCGCGAGCCGGGATAGCCGCAGTGATCGGGGCCGTGGCCGTTGGCCGGGTGGCCTACCCAAGGAATGGCGGTAGTCAGGTCGTTCCTGAGATAGCCGCGGTAGCCCTGGAAGGCAATATCGTACCAGTTGCCGTAATAGTTGTTCCAGGTCTGTGGCGAGGGATAGTTCAGCCATGGGCCGCCCCACCGCGGCGTCTCCTCGGTGCCGTCGCGCCGGCGGCGGAAACCGTAGGTCATCGAGTCTCCGATGGCGGCCACGGCGATGCCGATCAACCGCACCCGGTTCTGCACGGCAACCACGTTGCCCGAGGCTCCGCGCAGCACATAATCCACCGTGCCCGAGGTGCCTGCCGGCCAGTCACCCTGCACCAGCAGTTCCATGTCCACTGCCGCATCATCGGTGGCACCGGGCAGGGCGATTTCCGCGCCCGGCAGCGCGGCAAAGCCGCCCATGCCGGGCAGCTTGTACAGGAGCCGCGCAGGATCGCTGAAACGGACATGGCGGGTCAGGCCGGGCACATTATCCGCAATGCCATGGAGCCGCAGTTTCGTCGGCGGCACCGTTCCCGCAAAGTAAGCCGTATAGGAGGGCAGCACCAGGACGCCGGGATTTGCCAACTGCGCCCGCGGCACTTCCGCCACCCACGTGGCGCGACCAGCCGCCCAGGCATCGACACTGGTAGTCAGCGCCGGATCAACAACGGGCGTCGTGCCATCCGGATTGACGCGCGACTGGATCCAGATCGTGGCGGTGAGCGAGGTGTCGAGTGGCGCAATCCCCGGCGGAATCAGCGCGCCGGACAAGTGGGTGCCGAGGATACCATGCGGATCCTCGATCGCCAGCACCGTACCGTCAGCGCCCTCGATCCGCGCCTCGTAGTCCGGATCGGCAAAGCCTTGGGAAGCACGCACACTGCCAAGGTGGTTGATGGAGATGCGATAGCGACCGCCGACAGCCAGCCGGATGGTCTGCGTCTGAACCACACCATAGGCCGTATTCTGGAAGGTGAAGGAGCGCGTGTCGCCGGAGATGGACTCGATATGCATCTCGTAGGCCTCGGTGGCACCGTCCAGCCCCGGATCGCCCAGCATAAAATTGACGGGCGCCAGCAACTCCGGCGGAGACACGCCGCCGGCTCCGGCGGGATTGGCTCCGGCGGCGATCTCGTATGCATCGCTCCAGCCGTCGCCATCGCTATCGGCCAGGCGCGGCTGAGTGCGGTGGAGTCGCTCCATCAGGTTGGAGAGCCCGTCGCCGTCGCCATCGCCCATCAGACCATGAATACCGGTGGCGTCGTAGGCCAGCAGCCTGCTGACAACCTCGTAGCCGTCGCCCAGCATATCGCCATCGCTGTCCCAGTAGAAGGGATCCAGCCTTCCGTAAAGAAACTCCATCATCACATCGAGTCCGTCGCGGTCGATATCGCCGGGGTTGTCCGGCTGCGCCGGATCGAGCCTATGTTCCGGCAGGCTGCCCGGACGGTGGGCATAGAAAAACTCGACACCGTCGGGGATACCGTCGCCATCGCTGTCGGCGTTCGTGGCCGAGACACCATGCAGCGGCACCAGCAGCAGCGCCGCACCGGGGTTCAGATTGTCGCTGAAAGTCCACCACCCTAGATTGTCGCGCTGCGCTCCCAGCATGCCTTGCGCCATACCGCCCTTGCCATCATCCAAATCGCGGTAGCGCCAGATCATCGAGCCGTCATGGCGCAGTTCCGCCTGGAAGGATATCCGCGAGTTGACCGCATTGCTGATCCAGAGGTTGTCCCATGAGATGACAAAGCGACCGTCCGCAGGTGCCCATGTCCAGACGCGGCCGCCTGCGTCCGGCTCAAGGTAGAGCTGCTGCCAGAAGACACCTAAAAACGGATACGGGCCGGCAGAAGATGCTGGCAGAGGTCGCGGCACGGGTGAAGGCTGTCCCCTTTCAAAGCCTAGCGTGCCGTTGACCCCCACCCAGATGCTGGTCCAGTTCTGGCCGCCCCACGGGAAGGCGAAGGGTATTCCAACCGGTTGCACGTCGTCATCAATGCCACTCCAGTTCCACTCCGTGATCCCGCCAACGCCGGGGTCGGCAACCCATTCACGATCAGCTTCGCCGGCCGCGCCCCACAGCACCAGACCGATGGCCTCCTCATCGTCGGTGAGCCCATCCCAGTCCGTGTCGGTGCCGTTGAGATAGACCTGCCGCGAGACGGCATCCCATGAGCGCGCCCACGGCGGGCCGTTCACCTCTTCGGCCGGCAATGGAGCGGGCATCAGCACCAGGGAGGCCAGTGCCAGACATACGGCGGATATGGGTTGGAGATGCCTCTTCATTTGACCATAAAGATACTGCCGCTCACATGCCAGAGCGCGAGATCCACCAGTTCGGCACGCTCACCGCGCGTTTCGATGCGCACCAGTTGCCATGCGCTGGCGGTGTCCGGCGGCAGTGTGTGCCATCCCGGATCGAAGTTGGCCAATTCCGCCGGCGTGCGCCAACCGCCGGCATCCTCCACCTTGACGCGCAGGAGCCGACTCCCGCGATCAATCCGCACGGAGATGCGGCAGGGGCCGCCATCAGGCGGCAACTGCGCCGGTGCCCAGACGGGCGCGTCCATGGCGTTGCCGCGCAGCCCCCAGCGTCCGTGGTCGAGTCCGACCATCAGGCGCGACTCCAGCCCGTCCAGAATGCCGTTGGTATCCATATTGTCGGCACCGAAAGCTACCCATACGGCCTGGCCGGGCCAGCCGCGTACCGTCATGACCAGCCGCACGGCACAGTTATCGTCCTTGCCCGGAGCAGTGAAGTCACAACGGTGATGCGACAGCACATGGTGCGCCTGGGTATTGCGCAGACTACCGCGGGCAATCCCGACGCTGCTGAAGACTCCCGGGAGGCGCCAGTCGGCAAGTTCGTGCAGCGGCACGTAATTGTCATGTGCCGGCCACGGCATTTGCCAGCCGCCGGCCTGCAATGTGCCGGCCGGCGACAGCACACCCGCCAGAACGGCTGCCAGCAGCATGGCGCGGTACCGCGTCCGAAGTTTGCTAGTTGACCACATCGGGGTTGTATAATAATGAAAAGTGCCTTGCTAATCAAGCCAATCGGATGTAACGGCCGATTACCATCAATCTGGACTTCCATGCTTTATCCGGTATAGAATTTGTTCCATGAATTCATTTTGCAGCAACATTGACAAGCGGCTGCTGGAACTGTCTATCGCCTGTTTTGCGGTATGGACGGTTCTCTGCAATCTTGTTGTCCTAGGCGGAGGAAATCTCATTTGCCTCTGCATTGCCGCCGTTTCAACGTTCTTGCTGTGTACCCCGCTTCTGTTTCGGCTTTGGCGAAAGAGTTTGCCAATGCGGGTTCGCAGGGACCAGACCCAACTCGATTGCCTGAACGAGACGGCATGGCTATTGGCTCTCTGCATCGCGGTAGTGCTCACGCTGACACTCAACCGCCCCGATGCCGATGACGCCTTCTATGTAAACATGGCCGTCGGCGCCGTTGACAATCCTCTTTTACCTCTTTTGTCCCGGGACACAATGCATCATCTTACCAACGCACCGATTATGCTGTCCTTCTACAAGGTCCACTCATTTGAACTACTGGCCGCATTTTTCTCTGCAATCACGAAGCCACCAGCAATTATATTTCTGCATGTGGTCTTCCCGCCTCTCGCAGCGATCATGGCTCTGCTGGCCTACCGTTCGCTGTTCCGGCAACTCACGCCTTGCCTCTGGGGCTTTGCATCGTTGGCGACCTGTCTGTTTCTCTGCGCAAATGGAGACGTGCATGCCAGCTACGGCAATCTTTCCTGGGTACGCCTTCACCAGGGTAAATGCATTTTCGT
Organism: Lentisphaerota bacterium; assembly: GCA_012521875.1. GTDB lineage: Bacteria > Verrucomicrobiota > Kiritimatiellia > RFP12 > JAAYLN01 > JAAYLN01. The sequence continues at coordinate 3,122 of JAAYLN010000061.1, read as the reverse complement.
AACCGCAGTAATCCCGATCATTATCGATGCAACCATCGCTTTCGCAAAAGAGCCATCAGCAAGGGGTTTCCTCTATCTGTCCGCAGCTCAAATTGCAGCGGTTGGCATGACCGGAAGCGCACTGGCCATCGCCCCGGCGGTCTCTTTACTCACGGCGCTTGCCTCTATCTCCGTCCGTGACTGGGCTGCCAAACCGGCCAGGGTGCTTCGGGGTGTCATCGCGGCTTGCCTCTATCCCATGGCTGTTGCAACCTTAGTTGCCCTCCAGTCCCCGCCTGCCACGGATGCCACCATGACAGTAGATGCCGATATCGTCTGGAAAAACATCTTGTATGTCTTCGGTTCGGGTCCTTTCGCCTATGCCTGTGGCGTGATCATGATTTGCACATCTTTTCTGGCAAAACATCCAGTAGCCAGACGGCTTGGCTTGTACTCCTCACTGTTTGCCCTGCTGGTTGCCTGCAATCCCCTGATCGTGCCCCTGCTCGCGGAAAAACTCTCCGTTTCACCCATTATCTGGAGACTCTACTGGATCGTTCCCCTGCCCCTTTTCGCCGGTCTTTTCTGCTGCATCCCGCTTGAGTATGCTCAAAGCCGTGCCGTACGATGGCCGGGATTTGCCGTCTATGCCGGTCTTCTCATACTGCTTCTGGCGGTGCTGCCCCAAAAGCGCATATTCGACAAATCCAACCAAACCACCATCGGCAAGCCGGGGCTAAAGGTTCCGTCGTGCTACGATGACATTAAGGAGATTGCCGCGCATTTCGCTTCTGAGGACTCGCTTCTGCTGCCTGCCGAACTCTCGCCATGGCTCCCCACGCTCCATCGTGCCCCGCGTCCCGTGCTTTCGCGCCTCTCCTATGCCCACCTGTATCCGCCAGACATTCGCGACACTATCAGCTCAGCTCAGCAATACATCACAGAAGCACAAAGCGGGCACGGTTCCGGAGAGGCGCTATCTTCTCTGCTTCACAAGATGGAAATCCGAGGCGTCTGCTTCTCTGCCAATCTTCCCAATGCCGCCGACATCGTCAACATTCTCAGACTTCGGGGATATCAACGCGTTGAGCATGTCGGTTCAGGCGCCCTGGAACTGTATGTTCTCAATCCTTCACAAAACAAAACCCAAGTCCTCGACACCACCCCCCAATTGTTGTAAGCTCATACCAACGCAAGCGACGTTACGACTGTTATAGCAAGCCCGCCCCCTGACTAACTCGGATAACCATGCCTAGCTTCGAAAGACACGTGTCTGTCATTGTGCCGGCTTATGAGCCTGACGAACGGTTGCCGGCCTTGCTGGAAGAACTGCTTAATGACGGAAGATTGTCTCCCGTGATCGTGGTCAACGACGGCAGTAGCGCCGCGTCATCAGGGATTTTTGCCGCAGTTCATGACCTGGAAGGTGTCGTACTGCTGCAGCACCCCCGGAATCTGGGCAAGGGAGCCGCCCTGAAGACCGCCTTTCGCTATTGTCTTGAAAGCCTGCCCACCTGTATCGGGGTAGTCACGGCCGATTGCGACGGCCAGCATACGGTGAAGGACATCCTCGCCGTGGCTGAAGCGCTGAAGGAGCATGAGAATCAACTGATTCTCGGCGTGCGCAATTTCAACGCCCCCGGGATACCCGCCCGGAGCAGGGCGGGAAACCGGCTGAGCGTTCTGGCGTTCCGGCTTGCAGGCGTGCGGGTCACCGACACGCAGACAGGCCTGCGAGGTATCCCGCGATCACTCATGACGCTTCTGCTGGATTCCCCCTATGACCGTTACGAGTTCGAGACCAGCATGCTGATCGAGGCTGCCCGCAGCGGCATCCGGTTTCACGAGCTGCCCATCCAGACCCTGTATCTGGAGCGCAACAAGGGTTCCCACTTCTCGCCGTTGCGTGATTCATTCCGCATCTACCGGGTACTACTAAGCAATACGGCAGCACAGATGCGCCGTTTCGTGGTCTCCTCACTGGCCTCCGCCGCCCTGGATCTCTCGCTGTTCTCACTCCTGTTCCACATCCTGCTGCCGGCGCTGGATGTGCCGCGCCTGTTCTGGGCGACTCTCATCGCCCGCCTGGTATCCGCCACGTTCAACTACCTGATGAACCGCCGGTACGTCTTTCAGAGCCAGGGCGCATGGGAACTTAAATCCCTTGTCGAATATGCCGGCTTATGCCAGCTGCTGGCCGGGCTTTCCTACATCTCCATGCGCGGCCTGCTCTCCCTGGTTCCCAACGGACCCGCCACCCTTCTCAAGACATGCGTTGATCTGGCCTTGTTCGTGGCCAGCTTTGCCATCCAGAAGTGTGTTGTCTTTCACAAGACGCAACTCCCCTGCCCAAAGTGCGGCACTTGCAAGACGGGCAAACACAACTTCTAGCTTTGTCGATGGCGAAAGATTAAGCGGGTGGATGGAGTGTGCCGTTTAAGAGTGGGTTTAAGCGGATGGTTTAAGTGGGTGCTTCGCACTTACTCTCACACTTACTCCCACACTTAAACGGTACGCTTACTCCACCCGCTTACTCCCATTTTGTGCCCGTCCATCCATTCGCGGCTCCCCTTGGCGGCCTTGGCGTCTTGGCGGTTCAATCTCTTTCGAGGACGAGCCATCCGCTTTCCACCTGCCCGCCATGCTCACCCCTGTCGCTAGCCGATTACGTTTACGTTTAGATGTGACAAACACATGTGTTTGTGTGATACTCATATTACAACAACATCCAACCGTCCCTCACACACAGTTTCATGAGTGTCGCCACTAAGATAACGCCGAAGCAGGCCGAAGCGGGCAAGGCGCGCCAGGCGCGCAAGCAGTCCCGAAGCGGGCATGTTGCCTTTGCGAGGGTCATATGGGACCTGGCGCGGAATGATTTCCGTGCCAGGTTTGCCGGCTCCTATTTCGGCATCATGTGGGCGCTTGTGCAGCCGGTTGCGACCATTCTGGTGTTCTGGTTCGTCTTTCAGGTTGGCTTCCGCGCTGGGCCCACGGCCGATGGGATCCCCTTCGTCTTGTGGCTGGCCGCGGGCCTGACTCCCTGGTTTTTCTTTTCCGAGGGCCTGATGACTACCACGTCATCCTTCACGGACTACTCCTATCTGGTGAAGAAGGTCGTGTTCCGCATCGAGCTGATCCCC
>JAAYLN010000060.1 GCA_012521875.1 Lentisphaerota bacterium | reverse complement strand
CCTGCGAAGCAGGAAAATCCTGTCAACCCTGTAATCCTGTCAAAAAACAACATCCCCTTCTCCTCTCCATCCTCTCCATCCTCTCCTGCCGCGCAATCCGCGCAATCCGCGCCATCCGTAGCTCTCATCTACCCCGCCCCATCCACAAAATCCTGAAATCCTGTCATCCTGTCTAAAAAACATCCTCTCCATCCGCGCAATCCGCGCAATCCGCGAAATCCGTAGCTCTCATCTACCCCGCCCCATCCACAAAATTCTGAAATCCTGTCATCCTGTCAAAAAAACATCCTCTCCATCCTCTCCATCCGCGTCACAGCATCCCCAGCCGGAACTGTTTCTCCATCGCCTCGGCCGCCAGCGTCGCCTCGCGCTCGTAAACCTCATCGGGAATCGCGATCTCACCACGCGAGTACGAAGGCAGCAGCTCCTCTCCCGCCGCCACCCCGGGATCGGTGCAGCGGTTGTCATCACGGTATTTGTCGCGGTCGGCCTGCCTCCTGAAGTCAGGAATGGCGACCGGAGCGCCGCCCGCCAGAACCGAGCGGTGCGCAAACATCCCCGGCAGCGCCATATCCAGCGCCTGATAGATGCCGATGCTGTACCGCGCCAGGTTCGCATCGCCGCGGATGGCACCTAGAAAGGCGGCCAGGATAAACGCCTCGGCATTCTGCGCGATGGCCTCCGCCACACCCGGCACTGGGGAGAATGTCCCCGGCAGGGTGTCGAAGTCGTTGTAGCCCGTGGCCGCCTCATTCTCGCGGTAGACGGTGAACTCCCCCGCATTACGCGACTCGATTGAGCCCCTGGTACCGAAGAGGTTGAGCCGCGTCACCCATGGCCGCTTGAGGTTGCCGTGCAGGCTTTTGAAATACGAGCCGTCATCCAGTTCCACGATCTCCATCGCGGCACTGCCGTTGCGCGCACCGTGGATCCGCAGATACTCCTGGTTTTTGATTTCAAAGCCCGTCACCCTCACCGGTCGCCGGCCGGTGGCGTAGAAGAGCGGGCCCAGGCTGTGCGTGCAGTAGAAGGTGGCGGGCACATGGTTGCGCCAGTGCCCGCGCAGTCCGCGCGTCAGCAGATGCCAGCGCTGCGAGCAGTCATTGATGAAATCGGCCTCGCCCGCGACCAGGTCACCGATGTCGCCGCGGCGGAAGCGCATGGCCGCCTCGAGGTTCGCGCGGAAATAGCAGTAGTTCTCGGCGTAGGCATAGTGCCTGCCGCTGCGCTCGACCGCCTCGACGAGGGCCACCGCCTGCGCCGGCGTCTGCGCCGGCAACACCTCGCTCAGCACATGAATGCCCCGCTCAAGTGCTGCGATGGCCATCTGGGCGTGGTCCGTCGCGCTATTGGCGACGATCACCGCATCGATGCCGGTCTCTTCCAGCATCCCGGTGTAGTCCGTATAGTAGGCCGGCTCGAAGCCCAGTTCCAGCAGACTCGCCTTAACCTTCCCGAGCAGCGGCGCATAGCCATCGCAGACGGCGGTAAACTCCGCCTCCACGCCGCACCGCCTCGCGGCCCTGGCAAACTCCAGCCCGCGCGTCGCGCCTAGAATACCGACTCTAATAGACATCCCACTCCCTTCTACCTGAGCAGCATCACGCTGCCGCCTTGCGGCGCGTTGAGGGGGCCGTAGGCGAAACCGCGCGGCGGGCGCTCCCTGCCGAAGGCGTCGGGTATCCGCGGCGATTGCAGCGTGAGCTCCGTAACCGAGGCCGCAGTGCTGCCACGGTCTATCGCCTTGCGCCAGGGTTTGGCGGCATCGTGGATGTCGTCATAGAAGTAGACGGTCGTGCCGGAAAGCCAGACCGGTCGCGATGCGAAGGCGTACGGCGAGCCGGCGCGCAGCCCGAAGGCGCTGACCCCCTGCCGCTCATCCGGACGGGCACGGAAACCAGGGTTGCCATTCGTGGAGACGTTGTAGAAATAGCCGCTGCCGGAAGAGGCGATGCCGTTGGTGACGAGGTTCTGCATGTGGGCATTGGCCACCGTAAGCACCCAATTTGCGTCTGCGCACTTGAGAGGCACATAACCCTCCCGATCCGAAGCCATGACCGTATTGATAATCGCGGCGGTCGGGGTGCCGTTGACATGCACATCGGCGGCACTTTCGCCGATCAGGCAGGTATCCTTGAAGGCGCAGTTGATCATCGCAACGCTGCCGGATGTGGAAATCGTGCCGCAGATGTTAGCCTGTGTCGTCTCGTTGGTGTTCGACAGGAACGTGCTGTTGACAAAGGTCGTATTACCATAGATCGCCGACAATACCGATGCCGGATACTGGTTGTCCCCCGACACGGTAGAGCGCACGTAGTTGCCCTCGAACCAGCAGTCGCGGAGCATAACCGTGCCCGCACCGTTGTAATACCCGATGCAGGCGCCGCGTGAATTCTCGGAGTTTCCGGTGTTGTCGTGCCTGTTGCGGATGAACTTGCAGCGGTTGAAGACCGCATCGGAACCACCGGATGAGAAGCATATCGTGCCATGCGAATCGCCGGTGTTGCGGTTCTCCTCGAAGATGCAGTCGTCGAAGCTATGCGTGGCGGTCGAACGCAGCGACACCGCCGCCGCGCCCTGCCCGCCCGCAGTGCCGCACCAGCAGCGGTGGAACAGGGTGTTGGTGGCGATGGCGCACGCCCTCCCCATCATGCGGAACGCGCCTGCACTATAGGAGCCGTTGTAGGGACAGTCACGGAACTCGCAGTTCTCGAAACGGAAATAGCGGGTGGACGACGAGGTGGCCGAGACCGAGTACCAGTTGCCATGGAAGAGGCAGTCCTTGAAGGTCATGCCGGATTCGGAACAGCGGATCACGCCGGCCATCTCACCGCCGTCAAGCCCGGTGTTGTTGGCGAGGAAGCGGCAGCGGCTGG
>JAAYLN010000403.1 GCA_012521875.1 Lentisphaerota bacterium | reverse complement strand
GGGAATAAATCACCACTGCCTACTGCAACTGCCACTGCGCCTGCGGCGCAGTGGCGGCACGGGCGGCCAGCAGCGCGGCGCCGCGGCAGGCCGGCTCGGAGCATTCGGCGGGGAAGATATCGAGGCCCAGGCGCTCGCGCTTGAGCTGTAGCCAGAAGGGGCTGTGCGCCCCGCCGCCGGTGGCGACAACCTTGTCGGGACGCCCGGCGGGCGAGAGCCGATCCAGCAGCACGCCAAGCGTATCCGTGGTGGAGGTCATGATGGCGCGGGCATAGTGGCCGTGGCCATGCGCGGCCTGCCGGTTGGTGAAGCCGTCGAGCCCCGGCTGCTTGTGCGCCTGCGGCAGCGCGGTGAGGCCGTCGCAGTCCGGCGGCACGGCGGCGGCGAGACGGTCGAGTTCCTTAAAACTCATATCGGGCGCGTAGGTGCGCCGGTACCATTCGAGCACGCCCGCACCGTTGTTGTCGAAGGCCAGTTGCACCCAGGTGCCGGGCTCGACGCCGGGCAGGGTGCAGAGGCCCGTGCGGGGCTCGTAGCGGTCGCACATCGCCACACAGGCGAGCACGGTGCCGGTCGATTCGCTGACGGGCGCGCGCTCGCCGAGTCCCGCCCCGAGGGCGGCGGCGTGGTGGTCGAGCGAGCCCGCCACCACCGGAATGCCCGCCTTGAGCCCCAGCCGCGCCGCGCCGACGGGCGAGACCGGGCCGACCAGCGTGCCGGGACGCAGCGGCTGCACCAACTGCTCCGCCCGCAGACCGGCGGCCGCCAGCGCCTTCGGCCACCAGGCCAGCCGCTGCTGATCCATCAGCCCCAGCAGCGAGGCCGTCCCGGCATCGCCGCTGCGGCATCCGGTCAGCGACCAGGAGAGGTAGTCGGCCAAGGTCAGGACGCGCGCGGCGCGCGCCCAGCAGTCTGGCGTCTCGTGCCGGAACCAGAAGAGCTTGGAGACCGCCGAGCCCGTACCGAGGCCGGTACCGATGCCGGTGGTGGCCAGGAAGTCCGGATGCTGGTTCAGTTGACGCAGCGGCTCCGGCAGCACTGGCTGGCGGGTGTCGGTCCAGAGCAGGAAGGGGGTGAGCGGGGTGCCAGCGCCGTCCAGCAACAGGAAGCTGTTGGCCTGCGACGACCAGGAGAGCGCGGCGATGTCGCCCGCCGCGGCACCGGCCGCGGCGAGCGCCTCGTCAAGCCCGCGGCGCAGAATCTGCCAGAAGGCGGCGACGGCGACCTCCTGGCGCGGCAGGGGGCCCGTGACGGGCACCGCCTGCCGGCCCAGACCGCGCAGACGCAAATCCTTGTCGAAGAGGCCCAGCTTGAAGTAGCTGGTGCCGAGGTCGATCCCCAGCAGCAGATCCATGGCGCCTGCTCCGTGCCGCTACGGGCGGGTCTCGTCGATCAGCCGCTGCGAGGCCGCGACAAGGTGCTTGCCGCTCTCGGTGGAGAAGAGCGAGGTGGATGCCTCGTACCCACCCTCGGCCGCTGCCTGTTCCGTGGCGATGTAGCCGGCCATGCTGCCGTTGGCGCAGGTGCAGACGAAGATGCCGGGATTTGCCTGACGGAGTTCGAGAGCGTATTCGATGAAGACTTCCCCCTGCCAGCCTACCAGCGCCCAGGGGCCGATGCGCATGAGCTGGATTTCGGCCGGCATACAGCCCTTGAGCGCCTGGTCGATGC
>JAAYLN010000402.1 GCA_012521875.1 Lentisphaerota bacterium | reverse complement strand
GGACGATTATTGCGACCACACAGTGGCTCGCAATTTAGAGGGTAAAAGCGCTGCGCAGCCCTTTCGCCGCCCGGTGGCAAAACATCTCCCGCACACCTTGTCTGCACTCTTTGTCGACGGGGGTTGATGGGGGGCGATGGGGGTCGGGCTTATGGGAAGCTCCTGCAGAAGCGCGCAAGCACAGGTGGGGCGAAGCCGTCCCGGCGAGCCGCAGGGATAGAGCGTGGCAGTGTGGGGCAGACATTCCTGTCTGCCCTCGGCGACGTGCGCAGACAGGAATGTCCGCGCCACATTGGGGGTAGCATCTGCAAAAGCGCGCAAGCACAGGTGGGGCGAAGCCGTCCCGGTTAGCCGTAGTGTGAAGGTGCTTCGACGGAATCGATAGAATCGAGGGATTCGAATGATTCGGTTCTTTCGGTTCGCTCGATTCTATCGTCCACCCGACTGTACCGCCAGCTTCTGTGCGAACATCACCGCAAAACTGGGATTAAGCGGGTGGAGCAAGTGTGCCGATTAAGAGAAAGATTAAGAGTGGGTTTAAGTGCGTGCTTCGCAATTGCGCTTGCACTTGAGGCTTTTGCCGGTCATCTCTTGCTCGCGGGGCCACGTGGCACGGGCATCCTGCCCGTGGTTCATCCATGGGCGGGACGACCATGCCATGGGCGCATGTGCTGGGCCGCAGCGCAGTCAGGCTCCCGCCGCGCCGAACTCGCGCAGGATATCTACAGAGGGCGCGGGGATGCGCCCGAGGTAGTCGGGGCCGACGTTGAGCAGGTAGTTGACGCCCTGCCCGCCGAGACGGGCCCTGATCTCGCGCAGTTTCTCAGCCGACTTCCAGTTCTGGTCGAAGCTCTTGTAGCCCCAGGTGTCGTTGAGCGTCGCCGGGCACTCGTAGAGCCCGCCGAAGCTGCCGTCGGCCTCGAAGGCAGTCTGGTTGTCGTCGCACGAGTGGTAGTCGCCGATGCCGTTGCCGATGCGGGAGTTGACGAGGCAGTCGGGCTGGTGCTTCTTGACCAGCTCGTAGAGCTCCTGGCTCTGCTCCGCGGTGATCGTGAAGGGCACGTCGAACCAGATCAGGCAGAGGTCGCCGTACTGCGTGAGGATCTCCTCCACCTGCGGCTTGCACTTGCCCTCGAAGTAGCGGGTGAAGTCCTTCTTGCCGGCGTCCGGGAAGTCCCAGTTGTTGGTCCAGTAGGCCGCGTCGCCGCACCAGGTCTTGCCTTGCTTGTAGCCGCCGCCGTCAAGTTCGCTCCAGTCGAGATCCTGCGAGTAGTAGAGGCCCAGCTTCATGCCGTGCCTGCGGCAGGCCTCCGCCAGTTCCCCGATCACGTCGCGGCCGAAGGGCGTGGCATCGACGATGTTCAGCTTCGAGACCCTGGAGTGGTACATCGCGAAGCCGTCATGGTGCTTGGAAGTTACGACCAGATACTTCATCCCCGCGTCCTGCGCGAGCTGCACCCACTCCTCGGCGTTGAAGTAGATGGGGTTGAAGATTTTGGCGAGGGCATGGTACTCCGCGTTGGGGATGCGGAAGTACTGCTGTGCCCACTCGCCGATGTAGGGCATGCGGCGGCCCCGCCACTCGCCGCCGAGGAGCGCGTAGAGCCCCCAGTGAACCATCATGCCGAACTGTGCTTCCTTGAACCAGGTGCGACTATCCATTGCCAAGCTTCCCTTCTGTCTGTCTCCTGAGGCTCTTGTAAAAAAAACTAGCCCGCAGTCACGTGGCACGGGCATCCTGCCCGTGGTCCGTCCATGGGCGGGACGCCCATGCCACGAGCGCATCTGCCGAACCTTTTGCCCGCGGGCATGTGGCACGGGCATCCTGCCCGTGGTCCGTCCATGGGCGGGACGCCCATGCCACGGGCGCATCTGCCGAACCTTTTGCCCGTGGTCCGTCCATGGGCGGGACGCCCATGCCACGGGCGCTTTTGCAAGTGCCTCTCTGTTTACGACTGCACTACCGCAACAGCAGCATCGAGCCGCTATCGCGGATGATGCTGAGGTTGCCGCTGTGGACGATGACGCGGTAGACTCCGTCAACTGCCACCGTGCCGTCATCGTATATCACGCGCACGGCGATTCCGTCAACATCGCCGAGGAAGGTGGCGCCGGTCGCGTCGGCGAGCTCGATGCGCCCGCGCCGCGACCACGAGGCCGGGACGACGACCGTGAGGAGACCATCCCTGATCATCCAGTTGCCGGTGATGCGCACCTTGCCGGAGTCTTCATGCAGCGTGATGCCGCCGAGCGCGAAGATCGCGCCTTCCTGCGCGGCGATGGCCGCGCCGCTGCCGTTCACGTTGAGCATGGATACGCCGACCGGGGCGACTATGGTGCTGTCGGAAGCGATATTGGCGGTCGAGCCGCTGTTGAGCACAAGCGAGTCGAGCGAGGCGGAGGGTTTGTCGAGATTCGCGCCCCAGGCGCCGACGGAAAGCGTCGCGGTCGCGTCCGCGGCGACCTCGACGGGCAGGCGCACCGGCATGTCCGCGTTGATCGCGTCATAGACCGTGAAGCCCTGCATCGTGTGCGGCTGGCAGGCCCAGTCGCTAACGGTTTGCCCGGCGAGGAGCGTGAGATACATCTCGCCACCCGTCATCTTGCCGAAGGCGGAGAAGCTCCGGCCGGCATAGTTGTTGCCGCCGTTCGCGCAGTTGTAGGTGCGGAGCAGCAGGTTGGAACCGCCGTCGAACGTGACATCCACCACGTTGGTTAGCGGGGTGTAGGTGCGCGGGTCGAAGGAGCTGTTCAGGTAGCCGATGCGCGTGATGCTGCGCTTTTCGTACCAGTGGTAGCCCTGTTGCGAGGAGAGGTCGTCGCAGCGGATGATCGCGCCGCAGGAGGCGTCATAGTTGGGCAGGCTCCAGTTTCCCTGCGCATTGAGCCAGAAGTTGGTGCCTTGGTCCTGGAAGCCGTGGCCCAGCGTCGTGCCGGGGCGGTAGTCAGGGTTTTTACCGGGTGCTGGCGGCCAGAACCGGTTGGCGTGGTAGGAGATATTCGTCACGCTGAAGCGCAGGGCGTTGGTGGTGGAGACGGGGAGGCGGCAGACGGCCGACTCGCTCCAGAGGTTGGTGTAGTGGAAGACGAGGTCGGTACCGTTCGTGAAGTAGGTCTTGCCGTTGAGCTGCCAGTGCTCGTCGTCGAAGGGGATGTGTTGCCCTTCGCCGAAGGAGGGGCGCTGGAGCCAGCCGCTGAAGCTGGTGACGCGCTGCACGAGGCCGATGTCGATACCACGGTTATCCGTGATCTCGGTACCGGCGGTGAAGCCGATGTAGTGGACGGCTGACGCATCGAGCGGGGTGGCGACGTTGCAGGAGCGGCTGATGGAGCGATCGCCCTGCCTGAGCGTGACCGTCATGCGGCGGTTGGCACAGGAGACCGAGATGTCGATCGGTTCGAGGAAGCTTATGCCGAGAGCCTCGGGCGTGATCGATGTGTCGGAGCCGACAACACCGGCGACGACCCAGTCGAAGGCGACGCCGCTGTCGGGGTTCTGCTTGAGCGCGAAGCCGAAGGCGGTGCTTGGCAGCGCGTAGAGTGCGGCGGCGGAGGTGTCGCAGGCGGTGGCGCCGCTGTTCTGGATGACGAAGGTGAAGCCCTCGCCGTTATGCGTCTCGTCGGCGTCGAGCGGATTTGCGTCGTAGGTGAAGTCGACGCGCCAGACGTCGGAGACGAGGACGGGGAAGTTCGTTAGGTAGGCGGAGCGGCGCTGGTTGCCGCCGTCGTCGGTGAGGACGAGCGCGTTGTCGCTATCAACGTAGGCCGGGCCGGCCTTGTAGCCGGAGGTGAGCGTCGTGCCGTTGAGCGACCAGGCGCCGGTAGTCCAGTCGGGGAGCGCGAACTGGTGGGATGCCTGCGCGAGGTAGGCCGAGGGGAGGCGCAGCGTGGCGCCGTCCTGCAGTTCGACCTCTCCCCAGGCGGCAAGGTCGCCGCCGGAGAGCGCGCGGTCAATGCCCGTGCCGAGCGCGATGGTGCCGGAGAAGCCGTCGGTGGGCGCGGTTGCGGCGGAGGTCGGGACAAGCGTGCCGGAGCCGACATAGACGATCTTGGGCGAGAGGGCGGGGGACTGCGTGAAGGTCACGCCGTTCGGGATGTCGATGGTGCCGGTGAAGTCGGCGCGGGTAAACACGTTGTCGAGGTAGCGCTCGAACCAGAAGTTGGCGCAGTAGCCGCCGGTTGTCTGGCCGATGAACCAATCAATAGTGTGCCAGCCCTTCGTGAGCGTGATGACCGGTCCGCTCATCGCTTGAGCTTCCGATTGCGTGAATTTGGCTTCATAGGAGCGCTCGCCCTCGTCAATGAAGAAGCCGAAGCCCTCGTCGTGGTGGCAGCGCCCCCGGACCTTGCCGCCGCGCGTCTCGAGGAAGATGGCGCGGGAGAGGATGCCGTATCTAAAACCGCCCGTGTAGGGCCAGCCGTTGGCGCTGTAGAGGTAGGCTGTCGCCCGCGTGTCTCTCGGCTTATAGAAGGTCGGGACTGTCGCGTAGGTCGCGGCGTTGTTGGTGAGGGCATCCCAGACCGCGTTGTAGGATGTGTAGTCGGGCATCAATGCGTTCAGCGTCGCATCGGTGCAGTAGTCGTTGTGCGTTGCCAAGGAAGGCGCGCTGGTGCTGCTGACGGACGTAGATAGCGAACGCATCAATGCGACGGCGGGCGAAATCCGCGGGCAGGGTGGCACTGCGCAGGCGATGCGCGTGGATGTGCGTAACTACGACGAGGTCGAGAAGGCCGTGGAACTGGCGCGCACCGCTTTCGGCGGTGTTGACTTCATGCTCAACTTCTGCGGCGGCGCGCCTACGCGCGTCTTCCAGCGCGGCGAGCCCTTCGCGCAGCGCGATCCCGCCCTGCTCGAGTGGGGCATAGATGTCAACCTGCGCGGCCCGCTCTACTTCTGCCGTGCGGCCTTTCCCGCCATGATCGAGCGCAAGGGCGGTGTCATCGTCAATATCGGCTCGATCGACGGCGTCACCGGCAGCGGTGCCGTCGAGTACAGTGCCGCGAAGAGCGGCATGGAGGGGCTTACCAAGTCGCTGGCGATTGTCGGCGCGCCGCATGGCATCCGCGCCGTATGCGTGATCCCCGGGCCGGTGCTGACGCGTCCGGGCATGGCCGCGATGAAGACCCTGCTGGGACGTGCCGGCGAGCCGCAGGAACTAGTCGACTTCATCCTCTACCTCTGCTCGGAAAAGGGCGCCTTCATAACCGGCTCGTGCCATCTGGTAG
>JAAYLN010000401.1 GCA_012521875.1 Lentisphaerota bacterium | reverse complement strand
TGTTGCGGCAGTCGTCCGCGAGCTTTCCGCCGTCCCGGTAGAGGGCGGACAGGCACGAGTTCGTCGCGACGATCGCCCCGCAGACCTCCGCCGAGAAGTCCGCGAGCGTGGTGCCGAAGCCGGCGGGTGTCACAACGACGGTGTTGACGAGCTGGCACCCGTAGACGGCGTTGTAGTTGACCTTCCTTGTGGCAACGGGATAGGCCGAGGCGAGAACGACCATCGTGCAGTTGAAGAGCTTCGAGTCCACCAGTTGCGCGCCGTACTCATGCTGGCTTGGGTTGGAGCTCTTGCAAGTCAGCAGGTCGTAGAAGAGGCAGTTGTAGGCGGTGCAGTCATTCACGACGCCGCCACTCATGTTCGCGGCGGCGTAGAGGTGGAGGTTGGAGACCACGCAGCCGTAAAGCGTCGAATCGGCAATGTACGGCTTCCCGCCGCTGGCCGGACCGTAGAAGCGGCAGTTGTAGGCGGTGCCGCCATAGTAGGAATAGGCCCTTGTTCCGCCGCTGTTGTTCACAAGATCGCAGTCGATGAGCGTCCCCCCGTAAATGGGGCAGGACGTCTTGGCACCACCGATGGCGGCGTTGTCCTTCACCAGGCAGCGCTCCAGCCGCGCACCCCAGACAATGCCGCCGAGAATGCCGGAAGTCTGGTTTTTGGTGGTGGTGTTGTCGCGGATCTCGCAGTCGGTGCAGCTGCCGCCTCGCACGGCTCCGGCTGCGGCGGCGGTGTTGTTGCCGCTGATCAGGGAGGTGCAGATGTCGCTGCCGTAGGCTGCTGCGCCGCCGCCTCCGCTTGCCGCGTAGGTGATGCCGTTGGCCCGGAAGAGGCAGTTCGAGGCGAGGGCCCCGCCGTAGAGCGCGCCGCCGGCGTAGTAGGCGATGTTGTTCGTCAGAAGGCAGTTTTCAAGCAGCGGGGCGGCGGCGCAGTTGTCGCACCAGACGCCGCCGCCGCGCGCGACATACGACGTCGCGTCGCTCTTGCCGTCGGCCGACCTTGTCGTCCCGCAGGTGTTCCCGCCCGTAAAGGCGAAGCCCCGGATGACGGCCCGCTCGGCTTCGGGGGTCTTGACGTAGAGGCAGCGGACGGCGTCCGGCCCGGCGTTGGTGACGACGGTGGCGGTCGCGGGGTCCGAATGCGTCCGCCCGACGACCAGCACGGGGTTGTTGGTCGTCCCGCTTGCGCTTGTGAGGGTGATGCCCTTGGTGATCACGAGGCGCGCGTTGCCGGCCGGAATCGAGGCGTTCTTGGCGTCGCGGCCCGTCACCGCCTGCGAACCCGAATCGCAGACGAACCCGTCCGCGACGACGACGGTGTCGCCCGCCACGCTGGCGTCGATGGCCGCCTGGATGGTCGCGTAGTTGCCGGGGACGGAAAGCGTCGCGGCCTGGATGGATGGGAGGCAAAGGCCTGCAAAGGCGGCCATAATGACGGACGACGTGCATTGTTCGAATGGTGTGCGCATTGGAGGACTCCTTTTGGTTCGGGGGCGGTCGCCGACCGCCTGTGTGGCCGAGGTTTGATCGGCGGCCTGGAAAACGCGATTCTGGCACGCCCCCATAATTGTCGCGGCTATTTTATATGCTTGTCGTGCACCATGCAAGCAGAAAATGCAAGGGGGGGAGCCGATTGCGCTGTTCAAGTTTTGCGCACCTGTCTTGTGCGAAATGGGAGCGAGGAAAAGCGCGATCCCCCAGCGGGTGTTGCAATTTCCCTGGAAACACGCGGGTACGTTTTCCGGCCAGGAAAAAAACCGTTTTTTTACCCCATTTTTGCCAACACGGCGCTTG
>JAAYLN010000400.1 GCA_012521875.1 Lentisphaerota bacterium | reverse complement strand
TCAACTGCCGCATCGAAAACAACATCACGAAAAACTCCCGGTACAACACGACCGGGGCAGTATATGGAGGCACATGGAAGAACTGCGTCTTCTCCGGTAACGCGAACCAGGCGAGCAATGGCGGCGCCGCAAATGGCGGCACCTACAACAACTGCATTTTCACGAACAACACGGCCGCCTACTACGCAGGCGCCCTCTACAATGGAACGGCCGTCGACTGCCTCTTCGTTGACAACAAGAGGTTCTTGCGGAACCCCTTAGTTGACGGAGCGGCTTTTCTCTGAGACCTTTCCACGCGCTCCCGGCAGGCAGTCAGGCCCCCATTTACAACGCCGTCACATCAATTCCAAGGCATCGGCAGCGTTTTCATGGAGGCGGAGGGCGTGCCGGATGAGCGCGTCCCATTTCTGGACGCGCCTTCGCATGGCGTCTTTCGTTTGTTTTCAGTCTTCTATTCATTCAAGCAGCTTGAAGACCTGCTCGACGGCGATGACCAGGATGCCGAAGGCTAGGTGGAGGGACACCTTGGCGTGTCCCCTGACGTATATTGAGCGGCCTCCGTGGCCGTCTTCGAGGTGGCTGTTGACCCGCTCGATGCCGGAGCGGTTCTTGAAGCGCTCGGCATGGTCGGGTTCGAGTTCGGGCGCGCCGTCTGCCGAGTGTCGCGGGTTGACGGGGATGATCGGCACGGAGCCGATGGATCGGCTGTAGTCGCGGATCGGCGCGGCGTCGTAGGCGGCGTCCATGAGGCCGTACAGGGACGGGCAGACCTCTGCCGCCTTCTGCATGAGGGGTATCGCGACCTGGCTGTCGTGGATGCTCGCGGAGGTGAGCCACATGGCGACGGGTATGTCGCCGTCCGATGCGGCGACGTGGAGCTTGTAGCCGCGCCACGACTCCTTGAAGCCCTTGCTGTTGCGCTTCACGCCCACGTCGCACTGGGCGGGGAGGTCCCGGAAGTTCTCGTCGGCGCTTCTGGACGGATGGACGGCGAGGCGGGACTCCTGCTTCGTCGCGGAGGGGGCCTTGTCCGCCGCCTTCTCCCGTGCGTGCACGGCGACCGAGTCGATCAGGAGGTGGTGGATGATGGCGCCCTCGAAGGTGTGCGCGATGAACCTCGCGAAGACGTACTGCGCCGTGCCGTCGTCCGCGAACGCCCCGAACACCTTCGAGAAGTTCCCCTCGGACGGGACGTCCCCCGGGTCCTCGAAGCCGCACAGGCGCCTGAGAACCGGGCGCGCGGCCAGTTCCCCGATGAGCGCCGTCGTCGACGGGAAGTTCCAGAATGCCTTGGCCAGAAGGGCCTTGAAGTAGGACCAGCGGCTTTCCGGCGGCTTCCCGTTGCCGCACCACTCGTACTGCGCGGCGGGGAAGTGTTCGTGCAGGGCGGCGCAGAGGTCGACGAAGGCTCGGTGCTTGTCGTCGAGTGCGCCCAGTTCGGCCTCAAGGGATGGGAAGAGCCATCCCTGAAGCGCCTCCCTGAAGATGTGTACGGCCTCAAGGGATTTGTCGAAGGTCTGTTGGCGGTTCTTCATATTAATATCATAACATATTGCGGCGCAATATTCTAGAAAATTTTTTGGGGCGGTTCTCTTGGCGAATTCCCCCTCATGTCGTTTTGTGCTGTTTTTGTTCTTGAAAAGTGCGGGAGGAAAAAAGATAATGGTTACGATTTAATGAGGTCTGCAAGGGGCGCGTGTTCCTGGCCTCAGAAAAATTTAACCCCGTCCGCGAATGCGGATCGGGGTTTCGCAAGAACCTCGTTCGCATAATCAATCCCCAAGCACGGAGTCTCCACTAAAATGACCAACCCCAACATCATCTTCACCGCGCCGAACGTGGCGGAAGTCATCGACAAGCCCATGCCCGAACCGGGACCGGGGCAGATACTCATCCGCACGGCCCGCACCTGCATCTCCAGCGGAACGGAGCGCGCCAATCTCATCGGCGACCCGATGATCGGGACCAATGTCAAGGACGGCGACCCCGTCGTCTTCCCCCGCCAGGCGGGCTATAGCTCCTCTGGCACCGTCGAAGCCGTCGGAGAGGGCGTGAAGTCCCTCAAGCCAGGCGACCGCGTGGCGGCGGGATGGACCAAGCACGCGGCCTTCAACGTCGTCACCGAGCGCCGTGCCTACCTGCTTCCGGAGGGCTTGTCCTTTGAGGAGTCCGCCTGGACGCACATCGCGACCTTCCCGATGGCGGCGCTGCGCAAATGCCATCTGGAGTTCGGCGAGAGCGTCCTCGTGATGGGACAGGGCGTCCTCGGACAGATCGCGGTCAAGCTCGCGCGCGTGGCCGGCGCTGCGCCAATCATCGTAGGCGACCCCGTCGCGGCAAAGCGCGAGGCGGCGCTCGCCCTCGGCGCCGACTTCGCCTTCGACCCCTCCGCCCCGGACTTCGGCGAACGCGTCAAGGCCGTCACGGACGGCGGCGCCAAGGTCGTCGTCGAAGTGACCGGCGTCGACAAGGCCCTCGACAACGCCCTCGACGCCACGGCTCGCTTCGGCCGCGTCGCGCTCCTCGGCTGCACGCGCCATTCCAATTTCGCCATCGACTACTACCGCAAGGTCCACGGCCGTGGCGTCACGCTCATCGGCGCGCACACGATGGCGCGTCCCAGTTTCGACTCCTCCTCCGGCTGGTGGTGCGAACGCGACGACGGCCTCGCCTTCCTGCGCCTCCTGTCGCTCGGCCGCCTGTCCATGGCCGGATTCACGCAGGAGGTGCACCCCGTCTCCGACGCGCCGGCGGTCTACACCCGCCTCGCCGCCGGCGGCCCCTTCCCCGCCGTCCAGTTCGATTGGCGCTCCTAAACGGTTTGACGGTTTGACGGTTTCGCTAACCACTGGCCACTGACCACTAGCCACTGACCACTAATTCCCAGCCATGAAGAAGAAACTTCGCGTAGTGCAATTTGGCGTGTCGCACGAACACGCCGACGGCAAGCTCGCCACAATCAAGGCGCTGCCAGATGAATTCGAACTCGTCGGCGTCGTCGACGACCGCGACAACACCACGCCGCGCTACCCGCTGCGCCGCCCCGACTCGATGACCGAAGGGGTGCCCCTCCTCACCGAGGAGCAGCTCTGGGCGGACAAAACCATCGACGCCGTCTTCGTCGAGGTCACCAACTGCGACCTCATCCCCGTCGCGGAGCGCGTCCTCGCGCACGGCCTCCCGATGCACCTCGACAAGCCGGGCGGCGAATCCTACGCGCGCTACGCCAAGCTCCGCACCGAGGCGAAGGCGCGGGGCCTCCACGTCCAGATGGGCTACATGTTCCGCGCCAACCCCGCCATCAACTGGCTCACAACCGCCATCCACAACGGAGTCCTCGGCGAAATCTACGGCATCGAGGCCGACATGGACCACGGCTACGGCGACGACAACTACCGCCGCTACCTCGGCTCCTTCCAGGGCGGCATCCTCTACAATCTGGGCTGCCACCTCGTCGACTTCTTCGTGTCGATGCTGGGCGAGCCGTCGTCGGCCCGCCCGCCCGTCCTCCGCGACGCCCCCGGCTCCGCCCCGGGCTCGCGCGACAACTGCCTCGGCATCCTCGAATGGGACGCCGGAGCAATCGGCATCGTCCGCTCCTGCGACCGCAACAAGGTCTACTTCCCGGCGCGCCGCCTCCGCATCAACGGCACAAACGGCAGCGCCGAACTCTGCCCCATCGAGCGCTTCGACGGACAACCGCTCCTTGTCGAGCTCAAGCTGAGGAATCCGGCGGGCGGACTCCCGGCCGGACGCCAGACGCTCAACCTCGGCGCACAGGGCACGAGGGGCAACGTCGACCGCTACATCGACCAGCTCCGCCAGTTCGCCCGCATCGTCCGCGGCGAAGAGAAGGAACCCGACGACCTTTGCGAGCACGACCTCGCCGTCCAGCGCGCCATCTTGCGCATGAGCGGCATCGCCCTGGACGACAAGCTCTGATTCCCACCATCGAAGCGCTCCCACCGAGAGCGCCTCGTCTCAGGATTACGGCGGCCTCGGCGAGGCCGCCCTATTAGGTTACGCAAGAGCCTTATAACAACCGCAAGCGGTTGCGGCTTCGGAGCGGTCTACGGTGGAACTTCGCGCGGTTGCACATTCGTGCACAACACGAGCTATTTCGGTGGCGCTGAAGGCGCAAACAGCTCCGACAAGGCCTACTTTTACGATTGCTTCTTCACGAACAACATCGCCACGAGCACGGGACATGGCGGGGCCCTGTACGGCGCGGGCAACGCAAATGTAATCGCCTCCAACTGCGTTTTTATCGGAAATTCATCGACAAAAGCCGAAGGCACCGGCGGTGCCGGACGGTACGGCTCCTACACGGACTGCGTCTTCATCGGCAACAAGAC
>JAAYLN010000399.1 GCA_012521875.1 Lentisphaerota bacterium | reverse complement strand
GTCCTTGATTTTATTGCTTTTATGGATTTTGGTCTTCTATAGTTATAAAACATGAGATCTAAAACATCCACCAAGATCTACCTAAAAAAAAAGCCTAAGTCCAATAAAATCAATGGGTGTTTTAGATGTTTGAGATATTACAGATATTTTTCTGATCTTAAGCGCGTGTGCGCGCACGCGCGCGCGCGCATGCGCGCGCACATGCATAAAAGGAAGGGAAAATATCTGTAACATCTCAAACATCTAAAACGCATATTGATTTCACTGGACTTAGGCTCATTTCTTTTGGTAGATCAAGGTGAAAATATCTAATGCAACATCTATCTGGCACTCCACCGGCACACCAACACTTGACACGCCGCCGGCACCCAAGCCATAATACCTCCATGGATGCCAAGACCACCAACACCAACACCAAGCCTAAGCGCAACCCTGGCGGTCGACCTACACTCTACAACGCCGACATGCCCGCGCGCGCTTACAAGCTCGCACTCCTCGGCCTCACCGATCGAGAAATTGCCAAACAGTTAGAAATCAACGTCGATACGTTGAATCGGTGGAAGCGTAAGCATCCCGAGTTTTCCGCTCAACTTAATGCGGGAAAGCTCGAAGCAGACGCCAACGTGGCTAAGTCACTCTATCAGCGCGCCGTGGGGTACAGCCATCCAGAGGAAAAAGTCTTCTGCAACAATGGCGAGATCATCCGCGCCGAAACCATCAAGCAGTATCCACCCGATACCAGGGCAGCGGCTCTCTGGCTTGGCGTCCGGCGCGGCGCGCAATGGGTGCAGACCACCCGCCAAGAGATCACAGGTCCGGGCGGCGGGCCGATCCAATCCATCAGCGTTTCCCTTGATCCACATCAGGCGCTAGACAATTACCTGGAGTCGATCCGGCGCGCCGCGCTGCCTGAGCCAGCCAAGGCACTGCCCGACCCCAATGCTGATGACGATGACGCGGTGATTGATGTGGAGGTGGTTCAAACCAATTCAGGAGACCGATCGCATGAAAGTAGTGTTTGATCGCCAGCCACTGGCCAGCAGCATTGGCCTGATCCAGAACCTCGTCGGTCAGGTAACGACGATGCCTATTTTGACCAACGTGCTGATCGAAGCCGAGGGCGACTACGCGCGCATCAGCGGCACCGACCTGGATTCCTTCGGCCAGGTCAAGCTGGCCGCGCGCGTCGAAGCGCCCGGCCGCATCACGGCCCCCGCGCGTCTGTTGGCCGACATCGTCAAGCGCCTGCCGAAGGGCGAGGTCGCGATGCAGGCCAAAGGCGAGCGCATGACGATCCTCTGCAATCGCAACACCTACCAGCTTTCCACGATGCCGGCCGACGACTTCCCTGCCTGGCCGTGTATCCAGCCGGAAGTTACCGTGCGCCTGCGGCAGGCCGACCTCAAGCGCGCGCTGCACAACACGATGTTCGCCGTCCCGACGCGCGACTATCGCAAGGTGCTAATGGGCATGCTGTTCGACATTCACGACGGCCGCCTGACGTGCGTCGCGACCGACGGACGTAAACTGGGCAAGACGGTCGTCGATCCGCAG
Organism: Lentisphaerota bacterium; assembly: GCA_012521875.1. Lineage (GTDB taxonomy): Bacteria > Verrucomicrobiota > Kiritimatiellia > RFP12 > JAAYLN01 > JAAYLN01. Next base: position 2,593 of record JAAYLN010000399.1, on the reverse strand, counting down.
GAAGCGACCGGCGAAACCAATTCGATCCAGGCGATTGTCCCTGATGGGATTCTGCGCGAGATCGACCGAGCCATCGGTGAAGATGGTGAAATCGAGCTCTCTTTCACCGATCGCCAGGCGCGGTTCCAGCTGAGCAACCTGACCTATGTCAGCAACCTGATCGACGGCGAATATCCGAAGTATGAATCGGTCATTCCGCAGTCCTTCACGCGCACGATCCGCATCCAGAAGACGACGCTCGCCGATGCGGTCGCGCGCGCGGCGCTCCTCGCTGATCGCAAGCACCATTCGATCGTGCTGAAGTTCGCCCCCGGGCAGATTGAAATTGCCGCGCAGTCGTTCGAGGTGGGCGCTTACGAGGGCGTCATCGAGACCGATTACGACGGCGAACCGTTCAAGATCGCTTTCAACCACAACTACCTGCAGGAAATCTTCAAGGTGGCGGCCGACGAGGTGCTGGACATGCGTCTAAATGAGAACAACGCTCCGGTCGTCTTCGAGGTCGAGAGTGATCCAGATTCGTTGTTCCTCGTCATGCCGGTGCGCATGAGCGACGACGAGGTCGAGGTGCAGACCGGACGATGAGACGCAGACCAGATGATCGTGTTGGCGAGGACGCCGTGGTGCACGTCGCCGTCGTGCGTACCCCCGAAGCCGCTGACCTCCCGCTGCCGGCTTACGAAACGCAGGAGGCCGCCGGGCTCGATCTGCGCGCGGCGGTCCCCGAGGACGCTCCGATCACGCTCCAGCCCGGCTCATGGGCGATGGTGCCGCCCGGCCTGAAGATCGCCATCCCACCCGGTTTCGAAGCACAGGTGCGGCCGCGCTCGGGCCTGGCCGCACGCCACGACATTGGCGTGCTCAACAGCCCCGGCACGATCGACGCCGACTACCGCGGCGAGATCCGCATCATCCTCTTCAATTTCTCGCAGGATCCCTTCGTCATCCGCCGCGGCGAACGCATCGCGCAGCTGGTCATGGCGCGCGTCGAACGCCTGGTCTGGCAGCCGGTCGCCGAGCTTCCCGAAACCGCCCGCGGCGAAGGCGGGTTCGGTCACACCGGCCGCTGACCGCGCCGCCGCTGGCACTCCGCGCGCGCCCGATTGGCTTGTCTGCAGCGATGCCCTGCGCGCCGTCGGAGCGGCTCGAACAGCCGCCTCGCCGAGCCGATATCAACAAAAAAGCCCCCTGCAGTGGCATCCTGCAGGGGGCACGTGCCGTTTGGTAGCGATATCAGACATCCAGGTCAAACATATTGGCTGCAAGCCAAGCCCCGAGCAGCTTCTGCCTTAGCCTTTGGAGGCGTGCTCCGTTCGTCTCATCCTTGGCGTGCTCCGTGGCGCTGCGCAATGCATCAACTAGCACGTCAAGCTCGTCCCCGGTTAGATCGATTGCGATAGTCTCCATCGTGTTACCCCTCCCGGAACGGGTTACCGGCGATGGCGCGGACGAGGTCCGCCTGCGCCGCCGAAACCTGCGCCCACGCCGCATCCGCCGCAGCATCCGCCGCCCACGCCGCAGCTACAGCCGCCGCAGCCGCCGCAGCCGCCCCCGCCGCAGCCGACGCACACCTCGAAGCCGCCCTCTTCGTAGCTGACGCAACCGCAGCCGACGCATCCGCCAACTGCTCATCCGTTGCATCCCCGTCCGCGTATTTCTCAGCGACGGAGACCGCGTGGCGACTCTCAACCGTCAGAAGGTCCCATACCTTGCGGCCATCGCCGATCGGTGTCTCTCGCACGACCTTGCACGCGATCATGCGCATCTCGCGGTCGCTCAGTAGAGACAGGGCGTCGCAGAGCCACAGCATCCAGTCGCCCCTGTGGCATCGGTCCCAGGCGTCAGCCAGCTCGGTGATACCATTCTCAGCCAGCCACTCTAGCGCCTTCGCGCATGGCTTGAGCTCCCTCAGCTGCTCGACCGTGGTGATGGTCGGTTTTTGTTTCATCGTTTTCTCCCTTCTATGCATCTGAATCTCGGAACGGATTGCCCGCAATCTCGCGGATGATATCCGCCTGCGCCGCATACGCCGCATCCGCAGTCGCGGCATACGCCGCAGTCGTCGCAGCCGCATAGGCCGCATATGCAGCATCCGACATCGTCGCCTTCGCCGCAGCTAGCGCCGCCACATATGCAGTCATCGCCGCAGCCACCTCCGCAGCATCAGCCGCATCCGACCTCGTCGCCCTCGCCCTCGCCACAGCCGACGCCGCTGCATATGCCGCATCCGACGCATCCGCCGTCGCCGCAGCTAGCTCCTTGTCCGTCGCATCCCCGTCCGCGTACCTTTCCGCGATGACAACCGCGTGGCGGCTCTCACCCGTAAGCAGGTCCCACACCGTGCGCCCGTCGCCAATCGGCGTCTCTCGCACGACCTTGCACGCGATAAGGCGCCGCTCGCGGTCGCTCAATAGACCCAAGACGCTGCATAGCCACAGCATCCAGTCCGCCCTATGGCACCGGTCCCAGGCGTCCGCCAGATCGGTGATATCGTGATCGGCGCTGATGGTCGGTTTTTGTGTCATCGTTTTCTCCCTTCTATTTTGGGGGGGCGCCGTTACGCCGCCGCCGAATCTCGGAACGGTTTGCCGGC
>JAAYLN010000398.1 GCA_012521875.1 Lentisphaerota bacterium | reverse complement strand
GTCCGCCGCTGGTCGTTCCGCGCCGGTCCTATACGCCCACACGACCGAGCTGCATCGAATGCGTCGAGAAGCACCTCGGGGCGGCCTACGTGCTGCTGACCGAGGCCCGCGAGGGCTACGCCTACCGTCTCCGCGCCGTCGGGCACCTCTTCGAGGCCGAAGACGAGTCCCAGGAGTGGCCTGAGTTGCACGCCGCGATCCGTGACGCACGGACGCGCTTCCAGGCTGCGGGAGAGATGCCGGACTGGCAGGCGCTGGACGGGATGCTTCCGGTAGAGCGAAAGAGGGTTCGCCCAGTGACGGACTGATTGCTCCGCGACGACGCTCAGCCCCGCTTTCCCTGAGACGACCGTGCGCCCTTCTTTTTCGATGAGGCGCATTCTTGACATGCGCCCTCCAATATGTAACCCTTTATATCCGTTTCCATAAAAGCGGGTTCCCGCAAAGGCGAAGGCATGGCAGAAAGGCGGCCAATGACTGATCCAGACATTCCGAAGTTGATCAAGGAGCTTCGCGAGCGGCTCGGATTGACGCAGGAGCAGTTTGCCCAGAAGGTCGGCGTGACCTACAGCACCGTGAACCACTGGGAGAACGGCAAGCGGATGCCGCAGCCGTTCCTGGTCCGGCGGCTTATCGAAATGAAAGAGGAACTCGACGCCGAGCGGAAGCAGCCCTCGAAGGGGAAGTCCGAATGAGCGAAGAGAACCCCATCCGCGAGGGACAGGTTGTCACCGGCTCGCTCTTCAGCGAGCCGATGCGGGTGGAAACCGTGCGCCCCAATGGTCCTGGAGCCTGGGTCGCCGGTCTGGTAGGCATGCACAGCGAACGGTTCCGTAGAGTAACGCTGAACGCGGCGGACATCGAGAAGCTCACCATCCTGGACGCGGCGTTCGACTACGGCGGCGACGGGCAACTGCTTCGTCTCGGAATCCAAGCCTACTCGCTCGGCATCGCCTACGAGTTCGATCCGTACTTCGGACTGTCCATTTCCCGCGTGGACCCGCTTCCCCACCAGTTGGAGGCGATCTACGACTATCTGCTCAAGCTCGCCCGTGTGCGGTTCCTGCTGGCCGATGACGCGGGCGCGGGCAAGACCATCATGGCGGGGCTCCTGATCCGGGAGCTGGAGTTGCGCGGCCTCGCCGAGCGGATTCTGATCGTCTGTCCCGCGAACCTCTCCTTCCAATGGCAGCGCGAACTGAAGGAGAAATTCGAGACCAAGTTCGAGGTCATGAAGGGCTCGGACATCCGCGAGCAATTTGGGTTCAACCAGTGGCAGGAGAAGAAGCGCGTCATCACGTCCCTCGACCTCGCCAAACGGCAGGACATTCTGCCGGGGCTGCGGCAAGTTCACTGGGACCTCGTCATCGTCGACGAGGCGCACCGCATGTCGGCGGCCGACGAGACCCACAAGAGCCTCCGATACAAGCTCGGCGAGCTTCTACGCGATACGTCCGACCATCTTCTGTTGCTGACGGCCACTCCGCACAAGGGCGACCCGCAGAACTTCAGCCTCTTCCTGCAACTGCTGGACGCCGACGCCTATGCCGACGTGAAGTCCATCCGGCACGCGATGGATCGCCGCCGTGCGCCCTTCTACCTGCGCCGAACCAAGGAAGCGATGGTCTATTTCCCGGAACGGCGGCCCGATGGCACCTGGGTAGCGGAGAAGATCTTCACCAAACGCATCCCGCACACCGTGGACTTCCAGATGGACGGCCCCGAGTTCAATCTCTACCGGGATGTGACGCGCTTCGTGAAGGAACAGAGCGCCAAGGCTGCCGCGCAGGGCGACGATCCGCGCGCCCGCGCCGTCGGGTTTCTGATGTCACTGTACCAGCGCAGGCTGGCTTCCAGCACCTACGCCATGCGTCACAGCCTCGATAACCGCGCCAAACGCCTGGAGGATGGCTTGAAGCGCGCCCAGGATCTGGTTCGCCTGGCACCCCCCGACCTGCCATCGGCCGATGAAGTCGAAGAAATGGAGGAGTCGGAGCGCGAACGGCTGGAGGAGATGCTCGAGGCGGTTACGCTCGCGGGCAATGCCGACCAGGTTCGCGAGGAGATCGCGGACCTCCGCGAACTCGCCGGGCAAGCCCGTGCCGTAGAGGACAGCGGAACCGAGTCGAAGCTATCCCGGCTCAAGGAACTGCTTCAGAAAGAGGGTTTCTTCGATCACCAGGATCAACGATTGCTGATCTTCACGGAGTTCAAGGACACGCTGGACTATCTCGTGGGCAAACTCAAGGAGTGGGGATTCCGGGTCGGCTTCATCCACGGCGGCATGCGGCCCGGTTCCCGCGACGAGCCGGGATCGCGGCTCTATGCCGAGCAGCAGTTCCGCGATGGGGCGATCCAGGTCCTGGTGGCCACCGAGGCCGCAGGTGAAGGCATCAACCTCCAGGTTTGCAACATCCTTTTCAACTATGACATCCCCTGGAACCCCAACCGACTCGAACAGCGCATGGGGCGCATCCACCGGTACGGCCAGCGCAAGGACTGCCTGATCTTCAACTTCGTCGCCACGAACTCCATCGAAGGCCGCGTGCTGCAACGGCTGCTGGAGAAGCTCCAGGAAATCCGGGACGCCCTCGATGACGACGCTGTGTTCAACGTGGTCGGCGAAGTTCTGCCCGCCGCCCATGTCGAGCGCGTCCTCCGCGACTACTACGCTGGCAGGCTCGGCGATGCCGACCTGGAAGACCGCCTGCTCAAGAACGTGGACGAGGGGCAGTTCCGCTCCATCTGTCGGAACGCTTTGGAGGGGCTGGCGTCGAAGAAGCTCAATTTGCGCATGCTCGTGGAACGGCGTGCGCTGGCCCAGGAACGGCGCGTTGTGCCGGAGACCATTGCCCGGTTCATCCGCGACGGCGCGGAATACGCCCGCCTGGACCTCAAGGTCGTCCCCTCGCTCCCCCACACCTTCGACCCGGGTCGCACGCCGTCCGTTCTGCGCCGTTACGAGCACGACTCAGACTGGAGGCTTCCCGCCCTGGCCGGAAAGTATCCGAGATCATCCACCGACCGCGACGTGGCGGAGAAAAACGCTCTGGAATGGGTCACGCCGGGGCATCCACTCTTCGAGGCCGTCCGCCGTCACACCGCGTTGCTGTCCGTGGACGCCTTCGGCACAGGGGCGTGCTTCTACTCGATCCAGCATGACCAACCAGCGCGACTCGATTTCTACCGTGCCCGCGTCGTGGACGGTCTCGGACAGGTCATCCACGAACGGTTGTTTGCCATCGAAGTGACCGACGGCAAGGAACCAGCCCTCCGGGAACCGGGCATCTTGGGCAACTTCACACCGGCCAAGTTGCCGGAGGAACTGCCGTCCATTGCCCTCCTGCCGGAGGAGTCGTCGTGGCTCCAGACTGCCGCCTTCCATCCGTTCTTGGAAGAGACCCGCAAGGAACGTCTCTCCGAGGTCGAACGCATCGCGGCCCATGTGGAACTCTCCCTCACGGAGCTTCTCCAAAGGGCCGACGAGGAGATCGGCAAAGCCGCCTCGGACGTGGACAAGAAGCTACCCGGCGCGGAGGGGCGATTGTCCCAGGCCGAGAACCGTCACGCGGAACTCCTTGCCCGCCGCGACCGCCGCAGGCAGGAAATGGAACGGCAACGGTCACTCTCCTTGCAGGCCGTGGAGCGCATCACGAGCGTCCTCGTTCTGCCGCACCCGGAACGAGACACTGCGGAGGTCCAACGGCTCCAGCCCAACCCGGAGACCGAGGCCACGGCCATGCGGGTCGTCATGGACCACGAGACGGCGCAGGGCCGCCAGGTGTACGATGTCCACGAGAAGAACCTCGGCTACGACATCACCAGTCTTGACCTCAGCTCCGGCGAGCTGCGGCTGATCGAGGTCAAGGGGCTGGGCGATCCGACCGGGACGATCCTGCTCACGCCCAACGAGCGCCGCGTGGCCGAGGATCGGCGCGACTGCTACTGGCTCTATGTGGTCACGAATTGTCGCCAATCGACGCCCACGCTCCAGGAACCCATCCGCGACCCGGCGCGCTTCCCCTGGCACGAAGTCAAGAAGGTCCAGCACTACTGGCTCGAAGT
>JAAYLN010000397.1 GCA_012521875.1 Lentisphaerota bacterium | reverse complement strand
GTAGAGGTTGAGGCCGCCCGCCAGGCCGAGGGGGTCGGCGGAGAGGAAGCGCTGGAGGCTGGCGGCGTAGAGGCGGTAGCGGGTGAGGTAGAGCGGGCCGAGGTGGTCGGAGGTGGCGAGGTGCTGGGCACCGTGCCCGCCGAGCCAGCCGAAGGGCGTGGGGTTGGTTCCGGTCTGGCCCCAATCCTGACCGTTGGGTCCGTAACTGGCGGTGTGGAGGGTGGCGCCGGAGGAGTCGGTGAGGGTGACGACGCTGCCGTAGTCATCGCAGTGGGCGACGGTGAGGACACCGCTGGCGGCGTCGATGAAGCCGAGTAGACGGCCGGGCCCCCAGAGGTAGTAGCGGATGGGCACGCCGCTGGCGGCGTCGGCCTCGATCAGCGGGCGCTTGAGGGGATCGGCGTGGTCGGGTATCCAGAGGCGGTCGCCGGAGACAAGACGGTTGCCCAAGGCGTCGTAGGAGAGGTCTCGCGCAGAGGCGCTGAGGCGCAGAGAAGAGAGTTGGCCGAGGGGGTCGTAGGCGGCGGAGAAGACGGCGTTGGAACCGGAGACGAGGTTGGTGAGCGCGCCGTTGCCGTCGTATTGGTAGGTCTCGGTGACGGCGGCATTGGTGTGCGAGCCGTAGCGGACTTGCGCCGTGACCAGGCGGTCGGCGGCGTCGAAGGTGTTCTCCGAATAGCGCACGAAGGACGGCACGGGGTGCGGGCCAGCGGTGACATCCTCGCGGGTTTTGAGTCCGGCTAGGTCGCGGCTGATGGCGCGACCGGCGAGCGCGCCGACGCTCCACGAGGTGAGCCGCCCCGCCGCGTCGTAGTGGTTGGTGGCGAGGATACCGCCGGGGGCGGTAGAGCCAGTCGGCTTGCCGGTGCCGTCCCAGGCGAAGGTCCAGGTGTGGCCGAGCCAGTCGGAGACAGAGGCGAGGCGGCCATCGGGGTCGTAGGCGCGGGTGACGACCTTGCCGGAAGCGTAGACCAGGTTCGTGACCAGCCCGCCCGCGTCGCGGTGGTACGTGACGTTGTAGGTGGCGTTGGAGAGGCTGGTCGCCGCCGATGTGAGCCGGTCCATCGCGTCGTAGCCGAACGAGAGGTACGCCGTTGCGTTCGAGGCGGTCAGAAGGTTGTTCGCCGGGTCGTAGCTGTACGAGGACGCAGGACTCCCGACGCCAGACTCCTGCATGACAAGCCGGTTGAGTTCGTCGTAGCTGGAGGCGATGGAGTTGCCCGCGCCGTCGGTGCGGTTTGTCAGGTTTCCGGCAGGATCGTAGCGGTTGGCGAAGACCTGCTCGCTGGCGGCGTTCGTGGCGGCAACGATGCGGCCCAGGGCGTCGTAGGCCATCGTGTAGACACGACCCTCGGCGTTCGTAAAGGTGGTCCAGTTGCCCAAGCCGTCGTACCCGAAGGCGTCCGTTGCGCCGAAGGGTCGGACAAAGGCGGCGTCCCCGCAGGAGGGCCAGAGGAAGGCGAAGGCCATCCGAAACAGCAAACTATGGAGACTCCTTGTTCGCATCTACCGCTCCGCATGGTCCGAATCGGGACGGTCGGGGATTCCTTGTCGCGGAAAGGAGACCGTTCCCTCGAGGTCGTCGAATGGAAGATTCGGGCACAACTCGCAAGTCTTGCTGATGTCCGGTTCCCGCTTGCCGGTCAGTCTAGTTACCTCGGCAAGGCAGCCACCGTCCAAGTAACCAAGCCGCTCGTAGTTGATGTCGAGGCACTTCCCCTCCGCAATATCGGCTCGGTACAGCGGACAGAACCATTTTTGCACTTTCATTTGGTCGCTCCTGCCGCACGAAGCAACTCAAGTGTCTTGGGCGTGTGCTGTGCAGCACCCCATATGGTGACAGCCTGGCCACTTCCGTCGAGTACGACGGCTGCGTCCGGCGTCAAATACATCGTCCGCCCGCCTCCTTGTTGGATCACCACTGTCGGGTTATTGACCGTCTCCAGAATTGCCTTCGGGCTGACTCCGCGTTCGACGGCGCGATCTAGCGCGTGGTATGGATTGGCACCCTTGCTGCCATGGAAACCCTTGATCGGGAGGTCTGCTGCCTTGCCTGTCGCCGCCGCTGCCGAGCCGTTCAATGACGGCAGGGCCGAGGCGGTGGCGGAAAGGACGCTGCCTACGACAAGGGCGTCGGAGACAACGCCACCGGCATTCCTCCAACTCGGATCGGCGGAAAAGGTTCCCGTGCCCTCCCCAAGGTGGCCGATGGCGGCGGGCGTGTGCCCGATGCCCGTAACCACGTCGATGGCCGTGTTGATTGTACCGGCAACACCCCACGGGAGGTTGGCGTTGTAATAGTCTTTCGCCGTTCCCGTGACACGGCTAAGCCAGTCGCTCGCCTGGTCATACCACATGCCGTCGGCCTTCAACCCCAACGGATCGATGTACGTCAGCGGGTCGCCTTCGGCGTAGGCGTAGAGGTTCAACCCGCCCGCGAGGCCGAGGGGGTCGGGCGAGAGGAACCGCTGGAGCGAGGCGGCGTACAGGCGGTAGCGCGTAAGATACAGCGGGCCAAGGTGGTCGGAGACCGCCACCCGCTGCACGCCGTGGCCGCCGAGCCAGGCGAAGGGCGTGGGGTTGGTTCCGGTCGTGCCCCAATCCTGGCCGTTCGGGCCGTAGCAGGCAGTATGGAGCGTATTTCCCGAGGCGTCGGTGAGGGCGACGACGGAGCCGTACTCGTCGCAGTGGGCTACGGTGAGCGTACCGGAGGCGGCGTCGATGAACCCGAGCAGGCGTCCCGGCCCCCAGAGGTAGTAGCGGATCGGCTCGCCGGTGGCGGCGTCGGCCTCGATCAGCGGGCGCTTCAAGGGGTCGGCGTGATCGGGTATCCAGAGGCGGTCGCCGGAGACGACACGGTTGCCCAAAGCGTCGTAGGAGAGGTCTCGCGCAGAGGCGCTGAGGCGCAGAGAAGAGAGTTGGCCGAGGGGGTCGTAGGCGGCGGAGAAGACGGCGTTGGAACCGGAGACGAGGTTGGTGAGCGCACCGTTGCCGTCATACAGGTAGGTCTCGGAGACGGCGGCGTTGGTGTGGCTGCCGTAGCGGACTTGCGCGGAGACCAGGCGGTCGGCTGCGTCGAAAATGTTTTCGGCGTAGCGGACCAACGAGGGCACGGGATGTGGCCCGGCGGTGATGTCGTCGCGGGTTTTCAGACCGGCCGCGTCGCGGGTGACCGCGCGGCCCGCGAGGCTACCGGCGGCCCAGGAGGAAAGGCGTCCGGCAGCGTCGTAGTGGTTGGTCGCAACGATTCCGCCGGGGGAGGTTGATCCTGTCGGCTTTCCGGCCCCATCCCAAGCGAAGGTCCAGGTGTGCCCGAGCCAGTCGGAGACGGACGCGAGGCGGCCGTCGGGGTCGTAGGTACGGGAGACGGCCTTGCCGGGGGCGTAGGTGAGGTTGGTGATCAAGCCACCGGCATCGCGGGCGTAGGCGGCGGTGTAGGTGAAGTTGGAGATCGTCGTCGCCGCCGAGGCGAGCCGGTCCATTGCATCGTAGGTGAACGAGAGGTACGCGGTTTCGTTGGAGGCGGTGAGGAGATTGCCGACGGCGTCGTGGGTAAAGATGCTTTGGTAGGGCCACGGCATGCCGTGGCCGTATTGACGGTGAACCAGGCGATTTAAAGCGTCGTAGGTGTATTGGATCGAGTTACCAGCACCGTCGAGGCGGTTGGTGAGGTTGCCCGCAGGATCGTAGCGGTTGATATCCGGCACATATGCATGTATGGATGGCGCTACGCTAGACACGACAACCGCGGCTAGAACTATGGTTGCTCTGTTGAGAAAGCTGTTCATTTCTCCATGATTTCAAATGTGATTCCATGTTTCAGGAAAATCGGATGACTCGGCGCCTTTTCCGAAGAAATTCGAAAACCAAGTTTTCGGAAAAAAGCAACTGATGTGTTGCGAGCAATGGTATGAATCCGTTTGCAGTTTTTATTTTCAGCTATCCGACAGAGTTCGGCAACAAGACTGCGACCGATGCCTTGCCCTTGGACATGCGCGTCAACAGCTAGGTGACGAATCTCCATTTCGCCTTTTCTGCTCAAAACAGCCACCAAACCCCCAACTAATTGAGCATTTTTCCGAGCCAGTAAGGCAAATTCCTCACCTTCCCGCTTCAACAAATGGCGCATATCACGCGGAAGTCCGAACGGCTGCCACAAGACCGTCCAAAGCAGCTCGTCCAGCATTGCGGCATCATCTCTTTCCGTGACGCTCTCTATTGTCGCCATGTTTTTCTTCTCTTTAGTGGTAGCAAAGACCAACACCTCCTTCAACTCATCCCAGTTGCGCTCTTCTCCTGTTATGTATCTTAATGTGTATGTGGTAATCTTGATGGGCCATGGGTCGTCGTAGCCGTAACCTTCAAGAAGGCTCAGTCTTCCATTCTTGATATACAGGACAAAACCTGCCCCATGAGGCATCTCGTTAATCTCCGCAACAACATCCCCAAAACGCAACTGAATATCGCCGAGCGCAAGAGAATTATCAACATGCAGATGAGTGTAGAAACCTGCCCCGGTGAATTCGCGACGGCTTACTCGACATGAGGCAAGCTGTTCACGAAGCAACGCCAAAAACCTATGTTTGCCGTCTAGCAGCTTGGTCAATACGGCGTATTCAAAGTTTGTAAGATCAATCATTTGAAAACCGTCCCTATCTTGACCACACCATTGATCACATTGCCGCGTACTGTAACTGTTTCTGTACCGAGCTTCACTGTGGTCTCGAAAACACCAGACAGTCCCTTGGATTTCACCGATGCTTCTGTTGCCTGCTGTATCGCTCGAAATGCCGACTCTTGAGACCCAAATTGCTTTACGACTCCTTTTAGTCCGTGCTCTGCCTTTCCGAAGATGTGATTTAGCTTATTGGCATCAGCTACATTTTTTACGGTAGGCGTTGCGGCTTTGCTGGTTGCCGCCGGCGCTCCGGACCCGCTTACAGATGGCAAAGCTGAGGCGGTAACGGCGGCGACGCTAACGACGGTCAGGACGTCGGAGGCAACGCCAGGGAGGTTCTGCCAACTCGGGTCGGCGGAGAAGCGGCCCGTCCCTTCGCCAAGATGCCCGATGGCGGCGGGTGTGTGGCCGATGCCCGCCAACACGTCGATGGCCGTGTTGAGAACGCCTGCCACGCCCCACGGAAGGGTTTCGTTGTAGTAGTCCTTGGCCGTTCCCGTGACACGGCTAAGCCAATCGCTTGTCTGGTCGTACCACATCCCATCGGCCTTCAACCCCAGCGGGTCGATGTAGGTGAGCGGGTCGCCTTCGGCGTAGGCGTAGAGGTTGAGGCCGCCCGCCAGGCCGAGGGGGTCGGCGGAGAGGAAGCGCTGGAGGCTGGCGGCGTAGAGGCGGTAGCGGGTGAGGTAGAGCGGGCCGAGG
>JAAYLN010000396.1 GCA_012521875.1 Lentisphaerota bacterium | reverse complement strand
GACCGCCTTCCGTCCGTCGCGGGGAAGTGTGGCAGAATGGGGCGGCGGGAGCAAGGGGAATCGGCTGGCATGGGAATGGGCTAGCGACAAGGGGGATTTTAGATTTGTGATTTGGTGATTGGTGATTTGTGATTGGTTGGTGCCTCGCTCTTCCTCGTCCTCGTCCTCGTCCTCGTCCCCGATCCCCGGCACTGCCGGTACTGCCGGTACTACCGGAACTGCCGCCGGAAGAGGCAAGCGTCTGCTTGCCTGCAGCTCCGTGGACGAGCAGACGCTCGTCCCTCCCGGCAGGACGCCCGGTGCCGCCGCCTACACGCAAATTAGGCCACCCCGCGCAGCGCACTACGTGCGCCAGCGGTTTTGAGTGCGCGGACCCGGACGCGCTTTCTACCGCGGGACCCGGCCCGCGCAGATGAGGAAACCGTCAAGGCAGCAGGAACGCCATATATCTCGCCCTTTCAGGGCTGAATCATCTGCTGCACCATCCTTAGCTTCACCGCCCGCCATAAATTCGGCTTCCTGACCGCTCAGCCAGCAGGCAGCCACCGGCAGCCAGCAGGCAGCAGCCGCCACATTGTCGCGGGTTGCGGATTCTGTCGCGGCGTGCTATAGTGCGGTTGTTCGCTTGGTACACTGATGAGGCGCTTGCAAAAACCCTCGCGGCATGGGCGTCCCGCCCATGAAACACGGGCAAGATGCCCGTGCCACACCTGCAGGCAAGGGGATTTGCAGGATCCTCGATAATAATAAGGGAGATGTGACATGCTTGAAGTCGGGACCAGACTGGACTTGAAAATTGATGATGTGGCGTACCGCGGTTCCGGAATCGCGCGCCACGAGGGTTTGGTGATCTTCGTGCCACGGGTCGCACCGGGCGAGCGGATCGAGGCCGAGATCACTGCCAGCAAGAAGAACTTCGCGGAGGCGCGGGTAATCCGGCTCCTGGAGACCTCGCCGCACCGCATCCCGCCCTGTACCAGCGACGCCGATGGAGCCTCCATGCCCGGATGCGTCTACGATTTCCTCGCCTACCCCGCCGAAGTCGAGATCAAGCACCGCCAGATGCTTGGCCTGCTGCGCCAGATACCCGGCATCCAAGAGGTCGCCCTGCCCCCGTTTGCCTCGCCACGCGACCTGAACTACCGCAACAAGATTGTCCTGCACGTCCAGCGCACGGGACGTGATCCGGCGAATATAGGCTATTACGGCGAGGACAACCGCACGGTCGTCGACGTCGAGCGCTGCCCCCTGGCCTGCGATGCCATCAACTTCGCCTGGAGCAACCAGCGCGCCAATGCGCGCCTGAAACTGGAGAATGGCCAGCGCCTCACACTACGCTGGACACCCGCCGACGGAGTATCGAGCTGGGTGAACCAGGCCCCCGAAGATGCCCCGATGCTGACCGAGGAGAGCCCCATCGGCCCGCTTAAGGTGCCGCTGGGCTGCTTCTATCAAGTGAACTTACCCGTAGCCGACGAACTGGTGCGCCAGGTGCGCGAGTGGTACGCACAAGCCGCCGCTGAGAGCAACACGCGCCAAGTGCTGGATCTCTACTGTGGCGTCGGTGTGCTGGCACTGGCCTGTGCGGCCGATGGCGCAACACCTGTACACGGCATCGAGAGCGTCCGTTCCGCCGTCGCCGCCGCGCGCCGGAACAGCAAGGAGCTAAACCTGCCGGCCACCTTCAAGTGCGCCCGCGTCGAGGAGGCCGCCCGCAACGGCTTCGACGAACTCGACCTGTCGCGCCGCATTGTCGTGGCTGATCCGCCGCGCAAGGGACTCGAGCCCAACGTCACCGAGACACTCGCCAACGGGCGTGTGCCGCACATTATCTATGTCGCGTGCGATCCCGCCACGCTGGCGCGTGACATCCGGCGCTTCGGCTCCTTCGGCTACCGCCTGCGCGGCGCGCGCATGCTGGACATGTTCCCGCGCACCCAGCACTTCGAAACCGTCACCTGGCTCTCGCTGGGGTGAAGAGGGGGACGCGGCGACGCGGGGCGCGGCGACAGGAGGCAGGGGAGCCGCCGGGGACGCGGGGACGCAGTGACGCGCTACCCGCCGTTAACGGCGGGCACAGGACTGGCAGGCGCCAGCACCACAGTGTGGCGCGGACATTCCTGTCTGCGCTGGACACGCGGGCAGGCGGGAATGCCTGCCACCATAAGGAATGCCCGCAGCCTCCGCAGTGGTGTAGAACGCTACCGCCGGGACGGCGAGCTCCACGTTCAGGCCTCCCGTTCTCAATCCATGCGCCGCATCAATACACCGCGGAGACCGCGGGCTCCAGTGCGCATCTGAAGCGAACAGGGAGCCGGAACTTTAGCTTACTCTTCCGCTTTTGACAAAGCGTAGGGACGAAGTGAAGGGACGAAGTGAAGGGACGAAGTGAAGGGACGAAGTGAAGGGACGAAGTGAAGGGACGAAGTGAAGGGACGAAGCGTAGCCGAAAAAGCGTGGAGACAAAGTGCGGGGACAAAGTGTAAGTGCGAAGCACACACTTAACCCCTCTCTTAATCTCACTCTTAATCGGCGCACTTACTCCACCCGCTTACTCTTCCGCTTGCGACAAAGTTTCCGAAAAAGCTCGCGACAAAGTGGCGTTTCTCACCTGTTCCAACCGCCCCACAGGGGCGGTTGGCGTTACTAGTCTGAACCCTGTCATACGGGCGCCTGCCAGCGCGGGCGCCCGCCTTGCGGTCTAGCGGTACACCGGGCCAAGCAGCGAGCAGGCGCGGAAGTCGTCGCCACCGCAGCGATCCCAGAAGGTCGGCCGGAAGCAGTCCCCGGGGGCGATGTTGTGGAAGTCGACCGGAATGCGCAGCATCGAGTTGAAGGTGATGAAGTCGGCACCGATCAGGCCGAAGCTGTTGCCGTCGTGGTTGGGGCCGATGCGGCTCATGTAATCGAACGAACTGAGACCGCGCGGGGTCCAGTAGGACTCCGGCCAGGTGGGATCCGTCACGCGGCCGATGTGGTCCCCGACCTTCTTCGGCAGATTAACCGTCTCGCCCTCGATGACGGAGCAGGTGAGAGTGTCGCCCACGGCGTTGTAGCGGTAGGCGGTCATCGGCACGCCACCCGGAGTGCGGTAATGGCTGGAGAGTCCGTCGCCGGGGAAGTACTCGGCGTTGCAGGACATGAAGCGCGTACCCTTGAGCGCCAGATCCTCGAGCTTCTTCTGCAGCGCGGGATCATTCTGGATCGCGCGGACGACGGCCTGCACCGTCATCTTCGAGCCGCCCTTGACGAGCTTGAAGATGTCGAGCGCGTAGTCCAGCGCGCCGGCGCCGGAGTTGCGCTTGTCGATGATGCCGTTCGGGCAGAGCTTGCTGACGTCGACGCCGGTGGCCTTGTGGATGCTGGCCGGGGACCAGTTGGTGCGGATGTCCGAGAACAACTGCGCCGCACCGCCGGAGAGCAGGTTGCCGACCATCATGCCGATGGCGTTCTTGCCGTCGTTCTCGGTCGCGACGATCATCGGCGCGCGCGGCCCGTTCCAGTCGAACGAGCTGTTGAGCAGCGCCTCGGCCACGTCGAACGTTGAATAGTAGTCCGTCCACTGGCGCTGTCCCTGCGTGCCGGCGGCGAAGGCGTTGTAGCCCTGCGCGAGCTCGACGTTGGCCTTGAAGCCCTGCTTGCGACCCACGGCGGGGTCGGCCAGGCGGGGGTTGCCGATCATCAGGTCGCGCACAATCAGCGCCAGTTTCAGGCTCTCGCGCAGGAGCTGCTCCGGCGGCAGGGGGCGCTTGCCGGTGCCGAAGTCGCACGTCCAGCGCTTCTGCGCGTAGGCCACCGCCTTATCCAGATCCTCGTGGTCATAGAAACCGGTCTCGATACGCCCGCGCAGGCCGCACATGTCGTACGAGGCCGTCCCCATGCCCAGGTAGTGCAGGAAGAGGTTGCGGCGCAGGTCGGAGCCGATGATACCCATCGAGACGCCGCCGATGCCGAGGAAGTTCTTGCCGCGCAGGAAGCCGACGGCCATGGCGCAGCGCGCGAAGCGCAGCAGGCGCTCGCGGATGAAATCATTGAAGGGCTGCGTCTCGTCCTCAAGGTCGGGGCTGTAGATCGAGAAGACCGGCCGCTGCTTCTCGTCCATCGCCGCGCAGAAGGCCTTGAGCCAGACGGCGCCGGGGCGGTCGGTCTGGTTCAGACCATAGGCTGCCTGCTGCCATTCACTGCTGCCGATGCCCTGGCAGGCGGACATGAGCTCGTCGCCATAGCACCAGGAGCGGCAGACCCAGATGTTGGCCGAGACACCCTGCGAGGTGTAATAGGCCTGCGCGCGGGCTCCCGAACGGGCGCCATAGACGATCTCCGGCGCCACCACGATGCGGATCGGGCTGCCGTCCGGCAGGCGCACATGCTCCGAGAGCAGGGCATAGATCTTGGCCGTCAGCGCCCAGGTACGCGCGGCATTGTCCTCGTATGCGCCTGCGCGGCCATCGGCCACGGGAGTCAGCGCCAGCGTGAAGGGGTGCCCCACAAGACCGGCAACAGCCGGCTCATGGCTGCGCGACGCCTTGGCAAGCTTTTCAAAATCCGGGCGGTTAGCATTCACCTTCAAGTTTCCTTTCCTGCATCAACCAAAACAACGAAGTATTTTTATCATACCCCACACGATGAAGCAAAGTCAACGACTGCATTTGCGCGCACACGTGGCACGGGCATCCTGCCCGTGATCCCGTCCATGGGCGGGACGCCCATGCCACGAGGGGTTTTGCAAGAGGCTCTTGAGGCTCTTGGGGCTCAACTTTGGGCTCAACTTTGTGGTCGCCTCGAACGCCGGTTTCTGACATAATTAAGTTTTTGAATGCGAGGCGTCAATTTCCACGCGCCCACGGGAGAACTACCATGCTTTACGAAATGACCGGCACCGTCAAGCTTGTCAAGGATACGCAGACTTTCAACAGCGGCTTCACCAAACGCGAATTCGTCATCACTACCGAGGATGAGCGCTATCCGCAGGAGATCGCCTTTGCCTGCATCAGGGACGGCTGCGCCCTGCTCGACGACGTGCATGCCGGCGAACGGCTCCGCGTGAGCTTCAGCATCCGTGGACGCGAATACCAGGGCCGCCACTTTGTCAACCTCGAATGCTTCAAGTTCGAGCGCCTCGACGCCACCGCCGCCGGCGCTGGTGACGATTATTTTCCAGACGACGAGCCGCCGCTGGACGACAGCATGCCCTTCTAAGGCTCTTGCAAAACCCCGCGTGGCATGTGCGTCCCGCCCATTAAACACGGGCAAGATGCCCGTGCCACACCTGCAAGCAAGGGGTTTTGCAAGCGACTCCTTCTAATTTAATTCGCATGTCGTCCAATCCGCCGCCCACCGCCGCCGCCAACCATTCACTGGCTTCGCTGCTGGAAGCATCGGTGCGCTGGCTTGCGGCCCGCGGCGTCGCGGAACCCCGCATCGCATGTGAGCTGCTGGCGGCGCGCATCCTGCGCCTGCCACGGCTGCAACTGTCTCTCGAACGGTCGCGGCAGCTCCGCCCCCTGCAGGTGGCGGCCCTGCGCCGCGGCGTGCTGCGCCTGGGCACCCACGAGCCGGTGCAGTATATCCTGAGCGAGTGGGAGTTCCGTGGCCTGACACTCAAGGTGGATCGCCGCGCGCTGATTCCGCGCCCCGAAACCGAGCAACTAGTGCAACGGGTGCTCGACCATTCCGAAGTCTGGCAAGCGCCGGTGCCCCGGCTCGCCGACATCGGTACCGGCAGTGGTTGCATTGCAATTAGTCTGGCCACCGAGGTGCCCCGCTGCGAGATCGTGGCCGTGGACCGCGAGCCCGCGGCGCTCGAACTGGCCCGCGAGAACGCCGCATGCCACAATGTCGCCACGCGCATCAAGTTCATCCAAGGCGAATTCTGCGCCGGTCTGCCGACCGCCTCGCTGGATGCGCTGGTCTCCAACCCGCCCTACATCGCCAGCCATACCTGCGAACAACTGCCGACACTGATCCGCGACTTTGAACCACGCAGCGCCCTCGACGGCGGCACCGACGGCCTGGAGGTGCTGCGCCACCTGATTCCCGACGCGGCCATGGCGCTCAAGCCGCACGGCTGGTGCTTTCTCGAGATCGGCCACGACCAGGGCGAGGCCGTCCGCGCCCTGCTGGGACAGGCCGGATTCACCGACATCACGATTGCGCGCGACCTCGCAGGCCAGATCCGCTTCGCCCAGGCCCGCATACCGTGACACTCAGTCCTCGTCCGCTTCCCACTCGTCGCCGTAGGGGGCGTGATCCTCGCGGATCTCCCGCCACCCGTCCGCGCCACGTACCGCACGCAGCACCAGCATGTCGCGCCGCTCGCGGACTTTGGCGGTACCATCGCTGCGCTCCTGACGCTTGGCGGCGACCAGCGCCTGCTGCATCTCCGCCACCCGCGGCGAGTAGTCCCAGGCGGTATAGGTCTGCAGCATCAGGTCATAGCCATCCAGGCGCACTACGCCCTGCCGCTGGCGCAGGCTATCAGCGACCAGAGGCTTCAACGCCTCCAGCTCGCGCTCGATCTGCATCTGCTGCTGCCGCAGCTCGAAATAGCGGTCTATTGTGCCTCTGCTCATGCCGTTCTCTCCTCTCCTGTGCGGTCAGTATAGCGGTGTTTGAGGCGTGATGGAAGCGGAAAAGTTCGGGAGTTCTAAAGTTCTAAAGTTAGGCTGGCGACTGTACCGAAGCACCCCGCTTGTGTTGAACCGCCAAGACGCCAAGAGCGCCAGGGTTTTTAACCGCGCAATTTGCGAAAAGCGAAATGGAAGTTCTAGAGTTTTGCTGGCGCCTGTACCGAACCACCACGCCCGCCGCCCCGGCACAAGCTCACGGTACAGCCACCGAAAGGTAGGGCGAGCCGTCCCCGTCACGCCGCTACGCGGTGTGACCGGCGAGCCGCAGACACGCGGTTAGTTTCGATTGAATCGAAAGAATCGATGGATTCGAACAATTCGATTCGCTCGACTCATTCGACCACCCAAGTATGTGGGGAGCCGCGAATGGACGCAAATGGGCGCGAATGCACGCGAAAATGGATTAAGCGGGTGGATGAAGCGTGCCGATTAAGAGTGGGATTAAGTGTGGGTTTAAGTGAGTGCTTCGCGCTTACAACTTGTCCCCACACCTTGTCCCCACACCTTGTCTCCACGCTTTGTCGGCTACACTTCGTCCAAACACTTTGTCCCTACGCTTTGTCGTAATCACTTCAGCCGCCAAATCTTCCGACAAAGTGTGGGGACAAAGTGCGGGGACGAAGCGTAAAGGGACAAAGCGCGAAGACAAAGCGTTGAGACAAAGTGTAGTATTAGCCCCGGTCACTAGCCGATTACCACCGCCGTACCCTGCGCCGCACCCTGCGCTTGACGCAACTGGGGCGCAGTCGTAGAATCGGGCGGCAACACACCCAAAGCTCTCACAGGTCAACCTTATGAATCTCCGTCTCGGCTCTCTCTTCCAGGATCACATGGTGCTGCAGCGCGACCGGCCACTGCCCGTATGGGGCTGGTGCCGCCCCGGCACGAAGGCGAGCGTGCGCCTGGGATCGGCGCAGGCCGAGGCGCAGGCGGACGAAAAGGGCCGCTGGATGGCGATCCTGCCGCCGCAGCCGGCCGCCGGGCCGCTGGAGCTCACGGTACAGGCCGATGGCACCGAAGCCAGGATCAAGGATGTCTGGCTCGGCGAGGTCTGGCTGGCCTCGGGCCAGTCGAACATGCAGATGGTGGTCTCCGAGAGCCGCGACGCGGCCCGGGAGATTGCCGCCGCCGACTATCCCGCCATCCGCGTCTGGACCACGGCGCGCGTGGCCGCCATGGCGCCGCAGGAGCAGACGGAGGGATGCTGGCAGGTCTGCTCGCCCAAGACGGCGGGCAAGTTCACCGCAGTAGGCTATTACTTCGCACGCAAGCTGTACCGCGAGCTGGGAGTCGCCATCGGCATCATCGACAGCTCGTGGGGCGGTACCATCGCCGAGGCGTGGACGAGCCGCGAGGGGTTGCTGGGTGATCCCGCACTCCGCTGCCACGCCGATAAGATCGACCACTTCTTCGGCCCCGACGGCCAGTCGGAACGGGATGCCTTCGAGAAGCGCCGGGCCGACTGGTTTGCGCAGATACCCGTCGACGCCGGCAATGGGGGCGAGAAGGATGGCTGGCACCTGCCCGATGCCGACGAGACCAACTGGCGCACCATGAAACTGCCGCGCCTCTGGAGAGCCGCCGGACACGTCACCAACGGCGTCTTCTGGTTCCGCCGCACTATCGAGATCCCCGCCGCCTGGGCCGGACGCGAGCTGGAGCTGCATGTGGGCGCCTGCGACAAGAGCGACCATACATATTTCAGCGGGCACTTCCTCGGCAGCCTGACCATGCAGGATTCACCCGATGCCTGGCAGACGCCCCGCATCTACCGTATTCCCGGCGCGTCCGTCACGGCAGGACGGAACGTCATCGCGGTCCGCGTCTTCAGCGAGATCTACGGCGGCGGCATGACCGGCCCCGCGGATGAGATGTGGGTAGCGCCTGTCGGTGCCGACTCTAGCGATCGCCTGCCCCTCGACGGCACCTGGCTCTACCGGATCGAGCAGGATTTCGGCTGCACGCCGCCACCGCCGGCCCTCGCCTACGGTCCCGACAACCCGAACACCCCCATGGCACTCCACAACGCCATGATCGCCCCGCTCGCCCCCTACGCGCTCAAGGGGTTCATCTGGTACCAGGGCGAATCCAACTCCTCGCGCCCGACCGAGTACCGTCTGCTCTTCCCCAACATGATCCGCGACTGGCGCCGCACCTTCGGACAGGGCGACCTGCCCTTCTACTGGGTGCAGATCGCGAACTACCTGAGCAGCGTGGACGAGCCGGTCGAAAGCGACTGGGCGGAGTTGCGCGAGGCCCAGCGCCTGACGCTCGACCGGGTTCCCAACGGCGGCATGGCGGTCATCATCGACATCGGCGATGCCGAGGATATCCATCCGAAAAACAAGCAGGACGTGGGACTGCGCCTGGCCCTGTGCGCGCTGGTCAACGACTACGGGCGCACGGATCTTGTCGGTTCGAGTCCCCTACCCGTCCGCGCTATCCGGCGCGGCGGGGAGGTACTCGTCCGTTTCCAGCCGGTGGGCACCGGCCTGGCGCTCAGCAGCGGCACCTGCCCGGAGGGCTTCGAACTGGCGGGCGCGGACCGCGTCTTCCACTGGGCCGAGGCGCGCATCGAGGGCACCGACGCCGTCGTTCTGCGTGCCGGGGCGGTCAGCGAACCGCGCTGGATACGCTACGCCTGGGCCGACAATCCGCGGGCCAATCTGGTCGGCGGCACCGGCCTACCCGCCTCGCCCTTCGAGACAGCGGTGCCCTGCGGCGACTGGCTGGCGGATGTTTAATTGACGTATGCCGCCAAACCCTGTATAAATGGTGAACAATTGTTAACCTTATTAAGTATGCGGTAGATTACGCCGCATCGTCAGGGATTGTTACCATGTCTGAAGAGCCCCAAGTACAAGCCGATAGCGACCCGCAGGCCCAGAGGCGCTTGAACACCCTGTTCAACAAGGGATTTGCGGCCCTCGAGCGTGGCAGTCTCGATATGGCCATCGACCTGCTCCACACCTGCGTCGAACTCTCGCCGGACTTTTTCCGCGCCCGCAAGTTCCTGCGCGCGGCCAGTCTGCAGCGGTTCACCAAGGATAAGCCCAGCGCCCTCAAGCTTGCGCTGGCCGAACTCGGCGCCCTGCCCCAGTACTTCAAGACGCTGTCCTTGCTGCGCCGCGGCCGTCATGCGGAGGCACTGGTGGCTGCCGAACGGCTGATTGCCAAGGCGCCGCTGGTGGTCAAGTATGTCGATCTGGCCGCCCAGTGCGCCTTCGCCGCCGGGCAGCCCGAGAGCGCCATAATGTACCTGGAGACGGCGTACCAGGTGGACATGCAGAACACGAAGCTGATGGAGTGCCTGGCAAACGCCTACCGCACCGCCGAGCAGTGGACCAAGGCGCGCGAGGTGCTCAATGCGCTGATCAACCTCAAGCCGATGGACGCCGGCATCATGAACCTGCTGAAGGATACCGATGCCCGCATCGCCATGGCCGGCACCTGGGATGCGGCCGGCGAAGGCGGCGACTTCCGCAAGCTGGTCAAGGACCAGGATACTACCGACAAGCTGGCGATGGAGGCCAGAGGGGTGGTCACCGGAACCGATGCCGAGGTGATGATCGCCGAGCAGCGCAAGAAGATCGAGGCCGATCCGAGCAACCTCAACTACTACCGTGCCCTCGCCCGCCTGCTGCAGCAGCAGAAGCGTTTCGACGAGGCCGTCGAGGTCGTCGAGGCCGCGCGCAAGATCAACCCCACCGATCCCGAACTCGACCGCATGCTCTCGTCGGTACGCACGCACGCTTTCGACGCCCGTATCGAGGCCTTGCACAATAGTGGCGCCACCGAGCAGGCCGAAGCCCTCGAGCACGAGCGCAACCAGTTCGTCTTCGACGATCTGGTGCAGCGCGTGGAGCGCTACCCCAACGACCTGCGCCTGCGCTTCGAGCTGGGCCAGCAGTATCTGCAGTACGAGTCGTACGACGATGCCATCCAGCAGTTCCAGCTCTCCCAGCGCAGCCCGAAGGAGCGTACCGGCTCGCTATACGGCCTGGCGCGCAGCTTCCGCCTGAAGGGCCAGCCCGATATGGCCGTCATGCAGCTCGAGACGGCGCTGGAGCAGTTGCCCGTCATGAACGAGGAGCGCAAGCAGATCCTTTTCGAGCTGGGCGAAATCTCCGAGGAGAACGGCAAGATCGAGCGTGCCTTCAACATCTACCGCGAGATTTACGGCGCGGACATCGCCTACCGCGACATCGCCGCCAAGATGGAGCGCATCTACAAGCTGCGCAAGGAGCAGCCGGAGGCCTGAGCCCGGCCGCCGGGGGCGGCGGGGAAGTAGCAGTAGGCAGCAGCAGTAGGCAGTGCCGTCGGGGACGCGGACGCGGCGGGGGCGGCATGCGTGCCGCCCTTACAGGGCTGCCATCAGCACCGGGCAAGCAGACGCTTGCCCCTCCCGGAACGGTAATGACAGCACAGGCGGGGCTGGCAGTACAGTGCCTTGTGTGCGGCTCGCCCTACCCTGCGGTTCGCCGTACCGTGAGCTTGAGCCGGGGTGGCGGGCGGGGTGGTCCGGTACAGGCGCCAGCGAATATGAACGGAAAAGCCGGAACGTGGAGCCCTTGTTGGCAGACAGGTTCCCGGCGGTAGCGTTCGCCAATCATGCGCCGCATCAATTTACCGCGGAGACCGCGGGCTCCAGTGCGCATCCGTGGCGAACGGGGAGCCGGAACATTCGCTTGCTCTTTAGCTTTCGACAAAGCGTAGGGACAAAGTGTAGGGACGAAGCGTATCCGACAAAGCGTGGAGACAAAGTGTGGGAGATAAGGTGTGGGGACAAAGTGTAAGCGCGGAGCGCCCACTTTAACCCACTCTTAAACCCACTCTTAATCGGCACACTTCATCCACCCAGCTTACTCTTGCGCCTTTTGCAAGGCGCGTGATTAAGCAAATGCAAGCCCTGAAGGGGCGCAAGCATATGCCTGGCGCATAAGCCTCTCCACAGCACTGTACGGGCGGCACGCATGCCGCCCCGCCGCGCCGCCTTTGGCGGCGGCCACTTCCTGCTGCTACCTACCCACCCGCACACTGGCATAGGCCTTGCGGTAGTTGGCGCGCATCTCGGAGGTCCAGAGGCGCAGGTACTCCAGCCTGTCGATCTTGTCCGAGGCGTAGTCGGTGACCGTGCTGGCCCATGTGACCGGCACGGGGGTCTGCGGCATCTTCAGCAGCCACGACATGGCCTCGGGCTGGCGTTCGGCGCCGCCATGCGCCTGGATGTGCTTCCAGGCAGCGCGCAGTTCTTCACCGGAATCGAGGCACAGGGCACGCACCAGGTCGCGCTGGATACCAAAATGGGCGCCCGTCCAGCGCGGCCGGTAGATGAAGGCGCGCGCCAGTTGGTAGGGGTTGACCGAGGGGTCGGCGAGATCATCGCTGCAACGGGCGCCGTGCGCGAGCGCGGCAGCCTCGAAGGCGGGATCCTCGCCGGGGTAGAAGTCACGGCGGATCGGCAGACGGCGCAGCGCGTAGCGGTGCGGCCCGCCGGGCTCGCCGACACGGTAGTTCCAGAGCTTCTGCCCCTCCTCGCCCAGGCAGAAGGTGATGAAGCGTACCGCCAGCTCGCGGTTGGGCGCGCCGCGCAGCAGGCTGATGGGGTCGGCACTGACGCTGGAACCACCCACAGGCGTTAGGTAGCGCATACGGGGTTCGCCATCCGCCCCGCGGGTATATTCGGATTGGAAACGTCCGTAGAAATCTATGGCGATACCGACCGCCGTGGCGCCCATGCCGACATCAATCGGCACCTTGCCGGCTGAATCGGTGAAGTAGCGCGCATTGGCGCCGATCAGCCGCACGCGGTTGATGCCGTCGCACCATCCGCGCGCCACGGCCTCCTGGTAGGCGACGGGCACGCCGTCGGGCAACTGGCCGGCGGGCAGGCGCGCCTTGGCGATGGCCGCTTCCCACCCCGCAATCTCATCGTCGATAAACCCCGCCGCCGTGACGGTCTCGCGGCAGGCCTGCTGGATGATCATCTCGAAGGCCTTGGCCACGCTGCCGCTCTTGGTGGGATCGGTCACGCCGACATTGCCGAAGTAGCGCGGATCGGCCAGATCGGCCCAGGCCTGCGGGGGATTCGTGATGCCCAGAGCCCGCAGGCGATCGGGGTTGTAGCAAATGCCAAAGGTGCTTAGGACATTGCCGAAGAAGGCCTTGCCGCGCCAGACTTCGCCGCTGCTGCCCGGCGGAATCAGCTCGCGCCCGTCGGCATCGGCGAAGAGGCCGGCGGGAATCGCCGCCTCGTCCGGCCATGGCGGCACCGTGAGTCCCTGCCGCTGCGCCTTGTCGTGGTCGTAGACACCGCCGCCGAAGAAGAGATCGATGCGCGCAGTGGCCGCCCCGGGCGCGTCGTTGGTGCGGAAGGCCAGATAGAAGTCGCGCCGCCGCTCCCAGGCCTCGTCAGCCTCCGCAGGCGGGCGATCAGGGTCAAAGCGCCGGTCGAGCATCCAGTCGGAGCCCGCCGCCGGCCAGGGGTGCCCGTCACGCTCCCACCATGCGCGCATCGAGCCGACATACTCCGAGGCCAGATAACGCATGATCTCCGTCGTGCCCCCGATCACACGCCAGTCAACCTTGGCGGGACGCCCGTAGTGTTTCGCGTGCCAGGCGCTGAAGGCGTGGCCGTACTCCTCGCGGATGGCCTCGTTGTGGGGTGAAACAATTACCAGTACGGGGTCGCCAAGCTGCCATTTCGCCTGTGCGGCGGGTCGTCGGAAGAGAAACGGCAGCGCCACCATGGCCGCTGCCGCCAGGACGACCCAGAGGATGCGCCTCACAGCACCTCCACCTGGGCCACGGGAATCGCGCAGAGCACACGCTGGCCGGGTGTGGCGGTATCCGCCAGCCCGGCGCCGAGCTCGATGGCGCGGAAGGGCACGCGCGCGCCGTCGCGTCCGTCAAGCTCCAGCTCGTGCTGCGCGATCTCGCCCTGGTAGACGGTATGGCGCAGCGTGCCCTCGAGAAGGTTCTCCACCGCCGCGCCGGCGGGAACGAAGCGCACGGCCTCGGGACGGATGCAGAGGGTCACCCCGGCACCGGGCGCGTGCTGCGTGCCCGCGGCGCGGGCCTCCAGCAGTCCCACGGGGGTCTCGATCTTGAGACGCCCGCCCTGGACCTCGGCCACGCGGCCCTCCAGGAAGTTGGCCTCGCCGATGAATCCGGCCACAAAGGTGTTTACCGGATGCTGGTAGACCTCGCGCGGCGTGCCGACCTGCTCGATCCTGCCGTCGCGCATGACTGCCAGACGGTCGGCAATCGAGAGCGCCTCCTTCTGGTCATGCGTCACGTAGATGGCGGTCAGCCCGACCTGCTTGCAGATGCGCCGGATCTCCCCGCGCATCTCGATACGCAGCTTGGCGTCCAGATTGGAGAGCGGCTCGTCCAGCAGCAGGCACTGCGGCTCGATCACCAGCGCGCGCGCAAGTGCGACGCGCTGCTGCTGGCCGCCCGAGAGCTGGTTGGGACGCACCTGCGCCCGGTCGGCCATGTGGACGCGTTCCAGCGCATCCATCACGCGCCGGCGTATCTCCGAGCGCGGACGGCGCCGCACCTTGAGACCGAAGGCGACATTCTCCGCCACGGTCAGGTGCGGCCAGAGGGCATAGCTCTGGAAAACCATGCCCGTACCGCGCGCATGCGGTGGCAGGCTGGTGACGTCGCGGTCTCCGATGAAGATCGTGCCCTCGTCGGGCTGGTGAAAGCCCGCCACCGCACGCAGCAGGGTCGTCTTGCCGCAGCCGCTGGGGCCGAGGAGGAAGAATATCTCGCCGGGTGTGATCGAGAGCGAGACCTGGTCAACCGCCCGGAGTGCTCCGAACGATTTGACCAGGTCCGTGATCTGCACGCCTACGGCCATTACTTCTGCGGCAGTTCAGCCAGCGCCTGCAGCATGTCGAAGTTGGCCCGGAAGCCGGCCTCGGCCTTCTGCAGCATCGCCTCGCCATTGGGATTGAGCTTCAGCAACTGCTTGAAGCGGTTCTCCTTGACAGCCGTCTCGGCAAACGAGAGCGACGGCGCCTTGCTGTCGAGCTGCAGCGGGTTCTTCCCCTCGGCCGCCAGTGCGGGGTTGTAGCGGTAGAGCGGGAAGTGGCCGGTATCAACGGCGATCTTCTGCTGCTCGAGGCCCTGGAGCATGTTGAAGCCGTGCGCGATGCAGTGCGCGTAGGCAATGATCAGCGCCGGGCCGTCGTAGGCCTCGGCCTCGGCGAAGGCCTTGACCGTCGCCGCCGCGTTGGCGCCCAGGCTGACCTGCGCGACGTAGATGTTCTTGTACGTCATCGAGATCATGCCGAGGTTCTTCTTCATCTGCG
>JAAYLN010000395.1 GCA_012521875.1 Lentisphaerota bacterium | reverse complement strand
GTGGCGCGGACATTCCTGTCTGCGCGGGCAGGCGCGGGCAGGCAGGAATGCCTGCCCCACACTGCCACGCTCCATCGCTGCGCCCAGCCGGGACGGCATTGCCCTGCGGGCTGGCGCGCTTCTGCGGGAACTTCCCCTGCACCCGACCCCCATCGACCACAGCCGACCCCCATCGACCCCAGTCAACCCCAGTCGACGACAATCGAGGCTTGTGAGCGACGACCTCGACGCTTGTCAAAACTGCCTACTGCCACTGCCTACTGCTCCTCCCCCACCCTTCCTGCCTTCCTGCCTTCCTGATTCAAAAACCAGCCGCAGCCCCCGCCGCATCGCCCATGAAGCCGCGCGCAGCTCTCCGTGCAAATCCGCGCAATCCGTAGATCAAAAAAAGACAATCCCAGCCCCAGCAATACCCCCACCAGAAAATCCTGAAATCCTGTCATCCTGTCAAAAAGACCAGTCGCAGCCACCGCATCGCGAACGAGCCAGCGCGCAGCCCCGCCTCTGCGCCTCCGTGCCTCCGTGAGAGACCCTTCCGCAGCCACCGCATCGCGCATGATCCGGCGCGCAGCTCCCAATCGCAAATCACAAATCTAAAATCACAAATTTCCTTGGCGCCTTGGCGGTTCAATCCCCCCTCGGGCACCGCTAGCTAATCAAGCGGCAAAAGACTTCTTCCCCCTCCCCCTCGAAGATGGCCACAAGCTGCCCGTGGAAGAGCTTCATCCGCGGCTCGACCAGCGACTCGAGACTGGTCGCGTCACCACTCGACATGGCCTTGAACACAAGCCCCTTGCCCGCCGCGACCTCGACCACATCCGCCGCACCGAGAACGAGCGTGCCGTGCTCGTCCACGGCACTGACCGTCACGAAGAGCAACCGGCCAAAGCGCTGCTTCTCGATCTTGAGTGTCGCAAGCGGCCCCGCCGTCCGCACGATCTCGGTCATCGCGGGATTCCCTTCCCGGTCGTAGGCGACGACCTTCAGCTCGCCCGGCTCGTAAACAACCTCGTTCCAACGCAGCCGGTAGCGGTCGAGCCGCGACGATTTATCCTTCTTCCGGCGACCCTGGGACTTCCCGTTCACGAAAAGCTCCGCCTCGGCGAAGTCGGTGTAGCAATAGACAGGCGTCACCTCGCCCTCGCGCCCGGGGAACGTCCAGTGCGGCACAAGGTGCAGCGTGTGGTCGTCCGTACGCCAGCGGCTGCGGTAGAGCCAGTAGCGGTCCTTGGGCAACCCCGCCAGATCGAAGATGCCGAAATAGGAGCTGTGGCTGGGCGTGGTGTCGTCATACGGCGTCGGCTCGCCCAGGTAGTCGAAGCCGGTCCAGACGAATTCGCCGAGCGTCCACGGAAAATCGTCCTGCACCGCCCAGTCATCATCCGGCAGGTTCGACCAAATGCAGTACTCGACATCATAGCCGGAACACTGCCCGTTCGCATGATACGGACGATCCGTCACCTTTACGGGGAAGTAATACACGCCGCGGCTCGAGACCGTCGATGCCGTCTCGACACCCAGCACCGACCCCTGGCGCGGCGCGGCGGAGTGCATGGCCTCGTAGAACGGCAGGCGGTAGGTGACGGCAGGAATATCCATGGCCGCAATAAAGCCAGTTTCAATCGCCGCCGGCATATACGAGGCGCCAGCCGTGACGGGACGCGACGTGTCGCGATCGCAACTATGCACGAAGGCCTGCATCTCCGCGTAAAGTGCCGCGCCAGCCTTGTGGCTCTGCTCCGAAATCTCGTTTCCAACCGACCACATCACAACCGAAGGGTGTCCCCGGCCGTACTCGACAAGCCGCGCGAGGTCGCGCTTCCACCAATCGGCGAAGAAACGGTTGTAGCCATTCTCCACCTTGGGCTCGGCCCAGGAGTCGAAGGACTCCGCCATGACCATCATCCCCTCCTCGTCGCACACGTCGAGCTGTCCCGGCGCGGGATGGTTGTGCGCGGTACGGATGGAGTCGCACCCCATCTCCTTGAGCAGCCGCACCTGGCG
>JAAYLN010000059.1 GCA_012521875.1 Lentisphaerota bacterium | reverse complement strand
TTGTTTTCAGTGTCCGCTTGTTCAGTTCAACCCACAACGCACGAGGAGATGAGACCATGACGACCAGGACGTTCGATGTCGAATTGCGGCCTATCGAGGCCATCAAACCCTATCCCGGCAACCCGCGCGTCAACGACGACGCGGTGGACGCCGTGGCGGCCAGCCTGAAGGAGTTCGGGTTCCGCCAGCCCATCGTGGTTGACGCCGAGGGCGTCATCATCGTCGGGCACACCCGCTGGAAGGCGGCGAAGAAGCTCGGCCTGGCCCAGGTGCCGGTTCATGTGGCGACCGATCTGCCGCCGGAGAAGGTCAAGGCGTACCGGATCGCCGACAACCAGACCGCGACGCTGGCCGAGTGGGACTTCGAGCTGCTGCCTATCGAGCTGAAGGACCTCCAGCGGGCCGACTACGACTTGAGCCTGCTGGGATTTGGCGAGGAGGAACTGGCGCACCTGCTCGACGGCGACGTGGCCGAGGGGCTCACCGATCCCGACCATGTGCCGGAACCGCCGGACACGCCCGTCACCCAGCGCGGCGACGTCTGGGTGCTCGGCAACCACCGCCTGATGTGCGGCGACAGCGGGAGTGTCGAAGACCTGGACCGCCTGCTCGACGGCGCGACCATCGATCTCGTGAACATGGACCCGCCGTACAACGTCAAGGTCGAGCCGCGCAGCGCCACGGCCATTGCGGCGGGCACGAGCGGCGCGTGGGGTCGGGACTGGCAGAAGATCGCCCACCACCAGGGCTTCGACCAGGCGCGGGGCGTAGTCGATCCCAAGAAGGCCCGAAAGAAGATGCGTGCGAAGGACCGCCCGCTCGAGAACGACTTCGTGACCGCCGACGCATTCGACGCGATGCTCCTGGCGTGGTTCGGCAACGCCTCGCGGGTGCTCAAGCCGGGCGGCTCGTTCTACATCTGGGGCGGCTACGCCAACATCGGCAACTATCCCGCGCCGCTGGCCGCAGCCGGATTCTACTTCAGCCAGGGGATCGTCTGGGACAAGCAGCATCCAGTGCTGACGCGCAAGGACTTCATGGGCGCGTTCGAGATCTGCTTCTACGGCTGGAAGGAAGGCGCGGGCCACAAGTACTACGGCCCCAACAACGCCACGGACCTCTGGCACGTCAAGAAGGTCAGCCCGCAGGCGATGATCCACCTGACCGAGAAGCCCGTCGAGTTGGCGGTGCGTTCGATCCAGTACTCGTCGCTGCCGGGCCAGAACGTCCTGGACCTGTTCGGCGGGAGCGGCTCGACGCTGATCGCGTGCGAGCAGACCGGCAGGCGGGCGTTCCTGATGAAACTCGACCCGCCGTACTGCGACGTGATCGTGAAGCGCTGGGAGGAGTTTACCGGCAAGAAGGCGGAGCGGATTCCGGGTCCCGAACCGAAAGAGGCAGCCCCGACCGAGGTCGAGGCTGCCGTGGAGGCGAAGGAATGAATCAGTCCGTATCGGGACTCAGCACCCGGAGGTACTCATGGTAGGCGTAAACACGATCCCGGCGCTTGCCCGTGATCTCGCGCAGGACGCCAGCCGCCTGCAACGCGTCGAGGGCCTTCACGGCCGTCGGCTTGCTGACGCCGAGCAGTTTGATCGCCAGCGACAGGGTCACCATCGGATGCGACGGCAACAGTTCGAAGAGCCGGATGGCTGGGACCGTGGTCTTGGCGTGCGCGGCCACCTTTGTGCGGTCGGCGGCGGTCACCACATGGAGCCGCTGCGCGCTGGCAACCGCGTCATCGGCGGCTTCCGTTACGCAATCGAGGAAGAAGCGCATCCAGCCTTCCCAGTCTCCGTCCACGCGAACGCCGTTGAGGCGGTCGTAGTACGCCTGCCTGTGCCGTTTGAACGCGACGCTGAGGTAGAGCAGCGGCGATTTGAGAAGGCCCCAGTGCTCCACCAGCAGGGCGATCAGAAGACGCCCGATGCGGCCGTTACCGTCCAGGAACGGATGGATGGTCTCGAACTGAACGTGCGCCAGGCCGATGCGGACGAGTGGCGGCAGCGAATCGTCGCCATGAATCCACTTCTCGAGCGCCGACAGAGCCTCGGGCACGACGTCCGGCGGCGGCGGCACGAAGCGGGCGTTGCCGGGTCGGCTCCCCCCGATCCAGTTCTGGCTGCGTCGAATCTCGCCCGGCTGCTTCTCGCTTCCGCGTGCGCCCTTCATGAGTCGCTTGTGGACATCGCAGAGCAATCGGGTCGCCAACGGAAGACCTTTGGGCCTGGCCAACTCCCCGCGTGCGAAGGTCAGGGCGTCCACGTAATTGCAGACCTCGCGCACGTCGTCGGGCCGCTCGGCCTTCTCGCCCGCCTCGAAGGCCAGGACGTCCTGGAGCGTGGCCTGCGTGCCCTCGATCTGGGATGTGATCAGCGCCTCTTTGCGCACGAAGCCGTAGAGGAACCACTCCGCGTTCGGAACCATGTCGGCGGCGATGGCGAGTTTGCCGAGCGCGGTCATGGCGTCGGACAGCGACCGGCCCGTTTTATCATCCAGGGCCAATGGTGGATTGGCGGGAGGCAGCGGCGCGGGAACGAAAGCGCGGACATCCTCGTTCTCCCACTTCGTGACCCGATATGTGCCTGTTTCTCTTTTCATGGCTCGTCAGCGCTCCTTTACCACGACATGACGCTAGTCAAGGAAGCGTTACCAACGTCGGGAGATAGTAAAGCACGCTTGACTAGTGAATGCAAGCGAAGAACCCGACGCGCCGTATGGATGTGGCGCGTCGGGTCCAGGTCGGGCGGACATCTATCGCGACGACTGCTTCGCCGCCTCCTCGCGCATGTACTCGCTGTCCTTGAGGGCGAACCTGCCGCGCTCGGTCTTCACGAACCGGCTCTTGTCGCCCTTGGTGGCGATCTCGCGCAGGATGGCGGCGTAGAGCGTGCTGGCGGGCGTCTTGCCGGTGCGCGGCGCCCAGAGGCCGCGGTTGACGGCCTCGGCGACGAGATCCTTGCAGCCCATCGGATCGCCGGAGCCCTGCGACAGGATGCTGACGGCCGCGTCCACGAGGCTCATCTGCCTGTGCGTGTCCTCACGCAGACAGGTGGCCTTGCCGCCCTTGGCCACGGGTTGGCCGCCCTTCGCGCCAGGATCGCCCGGGGCGCGCCCGGCCCGGGCGCCGGCATCCTTGGACGCCTCCGTGGACCGCGCGTCCCCGGGCGCGTCCTGGGCGGCCGGCTTGGGCGCCGCTGCGTCCTCGGCGGCCTTGACCTTGGCGTCCACGTCGGGCGTGGTCGGCGGCACGCCCAGGCGCTCGCTCGGCAGCGCGCGCGGCGCGGCGACCGCCTGGGGCTCAACTGGCGCATCCCGAACGTCCAGGGAAAGCGCTCGGTCCGGCACGCAATCTTCGACTCGAACTTCTGGAAGAGCTTCGTCCATGCCCGGCTGGCGGTCCCGATGGGCGATCGGGGCTGTCTCTCGCTCTTCGGGCGGGATGCCGGGGCGCACCGGCTCCTGGCGGAGCAGCTCACCGCCGAGTACCGGGTGCGGACCGAGGGGCGCGGCCGCGTGGTCGACGAGTGGCGCATGCGGCCGGAGGCGCAGGACAACCACTGGCTCGAC
>JAAYLN010000058.1 GCA_012521875.1 Lentisphaerota bacterium | reverse complement strand
CTGCGGAATGCGCGGGGGGAGCTGCGCCGCGGGGGGACGCTGAAGGCGTTGCGGGTGCTGGAGGAGCGCGGCTACTGGCGGCTGCCGGAGCCCCGTGCCGCCGCCGGCGAGTCAAACCGCCGGCGGCCGCGGAGGCTGGGCCGGCCGGTGGAGCCGCCGGACGGGGTGCCGTCCCGGGCGGGACAGGTCCGCGGGCTGGAGCTTGTGGAGGTGCGGCCGGAGGACGACGGGCTTGTCCGGACATGGAACGAGCTGATGGAGACCGAGCATCCGCTGGAAGACGCCCGGATGGTGGGGCGGCAGCTGCGCTACCTGGTCGGTTCGGACCACGGCTGGCTGGGAGCGGTGGGGTTCGGCTCCTGCGCCCTGCGGCTGGCCGCCCGCGACGAGTGGATCGGATGGGACGGGCCGATGCGCAGGCAGTTCCAGGACCGGGTGCTGGGCATGCGGCGGTTTCTCATCCGCCCCTGTGTGCGGTGCAAGAACCTTGCCAGCCGGGTGCTGGGCATGGTGGCGAAGCGCGTCGGGGCGGATTTCAAGCGGCGGTACGGTTTCGAGCCGTGGCTGCTGGAGAGCTTCGTGAACACCGCGGAGTACGAGGGGACCTGCTACAGGGCCGCCAACTGGCTGCGCATCGGCGAGAGCACCGGGCGCGGACGCAACGGTCCCGGGCGGCCGGCGGTTCCGCGCAAGGACATCTACATCCGCGTGCTGAACCGGCATTGGCGCCGGGACATGGGCATCCGGCCGAAGAGCGAGCGGATCACCGCGCTTGGACTGGAGGAGTCGCTGGACAACGCCGGGTGGGTCGAGGCGGAGTTCGGCACGGCGGAGCTCGGCCACAAGAGCGCCACGGCGCGGCTGGTGCATATTGCCGGGGCCAAGGCGCGGGCTCCCTCGGCGCCCTTCACGGAGTGCTGCAACGGCAACCGCCACGGACTGAAGGCGGTCTACCGGTTCATCAACAGGAAGCACGGGCTGATGACGCCGGCGGGCATCCTCAGCGGCCACCGCCGGCGGACGATCCGCCGGATAAGCGGATACAAGACAGTGCTGGCGGTCGACGACATGACCAGGCTGGACTTCTCCAACCGCCTGGGCTGCAACGGTCTGGGGCAGATCGGCAGCAACCAGACCGGCGCGGTCAGCAGCGGGCTGAACATGCACTCGATGCTGGCATTCAGCGAGACAGGCCTGCCCCTGGGCGTCCTGTGCACCGACATCTACGCGTCGCACTTCAACACGGGGGACAAGGCGCATGACCGCCCGATCGGGGAGAAGGAATCCGTCCGCTGGCTGAACACCTTCGATGAGCTGGCGGAGGTCTCGGAGTGGGTTCCCGGCACGAGGCTGATCAAGATCAGCGACCGGGAAGGCGACCTGTTCGAGCTGTTCGACCACCGCCGGCGCAGTGCCCGCAATGTCGACCTGCTGGTGCGCGCATGCCATGACCGGCGCCTGGAGGACGAGCCGCTCAAGCTGTTCGCCCATATGGAGTCGCTGCCGGCCATGGCCGCGGCGACGGTCAGCGTGCCGCGCCAGCGGGAGACGAGGGGCAAGCCCGGCGAGCCCGCCCGCGCCGCGCTGCCCGCACGCACGGCGAAGATCCGGCTGCGGTGGGCGCGGGTGAAGCTCCGCCCGCCGCGGAAACCATCCACCCGGCACATGCGCCCCGTCGATATCTGGGCAATCCTGCTGACGGAACCCGATCCGCCCGCGGGCGCCAAGCCGGTGCGCTGGCTGCTGCTGACCACCGTGCCGGTCGAGTCGCGCAGGCAGGCGCTGCGCTGCACGAGCTGGTATAACAAGCGCTGGCGCATCGAGGAGTGGCACCGCGTCCTGAAGAGCGGCTGCCGCATCGAGGCCCACCAGCACCAGAGCGCCGCCGCGCTGGCCATCGCCATCGCCATCGACGCCGTCATTGGCTGGTACGTCATGGCCCTGACACTGCTCGGACGCGAGGCGCCCGGCCTGCCTTGCGAACTGGTCTTCGACCCGCTGGAATGCAGCCTGCTCGAGGAACTCCAGCCCCTGGTTGCCCCCGACACCATGCGGGGGCAAAAAAAGGGGCTCTAGACATAGGCAAGGCCAACGTAATCATCTCCAGGCTCGGCGGAGCACTCAACCGCAAACCCGGCGAGGTGTATGGCCAGCAGACGATGATACGCGGACTTAGACGCTTCCACACCATGCTGTTCGGCTACTGCAAGGGCTACATCAAGGGCTTCCTCATAGGCTTCTGGATAGGAAGGGGAGGGTCCCCGTAGTCGTGGTT
>JAAYLN010000394.1 GCA_012521875.1 Lentisphaerota bacterium | reverse complement strand
GAGGTTCCATTCCCCGATCGTGACGTCCCGGTCGCCGACATTGACGAGACATGCGTCGAGTTCGATGAAACCATCCCTGGAACGGAGATTCCAGCGCCACAACAGGCCGCCCGGCAGGCGGTATTCGTGCGCGCTTCCGCCGTTGCCGGCGGCATCGGTTCCGGTCGGCGGCGGAACATCATAGAGCCGCACGCTGTGACCGTTGACGACCACCGATCCCGAAAGGCCGCGACCTCCGAACGGCTTCCCGGCCGGGGTGTTCCAGCCGATCCTGCCGTCCTGGAAGGATGCCGAAAGCAATTTCGGATTGGCACTCTGATTGTTAACGCGAGATTGAACAGTCATCGTAATCCTTTCGCTGCCGCTTCCCTGCGGCGCCTATGCCCGCTCTGCCATCGGTTGAAGGCCTGGCGCCTTTCCGTGCGATAGATACGGTTACTTGATGCAACTCGGTGTCCGAAGCCGGGCGTTGGGAATGTGCAGGTCGGAAAGATCCGCCTTCGTCCACATATTGTGCAGCGGGGCAGTCAACTCGGGTACCTCTTCGAGTTCGCCCGCCAGGTACGCGTCGAGTCGCTGTTGCAGCGTGGCCAGCCGCGTCATCTGCGTACCGTAGCGGGCTTCGATAACCTCCCAACCGAAGGGGTTGTACGTCGTCATCCAGAGGGCGCGGTGCCGCTTCCACAGGGCCTCGAAGCGCTGGCGCAGCTTTGGCAGCGCGCCGCGGGCGAGGGCCCGGACCTTCCGCCGGTTCTGATCGCGGAGCGCCTGGGCCAGGTCCCGCCGCAGATTCGTCTTGCTCTCCAGCACGGCGGCGACGGCGGCGGGAAACGCCAGCCGCCCCGCCAGCCCGGGCCCTTTTGACGCCGCTGTCAGCTCGCGGGCCAGCCGGCCGTACCACGGGCGCAGATCGGTCTTTTCGAAGATGGGATCCGCGATCGCGAGCGCGGGATCCTGCCACAAAATCGCGCGCCCCAGGGCGCCGCGCGACCGCTTCGGATCCTTCAGCACGGGAAGGGAATCGATATCGGCCGCCCGCACCCAGGGGTCGAACGCGCAGCCGCAGGAGCCGGGAAAGTTCTTCCGCGCCGCTTGCATCGGATCGGCAGCGCCGAACGCATGCTCGCAAAAGTACTGTATACCCGGCAGCGCGCTGAAAATGTCCACCTCCATGCCTTCGTCGCCCCAGAGGGTCATGAAGGCCTCCTGCAACCCCTCCGCGCGGCATGCGCGCATGCAGGCATTGGTCGCCGTGAACGACCACGGCAGTCCGCACCACAGGTGGTACCACGTCCAGATGCCGCCGCCCATGACGGGATCGCTTCCCAGTTGCCGGTGGTTGGCGATCATTTTACGGTAGAACTCCTCATCGGCGTGGTAGTAGTCCCAATACACGAGCTGCACGTCGCGGGGAATATTGGCCACGATGTCGGCGGGGATCTTCCACTCCATGTCGTAGTAATCGTGGCGCTGAGAGCCGAGCCGGAAATACATGTCGCTCCAGATCATCGGTTTCAGCCCTTCCTCGCGGCAGATGTCCCTGACGCGCGCCAAATGGGCGTTGATGATCTCGAACGGCGGCTTGGCGCCGAACTTCGCCCGGAAGCGGCCGGACCCCAGCCCCCAGGCCTCGTCCATTCCCAGATGAATGCGCCGGCTACGAACCGGGGCGCCGGCGGCCCGGATGAGCTTGCGGATGAAGGTGTAGGTGGCCTCATCGCCCGCCAGCAGAATGTGTTGGGTGTCCCGGTACGGCTGGAAGGCGTCCCACTGGAGCATCTGCTCCAGGTGGCCGAGGGTCTGGATGCAGGGGATCAATTCGATGCCCAGGGCGTCGGCATAATCGTCAAGCGTCCGCATCTCCTGCTGGGTGAAGCCGCCGCGCAAGTAACCGAAGAGCGGCTCGCCGGGAACCTCGTACGTGTCCTCGGTGTAGAACATGAGCATGTTGACGCCCATCAACGCGGAACGGCGCAGGAACGCCTTGGCGGCCTCCGGCTTCAGCACGCCGTTGCGGCTGCAGTCCAGCATCAAGCCGCGCGTCGTGAACGCGGCCGTTTCGGAAAACGTCAAGTCGCGGCGGGTCGTCGCGGCCAGCAGCTTGCCGAGCGCGCGAAACGCCGTCGAGCGGCTCCCGAACCGCACGGTCACGCCATCCCGGTCCAAAGCGACGGACAATCCGTGCGCGCCCAGTCCGTGGTCTTCCATGAAAAACAACGCCAGCGCATCTTTCCCGGTGCGGAAACGTTCCGGAAAATCGGCGCGAACCGCCTCCAGGCCGGCGGCGAGCGATGACGGGACCGGGCGCAAAGCAAACACGAACTGACTCATGCGGACACTCACTTGGCTGTTGAAGATGGAGCAGACTTCGCGGATCAGGTCGGCGCCAACTACGCAGTGGATCGGGGTGGAGATTTGCCGGCTTACTCCCAAAGTTTCCGAATGTGCTCGATCGTCGCGCGGACGAGCAGGTCACCGCCTGCGTGCCCGGTGATGCCGCTCGACACATAGGCGGAATAATGTCCGCCGTTTTCGGCCATGGCCGTGGGCAGATAGCCTTCGCTGCCGCAGGCAAGCTGCACGATGAACGTCTGGGCGGCCGGACTGCGCGCTTTGATCTGGTTTCCGTAATCCAGGAATAGCTCAAACGGATTGGTCATGATGGCGATGTCGCCCAGGCGGATCACGTGCATCTCGACAGGGTACAGGTCGTGATCCTGCTGGTACTCGTAGCGGGCAACCGTTCCGGCATGCACATGCATGCGGGCGTTGTCCTTGAAATCGACAGTCTCGCCGCTGTCCGCGACGTAACCGTTCACGGCGTCTCTTTGCTCGCGTTTCCGCCCGCCGCATGCGGAACCGCGTAGGATATGGCCCAAGCCAATCCAATCAATACGGAGTATAGTCTACCCCCCCCCCCCCGGTTGGCAAGCCTTCTGATCTGAATTCTGACTCCTGAATTCTGGATTCTGATACAAAAGAGGAGAACACACGGATGAAAAGAGTAACACTCGGAATTGCCGCGCTGACGGCCGCCGCCCTGACGGG
>JAAYLN010000393.1 GCA_012521875.1 Lentisphaerota bacterium | reverse complement strand
TAGCTCGAGATCCACGAGGTGCGCGACGCCGATGCCAACGCCCAGCTCGTCTCCGAGGGGATCGCCCAGCAGATCGAGCGGCGCGTCGCCCTGCGCCGCGCGATCAAGCGCGCCCAGAAGATCGCCATGGACATGGGGGTCGATGGGATCAAGATCCGCTGCTGCGGCCGGATCAACACCGCCGAGATCGCCCGTGTGGAGTGGAGCAAGGAGGGCAAGGTCCCCCTGCACACGCTGCGGGCCAACATCGACTATGGTTTTGCCGAGGCCCATACGACGGCCGGTTTGATTGGCG
Source organism: Lentisphaerota bacterium (assembly GCA_012521875.1). Lineage (GTDB taxonomy): Bacteria > Verrucomicrobiota > Kiritimatiellia > RFP12 > JAAYLN01 > JAAYLN01. The sequence continues at coordinate 18,900 of JAAYLN010000393.1, read as the reverse complement.
TCAAGGTCTGGATTTGCAAGCGGGACGACTTCCAGCCTGCCCGGACGAGCGGAACGCGGAGGAAGAGCCATGCCCCTAATGCCTAAACGGGTTTTACACCGCAAGCAGTCGAAGGGAAGCCGCAGCGGCTTCGCCACCTCGGGAACCGAGCTGACCTATGGCGACTACGGCCTCAAGGCGATGTCGCGCGGCTGGCTCAAGAACACCCAGATCGAGGCCTGTCGTGTCGCGATGAACCGCTACATGAAGCGCAAGGGCAAGGTCTGGATCCGGATTTTCCCCGACAAGCCGGTGACCAAGAAGCCGATCGAGGTGCGCATGGGCAGCGGCAAGGGCAACCCGGAGTTCTGGGTGGCCGTCATCCGCCCCGGCAAGATCCTCTTCGAGATCGGCGGGGTGCCGGAGGCCGTGGCGCGCGAGTGCCTGCGCCTGGCGGACACCAAGATCGGAATCCGGACGCAGATGGTCACGCGTCAGAACTAGACCGACCGCCGGGAGCTATCGATGAAGCCTAGGGATTTACGGGAACTAAGAGATACCGAACTGGAAGTACGCATCCGCGATACCGAGCGCGAGCTCCAGTCTCTGCGCATGCGGCACCGCAGCGGAGTGATAGTCGAGAAGACGGATCAGATCCGCCGGCTGCGGCGCGATATCGCACGGATGAAGACCATTGCCGCCGAGCGGGAGAGGTTAGCATGAGCGAGGAAGTCCGGAAACGCGGCATCCGCAAGACACGCCGCGGCGTGGTCATCAGCCGCAGTGGCGACAAGAGCATTGTGGTCGAGGGCGAGCGCCGCCTGCCGCACCCCTTGTATGGCAAGATCATCCGCCAGCGGCGCAAGTACCATGTGCATGATGCCGGCAACATCGCCGCCGTCGGCGACGTGGTGGATATTGCCGAGTGCCGTCCGCTGAGCGCCACCAAGCGCTGGCGCCTGGTCGCCAAGGTTGAACACGGCGGGGGAGCACAGAAATGATCCGCGAAGAAACCGATCTGATAGTGGCGGACAACACGGGCGCCAAGGTGGCCCGCTGCTTCCGCGTGCTGGGGCAGAGCAAGGAGTTTGCCCACGTCGGCGACGTGGTCCGCGTCTCCATCAAGGAGGCCGCGCCGGCCGGCGCCGTCAAGAAGGGCCAGGTCTGCCTGGCGGTGATCGTGCGCACGGCGCACCCGATCCGCCGCAAGGACGGCTCGCGGGTCAGGTTCGACCAGAACGCCTGTGTCATCGTCGACGCCAAGTTCAACCCGCTCGGGACGCGTATCTTCGGCCCCGTGGCGCGCGAGTTGCGCGAGACGCCCTGCGCCAAGGTCATCTCACTGGCACCGGAAGTCGTCTAGCCGCAGGAATGGAACCATGAGTATCGCACGAATCAAGAAGAACGACATCGTCATCGCCAATGCGGGCGAGTACAAGGGCCAGACAGGACGCGTCCTGGCTGTGGATCCCGTGGCGGGCAAGGCCATCGTTGAGGGGCTCAACGTGGTCAAGCGCGCCGTGCGCCGCTCGCAGGAGCGCCCCGATGGCGGCTACCAGACGTTCGAGGCGCCCATCCATCTCTCGAACCTCATGCCCTACGATCCCGACAAGAAGAAGGGTGTGCGCATCTCCCGCGTCCGCGAGGGCGACAAGACCGTGCGCAAGGCCAAGGGTACCGGGCGCGTTTTCGATTGAGTAGAGGAAGAATATGGCCAGGTTGAAAGACAAGTACCGCGCCGAAATGGTGCCCGAGCTGATCAGGAAGCTCGGTCTCGCGAATCCCATGCTGGTGCCCAGGCTGACGAAGATCGTCATCAACATGGGCTTCGGCATCGTCGAGAAGGACGTCCAGAAGAAGCTCGTCGAGGAGCTGGCGGCCATTACCGGCCAGCAGCCCCAGCTTTGCAAGGCACGCAAGAGCGTGTCGAACTTCAAGCTGCGCGAAGGCATGGTTGTCGGCGCGAAGGTCACGCTGCGCGGCGACCGCATGTACGAGTTCATGGACCGTCTGGTCAGCGTGGCGCTGCCGCGTATCCGCGACTTCCGCGGCCTCTCGCCGCGTGGTTTCGACGGCCGTGGCAACTACACCTTCGGTGTCGCGGAGCAGACGATCTTCCCCGAGATCGACCCCACGACCGCCCATACGGAGAAGGGGATGGATATCACCTTCTGCACCACCACTTCCGACAACAAGATGGCCCGCGAGCTGTTGACCATGCTTGGCGTGCCGTTCACCGGCACCAATCCGACTAAGTAAGGAGTCCCACGTGGCCAAGACGTGTCTTATAGTTAAAGCCCGGCACACCCCCAAGTTCGCGGTGCGCCGCTATACGCGCTGCTCGCGCTGCGGGCGTCCCCATTCCGTCATCCGCAAGTTCCAGCTCTGCCGACTCTGCTTCCGCGAGCTGGCCCTGACCGGGCAGATTCCCGGCGTCACCAAGGCAAGCTGGTAGGTCGAAGATGAGCTGGTCAGATCCCATTGCTGATATGCTGACGCGCATCCGCAACGCGCAGAATGCCCGCCTCCCGGACGTGACGATGCCCGCCTCCCGCATGAAGAGCGAGATCGCGCGGATCCTCCAGGACGAGGGTTTCATCAGTGCCGTCACGAGCGGCGATCCCGGGCGTCGCGAGATGCGCCTGACGCTCAAGTACACCGAGGATGGCGAGCCCGTCATCCGCGGGCTGCGGCGCGATAGCCGCCCCGGCCTGCGCCGCTACTGCGGGCAGCGCGATATTCCGCGCGTGCTCGGCGGCATGGGCATCGCCATCCTGAGTACCTCCGCCGGTATCATGACCGGCAAGGAGGCGCGCCGCCGCAAGCTTGGCGGCGAAGTGCTGTGTTCCATTTGGTAAGGATAGAACGATGTCGAAAATCGGAAAGAATCCGGTCGCCATACCGGCCGGCGTAACCGTCAGGGTCGAGGACCGGAAGGTCCTGGTCAAGGGGCCGCGTGGCGAGCTCGACTTCGATCTGCCCGAAGGCATCAGCGGCCGGGTTGATGGCAATACGCTTGCCATCACCCGCCGTGACGACTCGCGCGGGCAGCGCAGCCTCCACGGCCTCTGCCGCACGCTCTGCGCCAACATGGTCACGGGTGTCACCCAGGGTTTCAAGCGCGAGCTGGTGATCGAGGGTACCGGCTTCAAGGCCCAGATCGAGGGCCCCAGGGTGCTCCTCTCGCTGGGCTTTGCCTCGCCCAAGGAGTATAAGATTCCCGAGGGCGTCACCATCACCGAGAAGCAGGGCACACGCCTGACGGTCGAGGGTAACGACAAGCAGCAGGTCGGCCTGGTATCGGCCCGCATCCGCAGCTACTATCCGGCCGAGCCCTACAAGGGCAAGGGCATCCGCTACGCCGACGAGGTTATCCGCCGCAAGCAGGGTAAGAAACTGGCCTAATACCCCATATCCGGAGTTTCGAGAAGATTATGAAGAACCGCAAAGAGCTGCGTGCGCGGCGCCATCAGCGCCTGCGGCAGCGCATAAAGGGCACCGCCGAGCGCCCGCGCATGTCGGTCTGCGTCAGCAACCAGCACATCTACGTGCAGTTTGTCGACGACGATGCCCAGTGCACACTGGCATCGGCCTCGACCGCCGGCGCCAAGGCCGCCGTCAACTGCGCAGCGGCCCGCGCACTGGGCCAGACCGCCGCCGAGGCGGCGCTGGCCAAGGGTATCTCGCGTGTGGTCGTCGACCGCGGCGGGTTCAAGTACCACGGGCGTGTCAGGGAACTGGTCGAGGCGGCCGTGGCCGCCGGCCTGTCGATCAGCGACAAGACCGGGACCGAAGACAAGACCGGGACCGAAGACAAGACCAAGACTGAAGAGGAGTCCAAGTGAGCGCAATGGAACGCAAGGGCCGCAACGAGCCCGCAGAACAGGACATGTTCGACGAGCGCGTGGTCTTCGTCAACCGCTGCTCGAAGGTAGTCAAGGGCGGTCGCCGCTTCAGCTTCAGCGCCGTGGTCGTCGTCGGTGACCGCGAGGGCCGCGTCGGCTTCGGCTTCGGCAAGGCCAACGAGGTCAGCGAGGCCATCCGCAAGGGTGGCGAGGCGGCGCGCAAGCAGATGATGCGCGTCACCATGCACGGCCGCACGATTCCCCACGAGGTCATCGGCGTCTACGACGGCGGCCGCGTGCTCCTCAAGCCCGCGCCGGACGGCAGCGGCGTGATCTGCGGCGGCGGCATGCGCCCGGTCCTCGAGGCCGTCGGCGTGCGCGACGTCGTCGGCAAGTCCCTCGCCAGCAAGAACCGCCTCAACGTGGTCAAGGCCACGATCGCCGCGCTCGAGCAACTGCGCTCCCCCGAGACGGTGGCCGCCACCCGTGCCTGATAGCAAACAGCCGCGGCCAGGCCCGCGGCGGGAGATTTCTGACCATGGAACTGCATAGCTTGACAAACGAACCCGGTGCACGCACACAGCGCAAGCGCCGCGGGCGCGGCCGTGCCTCGGGCCTCGGCAAGACGGCCGGCCGCGGCCACAAGGGCCAGTACGCCCGCAAGGGCCACAAGCACAAGGATCACTTCGAGGGTGGCCAGATGCCGCTGCTGCGCCGTCTGCCCAAGCGCGGGTTCAAGAACCCGGCGCGCCGGGTCTGGGAGGCGGTCAACGTCGCCTCGCTGAACCGCTTCGATGAGGGCAGCGTGGTGGATACCGCCGCCCTGGCCGGTGCCGGCCTCGTCTCGGGAGCCGATGCCTACGTCAAGCTGCTCGGCACGGGCGAGATCGACCGCAAGCTGACCGTCAAGGTCGGCGCCTGCAGCGCCTCGGCCCGCGCCAAGATCGAGGCCGCCGGCGGCACCTGCGAGATTCCCCAGGAGTAAGACGCCATGTTTGCAGCGTTCGCCAACACCTTCAGGGTTCCAGAACTCCGTAAGCGCATCCTCTTCACCTTCGGCCTGATATTCATCTGCCGTCTGGTGGCGATGGTGCCGACCCCGGGTGTCAACTGGCGGGCGCTGCAGGCGACGCTGGAGAGCATCAGGGCCAGCGGCGAGACCGGTGGCGGGCTCGTCGGCATGTTCGACGTCTTCACCGGCGGCGCCCTGAGCCGTTGCTCCGTTGGCACCCTCAGCATCTGGCCCTACATCAGCGCCTCGATCATCCTGCAACTGATGACGGCCGTCATTCCCGCCCTCGAGCGTCTGGCGCGCGAGGGCGAGTCCGGGCGCCAGAAGCTTAACCAGTACACGCGCTACTTCACCATCTTCATCTGTCTCTTCCAGGGCTTCTTCATCGCCCGCATGCTGGAGAACCCCGCCTTTCTGGGCATGGGCGATCTCAGCCTCGTGGCCAGCCCCGGCTGGGGCTTCCGCCTGCTGACCATCATCTCCATGACCGCCGCCTCGATGCTGGTCATGTGGCTCGGCGACCAGATCACCGCCCGTGGCATCGGCAACGGCATCTCGCTGATCATCATGATCAACATCAGCAGCCGCCTGCCCGTGGCCATCATCGAGGCCTACGACCGCTACTTCGCGCCCCATGCCATGCACAGCCTGTTCGAGCTGGCACTGCTGCTGGTCGTCGGCTTCATGGTCATGGCCGGCACCGTCATGCTTACGCAGGGCGTGCGCAAGGTGCCCATCCACACCGCGCGCCGGACGGTCGGTGCCCGCAGCTATGGCGGCCAGGCCAGCTACATGCCGCTGCGCGTCAACTTCTCCGGCGTCATGCCCATCATCTTCACCCAGCCGCTGCTGCAGTACCCCGGCGCATTGCTGTCACGCATCAACATCGAGAAGCACCCCGGGCTCGGCTGGCTCCAGTGGTTCGGTGCCCAGTTGATCGACTCGACCAGCGCCATCTACCTCGTCTCCTTCACCCTGCTGGTGTTCTTCTTCTGCTTCTTCTGGGTCGCCACCCAGTTCAACGCCATGCGCATCGCCGACGATCTCAAGCGTACCGGCAGCTATGTCCCCGGCATCCGCCCCGGACGCGCCACCGCCGAGTACCTCGACCACACCATGACGCGCGTCACGCTCATCGGTGCCATCGGCCTGATCTTCATCGCCATCTTCCCGCAACTGCTGCGCGGATTCCTTAACATTCCCGATAGTATTGCCGGCTTTTTCGGCGGCACCAGCCTGCTGATCATCGTCGGTGTCGCTCTCGACACCCTGCGCCAGATGGAGTCGATGCTCGTGATGCGGCACTACGACGGATTCCTCAAGCACGGGCGCATGCGCGGTAGGCGGTAGGAAACAAGACCTGATGAAGATCATCGTTCTACTTGGCGCGCCGGGCTCCGGCAAGGGCACGATCGCCTCGCGCTTGGCGCGTTGCGATGCGGTGCGCCATGTGTCGAGCGGCGATCTGCTGCGCGAGCGCGTGCGGCATGCCGATACGCCCGCCTCCCGTGAGGCGGCCGAGGCCATGCGCAAGGGCGCCCTGGTGGACGATCACGTCGTTGACGAGCTGATGCTGGAGCACCTGCAGGCCTGCGCCCCCGGCGAGACCCTCATACTGGATGGCTACCCGCGCAACGAGCGGCAGGCCGCCACGCTGGAGGAGGAGGCCGCGATTGTCGGTGCCGATATCACCGCCGCCGTGTGGCTCGAGGTGCCCGAGCCAGTGCTGATCAGCCGCCTCGCCGGCCGCCGCGTCTGCAGTGTCTGCGCCGCCAATTACCATGTCGAGAACATGCCGCCGCGGGTCGAGGGTATCTGCGACCGCTGCGGCGGAAAGCTTTACCAGCGCGAGGATGACCAGCCCGAAAAGGTGGATCACCGGCTGCACGTTTACCGCGACCAGACCAGGGCGCTGATAGATTGGTATGCATCACGCAAGCTGCTGGTGCGCATAGACTCCAAGAAGGACGCCGACGAGACTGCGGCGTGCGTTGCCCGGGCGGTGCTGGCGTGATCACGATCAAGAACGAGAGGGAACTCCAGGGCATGCGCACCAGCGGACGGCTGGCCGCCGAGGTGCTGCGGGAAGTCTGCGACGCCGTCGCGCCCGGAGTGACCACCGCCGATCTCGATGAGGTGGCCGCGCGGGCCATCAGCGCGCGCGGGGCCGAAAGTGCCTTCTTGAACTACCGCGGATATCCGCGTAATATCTGTGTCTCGGTGAATGACGAGGTGATCCACGGCATCCCCGGCAACCGCATTATCGCCCTGGGCGATGTGGTGAGCGTGGATGTCGGGGTGCGCTACGGGGGTTTCTGCGGCGACAATGCCGAGACGGTGCTCGTGGGCGTGACGGATCCCGCGGTCATCAGGCTGGTCGAGACCACCCGCCGGGCGCTCGAGCACGGCATCGCCGCCGTGGCTCCGGGGCGCCGCCTGTCGGACGTCTCGCACGCCATCGAGAAGGTGGCGCGCGCCGCCGGCTGCGGCGTGGTGGAAGAGTTTGTAGGGCACGGTATCGGAACCGGGCTGCACGAGGAACCGCAGGTGCCCAACTTCGGGCGTGCCGGACAAGGGCCGGTGATGCAGGCCGGTATGGTCTTCTGCATCGAGCCCATGTTCACCGGCGGCAGCCGGAAGATCCGCGTGCTGGCGGACGGTTGGACGGTGATGACCGTCGATGGATCACCAGCGGCACACTGCGAGCACATGGTCGCGGTGGTGCCGGGAGGCGTCGAGATTCTCACGCCCAGGTGACAAAAACGGGGTCATTGCTCTTTTTAGTGGACGGACGCGGGTGGTTTGGTGTACACTTATGAACTTCCGCGATTTTGGAGAGAATCACCATGAGGGTGCGTAGTTCAGTGCGTCGTATTTGTGAACGCTGCAAGGTAGTGCGGCGCAGGGGTATTGTGCGCGTAAGCTGCACAAATCCCCGTCATAAGCAACGCCAAGGTTGATTGGAGAAACTTACCATGCCGAGAATGATGGGTGTGGACATTCCTGGACGCAAGCGTGTCGAGTACGCCTTGCGGTACATCCATGGAATTGGTCCGGCGCGCGCGCGTGAAATCGTAGCCGCCTGTAAGATTGATGCGGCCAAGCATGCCGATGACCTGACACCGGATGAGATCCGTGACCTGACGACATACATCCAGGAGAACTACCGTGTCGAGGGCGATCTGCGGCGCGAGGTGTCCCAGAACATCCGCCGCCTGATCAGCACCGGCAGCTACCGTGGCCAGCGGCACCGCAGGGGCCTGCCCGTCCGTGGGCAGCGTACCCGTACGAATGCCCGTACCCGCAAGGGTTCCAAGAAGACGGTCAGCGCCGTGCGCGAGAAGGCCGCCCGGTAGGTCATCAGGAGAAGCTTAACTTGGGACTTTACGCATGAGCGACGAAGAGAAAACTAGGACAGAAGAGGAAGTAAAACAGCCTGCCGAGGTCAGCGAGGCCATGTCCGTGCTGAACGCCGGCGGTCCTGATGTGGCCGCCGCGGCTGCTGAAGGCGACGACAAGGCCAAGAAGCGGGCGCGTGTGCGTTCCGTGCCGGCCGGTATTGCCTTCATCAAGGCCACCTTCAACAACACGATCGTCTCGATCGCGGATGCGCGGGGCGGCGTGATTGCCTGGAGCTCGGCCGGCAAGGCCGGTTTCAAGGGCTCGCGCAAGAGCACCGCCTTTGCGGCCACGATGGTCGCGCAGGACGCGGCACGCCAGGCCTACGCCAAGGGCATGCACGAGGTTGAGGTGCGCCTGCTGGGTGCCGGCTCGGGACGCGAGTCGGCCGTGCGCGCCATCCAGAATGTTGGCATCCAGATCAGCGCGATCCGTGACTGCACCGCCATTCCCCACAATGGGTGCCGTCAGCGCAAGCGGAGGAGAGTCTAATGGGCAGGTACACTGGACCAAGTTGCAGGCAGTGCCGGCGTGCCGGCACGAAGCTGTTTTTGAAGGGCGCCCGCTGCTACATGTCGAAGTGCCCGGTTGACCAGGGTCATCCGGCACCCGGCATGCATGGCATGCGCCGCTCACGCAAGATATCGGAATATGGCCGCCAGCTTCGCGAGAAGCAGAAGCTGCGTCAGCAGTTCGGCATGCAGGAAGGCCAGTTCCGCCGTTTCTACGAGCGCGCGCTGCGTGCCCGTGGTGTCACCGGCGAGAACCTGCTCCAGATGCTCGAGCTGCGCCTGGACAATGTCGTCTACCGTATGGGCTTCGCCGTCTCGCGCCGCGCGGCACGGCAGTTCGTGCTCCACAAGCACGTCACGCTCAACGGCCGCACGGCCAATGTCCCCTCCATTGTTCTCAAGCCCGGCGACGTGGTGGTTGTCCGTGAGCGTCCGCGTAGCCGCGACCAGGCCACGCACGCCTTCGAGGCCGCCACCGGCCGCCAGATGCCGGCATGGCTCTCGGTGGATCCCAAGACGTTCCGCGGCGAGGTGCTTGCTGTCCCGACACGCGAGGAGATCGCGCCGGTCGTCGAGGAGCAGGCCATCGTTGAACTCTACTCGCGCTAGGGCCTGGCCCCGCGCGCCATCCGCTGCTGGAGCCGCCAGCCGAAAGGATTGTACAACCATGTCAGTTCGAGTCAGCCGTTTCGAGATGCCGAAGCGCGTCGCCAAGGACGAGGCGACCGCCACCCCCACCTATGCCCGTTTCGCCGCCGAGCCCTTCGAGATCGGTTACGCGCGCACTATCGGCAACTCCCTGCGCCGCGTACTACTCTCGTCGATCGAGGGTATCGCCATCACGGCCATCCGCCTCAAGGGCGCCAGCCACGAGTTCTGCTCGCTGCCCGGCGTCGCGGAGGACGTGACCGACATCATCCTGGCCCTCAAGCAGGTTCTGATCAAGGCGCACGGACGCGCGCCGAGCAGCATCAGCATCCGCCGCAAGGGCCCCTGCCTGATCACCGCCGGCGACTTCGAGACCACCTCCGCGATCCAGATCGTCAACCCCGAGCTGCCGATCGCCACCGTCGGGGAGGACGGCGAGTTCGAGCTCGAGGCCGATATCGCCACCGGCCGCGGCTTCCACCCCGCCGAGTGGAACAAGTCCGACGATCACGATATCGGCGTCATCACCATCGACTCCATCTTCTCGCCCGTCACGCGCGTCAACTTCCAGGTTGAGCATACGCGTATCGGCCACCGTACCGACTACGAGAAGCTGGTCATCGATGTCTGGACCGATGGACGCATCTCCCCCGAGGAGGCTCTGCGCACGGGTGCCTCGCTGCTGCGCCACCAGTTCGACGTCTTTGTCGACTACAGCGAGGAAGTCGTCGAGATCGAGGAGGCCGCGCGTCGCGAGGATGAGGATCGCGAGCGTCTGCGCGCAGTCCTCATGATGAGCGTCAACGAGATCGAACTGAGCGTGCGGGCAGCCAACTGCCTGAACAACGCCAACATCACGACCGTCGGCGAACTGGCCGCCAAGACCGAGGCCGAGATGCTGAAGTACCGCAACTTCGGCAAGAAGTCGCTGACCGAGATCAAGGATAAGCTGGCCGAACTCGGTGTCAGCCTGGGCATGGAGATCGACCCGGAACTGATGGAGCCCAGCCAGGACAATGCGGAATAGTCATTTGCAGGAAGAGAGCAGAGAACCATGCGCCACAAACGCGTAGCTAAGAAACTAGGGCGTACCAAGGCCCATCGCGAGCAGCTTGTGGGCGGGCTGGTTGCGCACCTGATTGTCCAGGGCCGCATCGAGACCACCCTGCCCAAGGCCCGTCAAACCCGCCGTGCGGCCGAGAAGATGGTCACGCTGGCACGCAAGGGCACCCTGGCCTCGCGCCGTCTGGCCGCGGCCCGCCTGCGCAGCCCCGAGGCCGTCCAGCGCCTTTTCGACGACGTAGTCCCCGCCATGGAAGGGCGTCCCGGTGGTTATACGCGTATCATCAAGACGCGTACCCGCCGTGGCGACGCCGCTGCGATGGCGCTCATCGAATGGGTGGGCAAGGGCACTGCATCCGAGGCGCCGGAAGGCGCGGCGAAGGCCTGATAGACGTTGGTCGCCGAACGGTCGCTGCCCAGATTATGGTGTCCGGCATCATACCCTTGAGTTTCAGGCAGGAACTGATCGCACTCGGTGCATCAGTTTTTGTGGGCGGGCTGATCGGTGTCGAACGCCAGTCGCGCGACAAGGCCGCCGGCCTGCGGACGATGATCTTCATCTGCATGGGCGCCACGCTGTTCACCATTATCTCGCGGTGCCTGGGCGGTGATCCGGCGCGCGTTGCCGCGCAGATCGTTTCCGGCATCGGCTTTATCGGTGCGGGCGTCATCCTCAAGCACGGATCGCGTATCCTGGGTGTGACTACCGCCGCTGTCATCTGGGTCACCGCAGCACTCGGCATGTGTATCGGTGCCGGGCACTACAGTCTGGTGCTGGTCGCAACGCCGCTGGTGCTCGCCATTCTCTGGGGCTTCCGCTACGTGACACGCCTGATCGACAGTGTCCATGAGGAACGCTCCTACCACATCGGCATGGATGGCTCGTTCAATACGATACGGATCGACGATCTGCTCATGGAGAACGGTCTGATTTGCCAGTCGCGTGTCTTTGAACGTACTGGCACGCAGGTCTGCTGTACCATGCACATTGCCGGCCCCTCCAAGGGTCATGAGCAGTTGCTGAAGCAGTTGCTCGATGATGATACCATAAGGGAAGTGCGCGCATGACATACGCGGCCAAGTGGGCCTTGACATACACCCGTGGCTTTCGGTAAGCTACATAATCGTTTCGTTTACGAAGAAAAACTGAGTCTAACATGAAGAGTTTCCTCCCCAAGGATCCCGGCACCGACCGTGAATGGATTCTGGTCGATGTCGCCGGCAAGCCGCTTGGCCGTGCCGCGGTGCTGATTGCCAATACCCTGCGCGGCAAGATGAAGCCCACCTTCACCCCTGCCGTGGATATTGGTGATTTTGTCATCGTTATCAACGCTGACAAGGTCAAGCTGACCGGATCGAAGGAGAATAAGAAGATCTACGAGCGCTACTCCGGCTACCGTGGTGGCCGCCGCACGTTCACCGCCGCCGCGGTGCGCGAGCGCCATCCGGAACGCCTGATCGAGCAGGCGGTCAAGGGTATGCTGCCCGGCAATCACCTCTGCCGGCGCATGATGACGCGTCTCAAGATCTATGCGGGCCCCGAGCATCCGCATCAGGCGCAGCAGCCGCGCACGGTCGAACTGGGCTAGAACCGCGGCCGCCGCCGGCAGCCGCACAATGCAACGAAGAGGAGTTTCCATGGCGAATGAAATCGCAGCAGCGACGGGACGGCGCAAGACCGCTGTCGCACGTGTCCGCCTGCTCTCCGGAACAGGCAAGTGGACCATCAATGGTCGCGAGATCCAAGACTATTTTCCCAGCGAGGCCACGCGCAGTTTCATGCAGCAGCCGCTGGTGCTGACCAACACCGCCGATAAGTTCGACATTGTCGTCACCGCATCGGGTGGTGGTTCGACGGGACAGGCCGGAGCCGCCCGTCATGCCGTCTCCCGCGCCCTGGTCGCGGCCGACCCCACCCTGCGCGAGCCCCTCAAGGCTGCCGGCTGCCTCACGCGCGATCCGCGCATGAAGGAACGCAAAAAGCCCGGTCAGCCCGGAGCACGCAAGCGCTTCCAGTTCTCGAAGCGCTGATTCGAGCGCCACTTTGGCGCCAAATACAAATCCTTCGCTGCGGGCGGGCGCGGAATACGTGCCCGCTTGCACTTTTTTTGGAGATATGGAATGCCTATACGCTTGCTTAAGAAGCTGGGCGAGGCGCTCCGTGACAAGATCGCCCACGAAGGCGATACTCAATCGAAGCCCCCAGCAACGGGCCGCGGGAATAGACCGCCGCGAAACCGTAAACCACCTCGCGAACAACCACAGGAAGAGCGCCGCGGTACACGCCGGCAGAAGTCCGGCACCCGTAAAAGCGCCGCCGGTGCCGCAGACCGCGATACCCAACGCGATAACGCGCGCGATAACAAGCGCGACACACCCCGCGAACGCGATACCAAGCGCGACACCAAGCGCGAGACCACCCGCGACCGCGGCACCAAACGCGATACCAGGCGCGATGCGCCGCGTGATAACAGGCGCGATACACCGCGCGATGCCAAACGCGATGCCTCGCGCGACACTGCGCCTACCCAGGACGATAAGGGCCGCAGACCGCCGCGCCGCCGCAAGGAGCGGCAGGATGGCGATGCCAAGCCGCAAGACACCAACACCAACCGCCCCTCCCGCAGCGCACGCCGCGGCGGAAGCCGCCGCAGCGGCACCCAGGGCGACCGTCCCGACCGCGCCGGGAGTCCCGCTGGCGAACCCCGCCCCGCACCCGCCGCGCCGGCACCGGCCGCCGAGGCGCCGGCAAAGCCCGCGGAACCCTGGTCGCGCGATGCGTTCCAGGTACCGGAAGCCGAGGGTCGCACGCGCTTCCACGACTTCGACCTGCCGGACGAGATCATGCACGCCATTCACGATCTCGGCTTCCAGTACTGCACGCCTATCCAGGCCGCCAGCCTGAAGCAGGCGCTCGCCGGTGCCAATGTCGCCGGGCGCGCCCAGACCGGCACCGGCAAGACCGCAGCCTTCCTCATAGCCATCCTCACACGCTACCTGCGCACGCCCGATGGGCGTGCCGACAAGCCCGCCACACCGCGCGCCCTGGTCCTCACTCCCACTCGCGAGCTCTGCGTGCAGATCTGCAACGACGCCAGGGATCTCGGCAAATACTGCGGCCTCCGCAGCCTCGCCGTCTTCGGCGGCATGGACTACAACCGCCAGCAGCGCCAGCTCGCCGAGGGCCCCGTCGACCTGCTGGCCGCCACGCCCGGCCGCCTGCTCGACTTCCAGCGCCAGCGCGTGGTCGACCTCAGCCGTGTCGATACCCTCGTCATAGACGAGGCCGACCGCATGCTCGATATGGGCTTCATCCCCGATGTGCGCCGCATCATCCGCTGCCTGCCCGACCGCGACCGCCGCCAGACCCTGCTCTACAGCGCCACGCTGGACGACGAGGTCATGCGCCTCGCCGCACAGTGGATGCCCAATCCCGTCAAGATCGAGGTCGAGCCCGAGCACGTCGCCTCCGAGACCATCGAGCAGAAGGTCTACATCGTCACCGCCGCCCAGAAGTTCACGGTGCTCTGCAACCTGCTCAAGGACTACCGCGACGAGCGTTTGCTGATCTTTGCCAACCGCCGCATCAGCACCGAGCGCCTTGCTGTCCGGCTGCGCCGCCAGGGAATTGCCTGCGAGCTGCTCTCGGGCGATGTCCAGCAGACCCGCCGTATGCGCGTGCTCGAGGATTTCCGCTCGGGCGCCGTCAAGATCGTCGTCGCTACCGATGTCGCCGGCCGCGGGCTCCACATCGCCGATATCGGCCTGGTCGTCAACTTCGAGCTGCCCTACGAGGCCGAGGACTACGTCCACCGCATCGGACGTACCGGTCGCGCCGGCAAGGTCGGCACCGCCGTCTCCTTCGCCTGCGAGAACGAGTCGTTCCAGATTCCCGAGATCGAGGAGTTCCTCGGCGAGCCCCTCAAGTGCGTCCAGCCCGACGACGCCCTGCTGGCGCAACTCCCGGCCCCCGGCCCGCTCTCGCCGCCGCGTGGGCCGCGCAGATCCTCACGCAATGGCGCGGCAGACGACCGTGGCCGCTCCGCCGAGCACCAGGACGGCCAGGGACGCAACCGCGACCGTGACCGTGACCGCGAGCGTGGCGACCGCGACCGCCGTGACGGACGCAATGAGCAACGTGACCGTGGTGTTCGCGACCGCAACGCCCGTGACGGACACAACGATAATCGTGACCGTGGTGACCGCGATCGCCAATTCCGTGGTAGGCGTAACGGCGATCGTGGCGGCAGTCGTGACCGCAACGGCAACCGCAATGGTGACCGCAGAAGTGAGGAACGCGGCTCTGATGCAGCGCCCGCGCGCGAGACACAGCGCGACGACGCCAAGCCCCAGCCAAAGGCTCCCGAGGCTCCGGCCGGGAGCCCCGCGCCCGAGGCGGCGTCCGGGCAGCGTCCCGATGCGCCACGCTGGACGCGTCCGCCGCGCTCCGCGAAACCACCGCCGCGTCAGCGCCCGCCGGACAAGGCTCCTGCCCCGCCCGCGCCTGTACGTCCTATCCCGCCTCCCTCCGCCGCCACCGACCCCAGCCATGCCCGCGTGCAAGTCTGGGAGCCCGGCAGCGGTAAAAAGGACACTTAGTCGCATACACTTAGTCCACACACTTAGTCCCCACGCTTTGTCGGATACGCTTCGTCCCTACACTTTGTCTCCACACCTTGTCGCATACACTTAGTCTCCCACACTTAGTCCCTACCCGGGCCGGACGCCTTCGCGTCGTCCGCCGACCAAATCGACCAAGTTACCGAGGCTCTTGCAAAACCCCTTGCACGCGCACGTGGCACGGGCATCTTGCCCGTGTTTCATGGGCGGGACGCCCATGCCACGAGGGGTTTTGCAAGAACCTCTAGCGATAAAGTTATCGACAAGGCTCGCGACAAAGTGCCGACTCCCCGCATGACCACCTTTTTTGATACCCACGCCCACTTCCCGGACGATGCCGCAGCCGTCGAGGGTCTGCTGACCCGTGCCGGCGAGGCCGGGGTCACGCGGCTGATGGCGGTCGGCGGCTCCCCCGATCTCAATCCCGGAGCGCTACGTGCAGCCGCCGCACGACCGCAGCAGGTGCTGCTGGCCCTCGGGCTCGACCGCGAGCAGGCCGCCCCGCCGGATGCCCTTGCGGCAGCCGATGCGCTGTTCGATGAAATCGAGCCGGAGCGTCTGGCCGCTGTCGGCGAGATCGGGCTCGACTACCAGCGCGTCGATGCCGCCGGTCGCCGCCGCCAGTGTGCGCTGATGGAGCATCAGCTCGAGCGCGCCGCGCAGTGGGAGCTACCGGTTATCATCCATACACGCATGGCCGATGTCGATACGCTCGCCGTGCTGCGCAACGCCAGCACTCTGCCCTGGTTCCGCGGCGCGCGCCCCGGAGTCATCCACTGCTTCACCGGCGACCAGGCCTTCGCCGATGCCCTGCTCGATCTGGGCTACTATCTCAGTTTCAGCGGCATCGTCACCTTCGCCAATGCCGGGCCGCTGCGCGCCGTGGCGCGCACTATTCCCGCCGAACGCCTGCTGATCGAGACCGACACCCCCTTCCTCACGCCCGTGCCGCTGCGCGGACGCCCCAACGAGCCCGCCTACGTCACACACGTCGCCTCCTGCCTGGCCCGTGCGCGCGGCATGGCCCTCGACGAGCTCGCCGCCCTCACCACCGCCAACGCCGGGCGGCTGTTCAGCCGGTAAGCGCCAAGCGCACCACTTAATCCCACACTTAAACCCACTCTTAAACCCACTCTTAAACGGCACGCTTGTCTTACTCCACCCGCTTAATCTTTCGCTTTCGACAAAGCGCAGGGACAAAGCGCAGGGACAAGGTGTGGGGACAAGGTGTGCCACCGGACGGCGGAAGGGCAGCGCAGCGCTTTTACCCTCTAAATTGCGAGCCACTGTGTGGTCGCAATAATCGTCCCTGCCAACTGCCAACTGCCAACTGCCTACTGCCACTGCCTATTGCTACTGCCGCCACCCCGCCGGGGCGGCGGCGTTACTCTTCCTGAACTGGCCGTCGCAGCTCCTTCTTGGCCGAGTGGTGGCGCTTGTCCGCCAGCATCCGCGCGCGCTGCCGGCGCGAGCGGCGGCGCTTCTGGCGCCGTATGCGCTCCGCCGCCTGCCGACGCGCCGATTGCTCCCCCTCGATCTTCTCCAGCAGCCGGTTCGCCAGTTCCTGCCGCGCCAGCCAGCGGTTCACCTCGCGCGAACGCGTCCGCTGACACTTCACCACCGTGCCGCTGGGCGCATGACGCAACTGCACGCACGAGGCGGTCTTGTTGATCTTCTGCCCGCCCGCTCCCGAGCCCAGCACGAACGCCTCCTCCAGGTCGGCCTCCTGCAGGCCCGCCCGCTCCATGAGCTGCTCGATGCGTCGTATGGTTTCAGGGGTGATCATGGGTGAACTGCAGTCTCCGTCCGGCGGCCGCCAGACCGCCCAGCATGCCGAGCAGGATTACAATCTCCGCATCGCCGAAGTTGTACTCCACCAGGCCATTCAGGAAGAGGGCCAGGATCATCCAGAAGAGCGGCCGGGGTGTGACGTCCGAGGCCAGCGCTTCGCGCAGCAGGCAGGCCATCCAGACCAGGTAGAGGGCCAGTCCGGCCCAGCCCAGCGATACGGCCATCTCCACGAAGTTCGAGTGCAGGTGGTCGCGGTCACGCTCGATTTGCGGGGCGATTTCACGCATGCGCTCGTTGGTCATGGCGCGGTAGCCGATGCCCCACGGATGCTCCTTCAGCATTACCGGCGCCACCTCGGTCCACATTGCCAGGCGTCCGCCGTGACTGGTGGAGAACTCCGTCCGGATGTGCGCCAGCCGCTGACGGATCGGCGTTACGCTCACCGCCAGGACGCCCAGCAGGATGACGGTCGGCAGCAGCCCGCGCCAGCGCAGCAGACGCCGTCCGCCCAGCGCCACCAGCACGATGGCCGTGCTGAACCACGAGCCGCGCTTCATTACCAGAATCTCGGCGGCGGCCAGCAGGGCGATCAGCAGCGGCCAGAGCGGAATGCGGACGCTCCAGAGACGTGCCGTTTCTGTTTCATCCGCCGGCTCGCGCCCCACTGCCAGTTTCAGTCGCCGCGTACCGAGGCGCGCCAGCGCGCCGGCACCCATTACCAGCGCGATTGCCCCCACCAGTCCCACCATCATCCGCTGCCCATCGGTCATGCTGCCCTGCTGGATCAGCTCCTGCACAAAGGGGAAGTGCCGCGCCATGCGGGTCTTCTCGAAGCGCTCCGCGATGGCCAGGGCGTTGAGCGGGTTGAAGATGCAGATACGCAACGCCTGCAGCGCCAGACCATAGATAATTGCCCGCAGCACCTGCCAGAGCTGCTTGTGCGAATCTATGATCGAGGCGGCAACCGGTATGCCCATGAACCAGACCAGCTTATCGAGCTTGCCCAATCCCTTGGCCGGGTTCGGGCCATGCGCCGTCACTACTACCGCCAGGGCCACCAGCGCCAGCCAGAGCCAGCCGGTCAGCGGCATGCGCAGACGCCGTCGGCCCCTTGCGGCCTCCACGCCGAGGGCCACCGCGGCTGCCAGCAGACCAATGCGCCCCAGCGGCAGCGAGAAGCCCATGCAGAAGGCCGCCGCCACGAGGAAGCGGAAGGGCCATGAACTGATATTCTCACCTGACATGCGCACAGCATAACATCCCCCGCCCGCGGATTCAATCTGGATAGGAGAGGAGTCCGGTTTTTGGTCCGGTTTTTGAACCGCCAAGACGCCAAGAGCGCCAAGGGAGTTCTAGAGTTCGGGAGTTCTAAAGTTCTAAAGTTAGGGCTGGTGCCTGTAATTAGACCCCTGGGGGGGGAGTCCGCGCCAGCGAAAGCTCGCGGTACAGCGAAGCGAAGCATGCAAAAGGTGTGGTGATAGACGCGACGGTGACGCCGCGTCTGCTGCCGGCTCCCGCCAGTAATACGGCATGGTAGTGGCTATGGGGCGGCAGCCACCGGTAGTACCGGTAGTCCCGGCAGTCCCGGCAGTACCGGGGCTCAAGGACGAGGATGAAATAGTCTGGGCTGAGACACCACCAGCCGCCCCATCTTTAGCTTTCGATAAAGCGTAGGGACGAAGTGAGGGGACGAAGTGTATCCGACAAAGCGTGAAGACAAGGTGTAAGCGCGCAGCACCCACTTAAACCCTCACTTAATCCCACTCTTAATCGGCACGCTTCATCCACCCGCTTAATCTTTCGCGTTCGACAAAGTCACCGGCAAGGCTCATGACAAAGCAGGGGGCTGGCTTGCGCTAACTGCTTGAGTTTGGATGCTTGAGTTTGGAGTGATGTTATGTTGTAATGAGGCTCTTGCAAAACCCTCTCGGACACAAGCCGTCAGGCTTGCATCTGGGAGATTTTTTGCTGGATTTTCGATGATGCGGCGGGGTGCCGCAGAACAACCGGGCGAAACAGGGCTTTTCCCCTG
>JAAYLN010000468.1 GCA_012521875.1 Lentisphaerota bacterium | reverse complement strand
CGTGGTCGTCCTAGTTGTCGCATATCATGTACCACTTGTCTTCAGTTGCCGCCGATGCAGCGGGCAGGCATAAGGCATATTTGGACAATGCGGCAATCATAACCCTGCAGGCGCCGGTGCGTCAAGCAACGCCATCTCCGTATCTCCGTCAGCAAGCAAGCCCCCGGCCTACCTTGTTAAATTAAACAGCAGCATCTGCGCTAATCTGCGTCATCTGCGGTTACATCATTGCTGCGGCTCGCCGGTCACACCGCATAGCGGCGTGACGGGAACCATACTTCGCCAAGGCTACGTATGACAGGCGGCGCGCCCTACATTTCGGCTGCCGTACCGTGAGCCTGCGCCGACGCGGCGGGCGGGGCGGTTCGGTACAGGCGGCAGCAAATGTGAACGGAAAAGCCGGAACGCTGGAGCCCGCCGTCCCCGGCGGTAACGTTCGCCAATCATGCGCCGCATTTGGGGCAGTTTCCGCAGAAGCGTGCCAGCACAGGTGGGGCGACGCCGTCCCGGCCAGCCGCACGCAGGGCACCGCAAAAGACGCCGAGCCCGCAGCCACGGGAGGGACGAGCGTCTGCTCGTCCTCGTATCCGCGGGCAAGCAGACGCTTGCCCCTCCGTGCGCCGGTAGTACCGGTAGTAGCGGTAGTACCGGGATCGAGGACGAGGACGAAAACGAAAATCAACCCGCCAGTTATCCTGTCGCTTTCGACAAAGCGTAGGAACAAAGTGTTGAGACGAAGCGTAAAGAGACAAGGTGTGGAGACAATGTGTGGGGACAAGGTGTGGGGACAAGGTGTGGAGACAAGGTGTGGGGACAAGGTGCAAGCGCGAAGCACCCACTCTAAACCCTCTCTTAAACGCACTCTTAATCGGCACGCTTCATCTACCCGC
The DNA here is from genome assembly GCA_012521875.1 of Lentisphaerota bacterium. GTDB lineage: Bacteria > Verrucomicrobiota > Kiritimatiellia > RFP12 > JAAYLN01 > JAAYLN01. The sequence continues at coordinate 1,790 of JAAYLN010000468.1, read as the reverse complement.
TTAATCCTTCGCTTCCGACAGAGCGTATGCCAAAGCTAATGGAAGCCCTGAAGGGGCGGGACATAGCGTTATGGAAACAGGTCTATCTGCCGGATGATAGGGCGGGCTACTCATTGGCACGTAGCGACTGAATAAGTGTCATGATCTCCTTTTCACGATGCCTGGGCAGCGTAGCCGGGATAACGTGAAGTTGCCAGCCTGACGATTCATAAACAGAAACACCATGCAACTCCGTCCTCGCCACCTCGCCGGCATTCGTGACCGCGTGGAAACGGGTGCGGACGAGAACACCGATGAATGTATCGCCTTCCCGCGTTCTGTAAAGCTCAAGCCGGGGGTCGATATCTTTCACCGGGTAAGGGATTTCACCATAGATATATATGTCCTCTGGTTTGGGATGCCATGGATCTGCTATTTGCGGCCGCTCTCCCATCGCATAGATCATGGCTGACCGTATGATGCTCACGGGGGGAAGATTTGTACGGGATATGTACAGTCCCTTGTATCTGAGCAGGACTCTGTCGCCATGGTCGTATGCGCACACGGAAAAGAGCCCGTTCGTCGCCTCGATATAGGCGGGTGCCAATATTGGTTTGAGTTTCGCGTCTCCACCCAGTGCCGCTGATACGCAAGAGAACAACGTCAACCAGGCCAGTAAGCATGCAGTCGTTCGCATAAGTGAGGTCTCCTGTTGGCTTAGGCTCTTGCAGAACCCTCGTGGCATGGGCGTCCCGCCCATGAAACACACGGGCAGGATGCCCGTGCCACATCTGCAAGCAAAGGGTTTCGCAAGCGCCCCGGCTTTCAACGGTTCAGTCCGCATAATAGGCATCATCCTCGGGCTTAATTTAAGGTCGGCGGTAGGAGGCGTCAAGCGCGGTGTCTCTCTCGGCCCTCGGCGGTAAATCGGTTGGTGAAAAGGATATAGTCTTTGGAACAAGGCGTCTGTCTGCCAGATGCAATCCGTCGTCGATTGTAGTTGGCTGTCGTCGAATACCGGGGACGTTCCGGCAAAGGCGCGGCAGCACAGGTGGGGCGACGCCGTCCCGGCTGGCCGCAGTGATGGAGCGCGGTAGTGTGGGGCAGACATTCCGGGGCAGATCCCGCAATGGCGGATAGGTGGCGCAATGGGCAGGGTTGGGTTGGCGTTACCATGGCCTTGTGCGCGGCTCGCCGGTCACACCGCGTAGCGGCGTGACGGGGACGGCTCGCCCTACCTTTCGGCTGCTGTACCGCGAGCCTGTGCCGGGGCGGCGGGCGGGGTGGTTCGGTACAGGCACCAGCCCAAACTTTAGAACTTCCCCACGCTCCATCGCTGCGGCTAGCCGGGACGGCGTCGCCCTACCACGCTGTCGCGTCGGCGTATCTCCTCTTTGTGCTTTTGGCGTTATTTCGCGGTAAAAAACACCTTCCATTCGCGCTCATTCGTCCATTCGCGGTTCCGTGGCTTCCTGCCGCCAAGTAGCGTCAATCCGCGAAATCCGTAGCTCTCTTCTGCCGCTCCGCGTCAATCCGCGCCATCCGCGCCATCCGTAGCTCCCTTCTGCCGCTCCGCGTCAATCCGCGCCATCCGCGAAATCCGTAGCTCTCTTCTGCCGCTCCGCGTCAATCCGCGCCATCCGCGAAATCCGTAGCTCTCTTCTACCGCTCCGCGCCCATCCGCGCCATCCGCGAAATCCGTAGCTCCCTTCTGCCGCTCCGCGTCAATCCGCGCCATCCGCGAAATCCGTAGCTCTCTTCTGCCGCTCCGCGTCAATCCGCGCCATCCGCGAAATCCGTAGCTCTCTTCT
>JAAYLN010000392.1 GCA_012521875.1 Lentisphaerota bacterium | reverse complement strand
GGCACCCAGGCAGAACTGATCGAGAACATGGCGGATGTGGGGAGCCCCCAGACGATTGGCAAGTTGTGTTTTCATGCCAGGGATAGTGCCGAAATTCCGGACGGCATTCCACTTTTGCTCGCTCCACGGCGCGCCGCCCCCTAGGGGGCGCCCCCCTAGACAGCCCCCACTCCATACTACCTTGGAAACCAACCATCTCCATCAACACCCATTCCACTTTTGCTCGCTCCACGCGGATTCCACTTTTGCTCGCTCCAGCATTCTACTTTTGCTTTTCCCCCAACAGCGGCGGACTGATTTTCTGCAAAAAAAGCAAAAACAGCAGCATCCGTGCCATCCCTGCCCGCAAAAATCAGTAATCGGTTAGTGACAGGGGGCAACAATGCACTTTGTCTCACCACTTTGTCTCCACGCTTTGTCCCTTTACGCTTCGTCTCAGTCCTTTGTCTCCACACTTTGTCTGAAAGTTAAGCGGCTGAAGCGATTCCGACAAAGCGTAGGGACAAAGTGATTGGACGAAGTGTAGCCGACAAAGCGTAGGGATAAAGTGCAGGGACAAAGTGATCGTGCTCTTCGAGAGCACTCCTGTCGCCAGCCGATTACAAAAATCACGTTTCAAACTGGACTCCTGTTACCATGCCATATTACAATTATGCTTATGAATGCAGGGGATGGGATAACCACCCACCCCGCCGCCGCATCAACCAAGATCATCCATAGGGAGCCGTCCATGCGCAAGCAACTCATAGCCGCTGTACTCATATCCTCCGCCTCCATGGCCCTCTGGGCCGCCACGCCGGCCACCAAGGGTGCCAGGGTCGGCGAGTGGACTATGGATTACGATGCCGCCAAGACGCTCGCCAAGGATAAGAACCTCCCGATCCTGATCAACTTCACCGGTAGCGACTGGTGCGGCTGGTGCAAGCTGATGGACCGGCAGGTCTTCTCCAAGCCTGAGTGGAAGGCGTATGCCAAGGATAACCTGGTGCTCGTCTTCATCGACTTCCCGCAGGACAAGACGCTGGTTCCGATGCATCTGGTTTCCCGCAACGATGCGCTGGCCAGGCAGTTCGGAGTGCGCGGCTTCCCCACCTACTTCCTGCTGGGTGCCGACGGCACTCGGCGCCTCGGCCAGCTCGGCGCCTCGCACGAGGCCACCCCCGCATCCTTCATCGCCGACATCAGGAAGCTGCTCAGCGTCGAGGAGGCCTCCAGGATGCCCGAGCCCGCGCCATAGCGGGCACGCTGCCGCCACAGGCGGCAGTGGGCGGCATGCGTGCCGCCCGTACAGTCGGCCAGTATGGGGCAGGCCTTCCTGCCTGCCCGCGCAGACACGTAGTAGACGCGGCGTCCCCGCCGCGTGCCGTACCTTCCGTCTCGCGATGTACCGTCACTTTCATGCGGCACCGGGGTATGACACTCGTGTCCTATTCGATAGAATCGATAAAATCGAAAGAGTCGATAGATTCGATTCAATCGATTCGCTCGATTCATTCGATTCTCTCGAACACACATCCACACCCCACCATCCCATCCTCCTTTCCGCGCCATCCGTGCGATCCGTAGCTTCGCTCTTGGCGTCCAAATCAAATCTTCGCGTGAAACACCACAATCTTTTCCTGGGTTCCTGAGTTCCTGATTAAAAACAGCGTCAGGCTTGGCACCTTGGCGGTTCAAATCAAACCTGCGCCGCCAGCAGGAACGCGGCCCGCAGCGGCTGGAGCGTTATCTTGGTGGGCAGCGTCACGGGCGTGACGCTGCCGCTCGCGGCGTCGAGGAGCGTGAAGGCGGTGTGGTGGGCATGCGCCACGGAAATCTCGAGCGGCCGGCGCGCGCCGTTGGCGAGCATGCGCAGCTCGCGTCCGTCCGGCGCGGTGTAGTGCGCCTGGTAGAACAGCCCGTCCGCCCCGGCGCGGAAGGGATCGTCCGGCAGCGCCTTGAGGTCGGCGACGATCTGGTCGATCGTTGCGGGACTGGCGAACTCGCCGGCCTCGCCGAGCGGCACGCTGTCCCAGGCGTCGAGCGGGGCGAGATCGGTCGAGTAGTGGGGATAGTTGTCCACGAAGAGGATTTTCGTCCCGGCGGCGGCGAGGGCGCGCAGGGCGTCCCAGGCCTCGCGCTTCATCCACGTGATGGACGGTACGACAATCGCGCGGACGGACGTGCCGAAGATCGTGGGCGCGGCGGGATTCCGCGCCGCCCCCGCGACATCCTCGGCGTCGATGAAGGAGAAGTCCACCGCGTTGCGGAAGAGGGCGTTCACGAGCTCCTGGATTGCCCTGTCGGTCTGACCGAGGAACGCATCCTTCCAGAGTGTCGAGTTCGACGGGTAGTAGCGTGCCATGGCATCTTCCGGCGCGGAGTAGACGAAGACGCCGCACTCGTTCTTCGCGCCCTCCATCACGAGGCCGAGACGCCCGACGTAGGTGGTGAAGTAGCGCGCCTCGTCGCGCGTCATCTTGTGGCTGGCGGCGTTGGCCGGCGGCCTGGCGATCTTGTCCGGCGCGAATTCCGAGAAGTCGGTGCCGAAGTAGCTGTTGGTATGGCGCACGCCCGAGAGGTAGAGCAGGTTCATCACGCCGATCATGTTGTCGACCGCGCCCTTGTTGAACTCGTCGAGGCAGGCGAAGGGGCAGATTTCCACCATCATGCCGATGTCGTCGCGCTTGCGGGCGACCATCTGCGGGTACTTGACGGTTGTGATCGAGAAGCGCTCCGGCACGCAGGCCAGCACGTCGAGGCCGGGCTGCCCCGCGGCGCGCAGCACCTCGGTGAAGGAGCCGTAGGCCGAGATGTGCCCCATGTGGTTCTCCTCGGACAGGTAGTGGCCGGAGAAGATGCCGCCGTGCGCGGCGCACCACTCCTGCAGCGTGCCCGAGTAGGCGCGGGCGATCAGCTTGCCGATCAGCTCGTAGAAGCGCACGCGCACCCCCGCGAACTCGTAGCCGCCGTCGAAGAGCAGCGGCAGGCGCGGACGCAGGTCGAAGCCGTACTCGGCCTCGAAATCCTCGAGGAGCCCGTCCTTCCAGGGCAGCAGCGCCCAGGGCCAGGTCTCGTAGCCGCGCACGCAGGCCGTCATCAGGCTCGGCTCGTCGGTGAAGACGGCGTCGGCGCGGGCGAAGCAGCCCGGCGCGGCCTGCTCCATCGGCTCGAAGACCAGCTCGATGAAGCGCTGCACGGCGCGCGGGTCGAGGATGTTGATGTAGGGCTTGAAGGACCAGGTGTTGTGTGTGGCTTGCGAGCCCTCGTGGGTGGGGCGTGTCGCGAAGATGTAGAGCGTCTCGAAGGCGCCCAGGTCGCACTCGAGTTCGTTTTGGCCGAAGGGCACGGGCGTCATGCGCGTGAGGTCGGGGTGGCAGTCGTCCTTGCGGGGCGTGACCGTGATCGGGTACTTGGCGGCCCAGATGATCTCGTCGTCGGGATCCTCGGTACGGAAGCGGATGTGCAGCGGCTCCTCGTAGGCCGCGCGGCGGCGCATGTAGAAGCCGCGCGCCGCGAGTTCGGGGTGGCCATCGAGGGTGGCGCCGCCCACGTAGCCGCTCGGGTAGCCGTTCTCGTCGTAGAGCCAGTAGGCCAGGCCGCGC
>JAAYLN010000391.1 GCA_012521875.1 Lentisphaerota bacterium | reverse complement strand
TGGTCTTCGGTGCCGTGGTGGCCATGATCCTGACGCTGCTGCGCCAGTACTTCTCGGGCTTCTGGTTCCATCCGATCGGTTTTGTGGTCGGCAGCACGCACGTCTTCGACTGCGCCAACTGGGGCAACCTGGCGGTGGCCTGGGCCATCCGCGCGCTCGTGCTCAAGATCGGCGGCGCCACGGCCGTGCGCCACAAGCTCCAGCCCTTCTTCGTCGGGGTCTTCATCGGCGCGCTGGTCACCATAATCACCTTCTTCGTCATCAACAGCATCAGCGTGGCCCAGGGAGCGGGCAAGATGTATACGGCCATTCCATAGGCAAAGCGGACTGACTGAGATGGGTTTTGGGAAAAAGAGACGCGCGAGGGCATCCGGCGACAGCCGCCTGATTCCCGGCATCACGCCGCGTTCGCTGGTCGCCAGCGTGCTCTGCATGCTGCTGGCGGGCATCTATACCCAATACTCCATGGTGATCGTCGCCGAGAACAACCAGAGTCCGGAGATGATCCTGCCCGTGCCGGCCATGGCCGTGCTGCTGCTGCTGATAATTGTCGGCGGCATCCTCTACACCCTCTTCAAGGTCAGGATCCTGACGCACGCGGAGCTGCTCTGTGTGGTGTTCTCGATGTTCATCGCGGTGCCGCTCATGACGCAGGGCTTCTGGCACCGCTTCCTGGGCCTGACCACCTCGCCGCTGCGCACCGCCAGCTTCGACTATCTGGACGCCTACAACGAGAACCTCTGGCCGCACGGGCCCAACGTGATGGACGGCATGCTGACGCCGGAGAACGTGAAGGCGGGCGAGGGGCGGCTGACCTGGGAGGAGACCGAATACGAGGAGGGGCGCTGGGCCCTGCTGCCGCGGCTCTCCAGCACCAATGCCGAGGGGATCGCGACCTTCTCGATTACCGTTCCCACGCGTCCGGAGGACGGAACGGCGGTCGAGGTGGCCAATCCGCACCTGGTCAGCGTGCTGGCGCGGACGGCGGACTTCGAGACCGAGAGCGAGTTCTTCGTGCGGGTGTACCGCGATGACGAGCCGTCCAGCAACCAGTTGATCACCGAGCGCAAGGCGGAGAAGAAGACCTACCTGCACCGCACGGGCTTCGTGCGCGTGGGGGTCTATGGCGTGCCGCTGGCGGACGCCTGGTGCGAGCGGCTGCGCCTCGAGTTCGGCATGCGGGGGCGCGGCTCGGTGCTCTTCGCCGATCCCAAGCTGATGAGCGTGCAGGCCATCGAGGGGGCCTTCCGCGGCCGCAAGATCATCCCGCAGGCGGAATACGATGCGATGCCGCCGGAGGCGCGACCGCCGGGGGTGGTGGTCAAGCCGGACAACATGTGGAGCCTGCGCGGCCTGGGCTATATAGTAAAAGGCTACATTCCCCTGCGCGAGTGGGCGCGCCCGGCCGTGTTCTGGTCGGCCTACGTCTTCCTGCTCTGCGGGGCCTTCTTCGCGGTCAACGTGATCATGCGCAAGAAGTGGGCCGAGAGCGAGCGCTACCCGCTGCCGCTGACGCGCATCCCGCTGGCGATCATGGGCACGGACGACCCGGACGCCGGGCGGCGCGGCTTCTCCTCGGTCTTCCAGAACCCCTACATGTGGGCGGGCTTCATCATCTCGCTGATCTGGTGCATGCTCAAGGGCTGGCATGCCTACAACCCCCGCGTGCCGGACCTGAGCATCGACGTGCCGCTGGGACCCTACTTCCTGAACCCTGCCTGGGGCGGCATGTTCAACGGCACAACCTTCACCGTCAACGCCTTCATCGTCAGCATCGCGGTCTTTTTCGAGCTCAACGTGCTGCTCAGCTTCGTGATCGGCTACTGGCTCGCCCGTGCCGCCTATCTGGTGGGGCACTGGACGAACCTCAAGGTGGAGGTGGGCTTCCCCTGGAAGGATCACCAGACCATCGGCGCCTACCTGGGCTACTTCCTGATCGTCATCATCCTCTCCCGCAAGTACCTGTGGGGCGTGATCAAGGATGCCGTGCGCGGGACGCCCAAGGAGAAGGGCGACGTGATGTCGAGCCGGGCCGCGATACTGCTGCTGATCGGCTGTCACCTCGGCGTGCTGGTCTGGGCGCGGATGGTCGGGGTCTCGGCCCGCAGCATGATGGTCTACTTCTGCTTCCTGCTGATCCTGGGCTTCGTGGCCTCCAAGCTGCGCGCCGAGTGCGGCATGGCCTACGGCTACTTCACCCCCTACAACGCCATGCTCTTCGTCTCGGCGATCGGCGGCATGGCGCTCTTCGGTGCCGAGGGCCTGCTGGTGGCGCTGCTCTTCTCGGGGTTCCTGACGGTGACGGTCTTCTACCTGATACCGGGGACGCAGTTCGAGGTGATCCAGCTCGGCAAGCGCCTGCGCATCCAGCCCCGCAGCCTGCTCTACACCTGCCTGCTAGGAGTGGCCGGCGGGC
>JAAYLN010000390.1 GCA_012521875.1 Lentisphaerota bacterium | reverse complement strand
GCAGACGCTCACGCCCGGCACGGAGGAGTGGAACTACAGTCTGGGGCTGGTTGATAGTGTCATCCGATGGCTTCCGAGTTGCAAGGGTATCCCCATTAAGGACTTCCTGCTGGCCCATGCCGCCTCGAAAGAAAGGCATCGCCATATAAGACGGGCGGCGCTCATTTCCTACCTCCGCATCGCCGACGCGCAAGAGACGAGGGACGTGCTTCTCCATTTTCTGGCGGGAGAGCGCTGCGGCGTAGATCCGCTTTCCGTGTATTCCCATGCCGCAGCAACTTATGACCAGACGCCGCCGGAGGATGAGGCCAAACGCCGTGCCATCATTGCCGCGCTGATGGTTGCCGCCGCCCGCGAGGATGGGAAGATCGGGTTTGTCGAGGTTGACCGCATACTGTCCATGCGGAGCGACACCTACCGGCGTTCGGGAGAGCGTCTGGCCCTGCTGGAGCATCACAGTCTGGAGCCACCGACCAGGAATCTGTACACCGACGCCGACCTCAAAGCCGCCCTTGCCGAGTCCCGCAGGTATTGGAAGCATACATCCGTGAACACCAACGCCGCCCTGCTACAGGCGCACGATTTCAGCGGGGAACACACGCCGGCAAATGCCGAGAAATGGGGCGGCGCGCTCGTCACACCCAGCCCTGAAGTGATTTTTGCACCACGGGGCGTTCCCGCGCCGAAACCCGCGTTATACCGCCGATCAATCCGGCATTGGTTGTTAGGAATTGCTGGACTCGGCGGACTAGTAGCCGCGTTTGCCCTGTGGCGCAATCTGCGGCGAAAGCGCGGCTCCGCATGAGGTTGCTAGGGCATGAACACCAGCACACTCCATATCGTGTTAGATATCACGGTAGGGGTAGAGTCCGCCCCGCCAGGCCTGCCATAACCGCTAGTTTCCAGAACAGGAGGGGCGACATCCGTGTCGTCCGCCTGTGTCACACAAGAGCCGCTCAAGCGCAGGCGCGCACCACCCGCCCCGCACTTAAACCCGCCCTTATGGGCTTTGAAAAACCAGCAGCTTTCGACGAAGGCGACAAAGTTTCCGGCAAAGCTCGCGACAAAGTGGCGTCTCTCACCTGTTCCAACCGCCCCGCAGGGGCGGCGGCCCCACTGAACCCCGAACCCCGAACCCTCCGCAAACGAGGACGATTTGTGCCACTCGCCTGCCTCGCCTGCTTCATCTGCCTCGTTGCCAAGCAACGGCAAAGTAGTTATTATATCCCGAAATGCCGCAAACCGGCAGACGGAAGGCTTTTGCCATGTCGGAAACGAAGCGCACGCATCTCTTTTCAGCCTTTTCGGAAGACTACTTCCGCACCATCTCTCCCGCCGGCCTCCGGCAGCGGATAGGCCTCTGCGGTCTTAACTATCCGGGCTGCTGGGATACCAAGCTAAATCCCGCCGACGGCATACTCTACTATGCCCCCTCCGAGGCCTCGGGCCGCGCCACCCATACGCGCCTCGTGGCCTATGACTACGATTCGGACTCGGCCCGCATCTGCTTCAAGTCGGAGGAGATCGTGCTGCCCATGCCGCGGCAGATGCCGGTCACCAAGCTGCACGAGTCGCTGACCTTTCTGCCCGACGGGCGCATCTTCTGCACCACCCATACCACCGACCGCGCGCCGCAGCAGCCCGAATGGATGCCCTTCGCCCACCATTCCCACATCTGGGAGGGCTGGCCGGGCTCGACCATGATCTGCTACGACCCGCGCACGGACGCGGTCGAGAACTGGGGCGTGCCCGTGCCGCGCGAGACGATCTACGGCGCCACCTACGACGCGCGCCACAACGCCATCTACATGATCGGCTTCATGCGCGGCCACGTCTACCGCTTCTCGATCGACACGCGCCGGGTTCTTGATCTCGGCAAGGTGGCGGAGGTCTTCTGCTACCGCCTCCATGTCGGCCCCGACGGGCATATCTACGGCTGTACCAAGTCCGGCTACCTCTGGCGCGTCAATGTCGATACGCAAAAGATCGAGGATCTCAACTGGCGCGTGCCCGCGTATCCCGGCAACTACACCAATAACACGTGGTACCGGTACATGTCGTACGCCAACAACGTCGACGACCGCACCTTCATCTTCACGCCGGTCTTCGCGGACGAGATCTACACCTTCGACACGCGCACGCTGCGCGTGGAATCGCTCGGGCGCAAGGCGCCCTTCGACGACCTGGTGGCCGAGCTGCCCACGGCGCTGGGGATCAACGAGTTCTCCATTGATCGCGAGGGCGTGCTCTGGTACCCCCTTACCGTCTACCAGTTCCAGAAATCCCGCGACGACCACCGCCTATACGCCCTGCCCGACTACCTGATGCGCTGGGACTACCTGCGCGGCGCGGAACCCGAGTGCCTCGGCGCCATCGGCACCCCCGGCTATCTCCACGGACAGACCTCCGCCTGCGCCATCGACAAGCTGCGCGACCGGCTCTTCCTGGTCGATAGCGGCGGCGGCAAGGAGGGGCTCAGCGTGCTGGCCATCGATCTGGCCCAGTTCCGGCCGCGGCGCCATGAGCGCGGCGCGGTGGCCACCGACCCGCGCTTCTACCCCAGGCCCATGACCCCGGAGCAGGCCAGGGCCTTCCACAAGCGCGGCAAGGCCATCGAGGAGGTCACGCAGGACAACCCCTTCTACGCCTTCCCAATCGAGAACGTCACGCCGATCCGCCTGTGGCGCCACGTGCCGCACACCGCGATCGAGGAGTCGAAGGTCATCGGTCTGGTGTGGGATGAGGCACAGGTGCTGCACGGCCTCTGCGGCGACCGGACGCGCTACTGCTTCACGATCCGCGACCGCCAACTGGCCTCCTTCGGTCCGCTGGACGAGGCCGGGCCCGCCTACCGCGACTGGCTGCTCGACGCCTGCGATCCGGCACGCCGCCCGCCCCTCGCCGACCCGCCGCCGCTGCCGCACGTGGCCGGTCGGCAGTATCTGGCCAGGCCCAGCGCCTGGATCGACTGGAACGGCGGGCGCATGATCGTCGGCACGCGCGATGGCCTGCTGGCCATCATCAAGGGCCGGAACGTCTTTGCCCTGGGCAACGCCGCGCCCTACGGGCCGGTCCGCTCGCTCTGCACCAACCCCGCCCGCACGCGCCTCTGGGGCACGGCGGGCGACGACGAGGACATGGGGACGGTCTTCTACTATGACGACACCGTCGGTCTGCGTCAGTTGGGCTTTCTCGTCTATAACATTCACGGCTATTTCGACGGTCCCTCGGCCAGCAACGTGCTGTCGAGCATCGCCGTCAGCCCCGACGAGCGCATGATCGCCGTCGGCGGTGCCGACCGTATCGGCGCCATCCACCTTGCCACCCTCAACTAGGAACAATACCATGAACGCAACCAATACCAAGCAGGCACTAAGCATCGGCTGGGCGTCGCGCGACGTCTCCACCACCGAGCCCCTAAACATCCCCGGCCAGTTCCACATGCGAATCTCGCAGGGAATCATAGACCCCATCACGGTCACCGCCCTGGCCATCGACAACGGCGAGGACAGCGTAATCTTCCTCTCGGCGGACATCGTCGTGATTCGCGCCCATCTGCTCGACCGCATACGCGAGCGGGTGGCTGAACTCGACGCCGGTGTGCCCGTGATGAAGATCCTGATGAACGCGACCCACACACACACGGCACCGACGACCTACGGAGAACGTTCGGCCTGGCGGCCGGGCTCCGACGATGTGGACGGCCCGCCCCACGAGGGGGTCGAGATCGCCTCGGCGGCGAAGTACCAGGACTTCTTTGTCAACGAGTCGGCCGAGGCGGTCGTCGAGGCCTGGAAGAAGCGCGCGCCCGGCGGCGTGGCCTACGGCTACGGCTTTGCGGTGGTCGCCCACAGCCGGCGCGAGGTGTACTTTGACGACATCTCGAAGCGTCCGGGAATGGAGCGCAACTCGCGCCACGGCGTGCATGGTCATGCCATGATGTACGGCTCCACGCGGGATCCCATGTTCAGCCACTACGAGGCGGGCACGGATCCCTTCATCAACCTGCTCTACACCTTCGATGCGCAGGGCAGGCTGACCGGCGCCATCGTCAACGTGCCGTGCCCGGCGCAGAACTCCGAGGGCGAGCGCCGCCTCTCGGCCTCCTACTGGCACGAGGCGCGTGAGGCCATCCGCAAGCAGTATGGCAACATCTTCATCCTGCCGCAGTGCGCCGCCGGCGGTGACCTCTCACCGCGCATCCAGCACTACCACAAGGCCGAGGAGCGGCGCTTTGCGCTCAAGTACGGCGACAACAACCCCAAGAACGTCTCCGAATACGGGCGGCGGCTCGATATCGGCGAGCGCATCGCCGCCGCCTTCACCGAGGTGCTGGAGTGGGCCCGCAAGGATATCCGCACGGCCCTGCCGCTGCAGCACTCGGTCGAGACGGTACACCTCTCCAGGCGCATGATCTCCGATGAGGATGTCAACCAGGCCAGGGCCGAGCTGGCCGAGCTCGAGAAGGAGCCCTTCAAGACCGATGGCGACCCCATCCAGCGGCTCGACCACAACTCCACCCTCGTGGCCGGCCGCAACCGCTACCGCGGCATCATCGCCCGCTACGAGAAGCAGGCGACGGAGCCCAAACTGCCGATGGAGATGCACGTGCTGCACCTCGGCGAGGTGGCCTTCGCCTCCAACCGCTTCGAGCTCTACATGGACTACATGCACCGCATCCAGGCGCGCAGTCCCTTCACGCAGACCTTCGTGGTCCAGCTCGCCGGCACGCCCGGCCCCGAAGGCGGCTCCTACCTCGCGACCGAGCGCGGTGTCTGGGGCCGGGGCTACAGCGCCAGCATCTACTGCAACGTGGTCTCGCCGCAGGGCGGACAGGATCTCGTCGAGGCCACCCTGGCGACGCTGAACAAGCTCTACGAGAAGAACGCTGAGCAGGAGAAGAATAATGCATGAGCTGAAAATCGGCTGGGCCTCGCGCGATATCTCGACCGACAAGCCGGTCGACATTCCCGGGCAATTCCACATCCGCGTCTCCAGGGGCGTGCTCGATCCGATCACGGCCACGGCGCTGGTGATCGACAACGGCGAGGATCTGCTGATCTTCGTCTCCGCCGATCTGGTCAGCATCCGCGCCTACCTCGTCGAGGAAGTGCGCGCGCTGGTGAAGGCGCGGGAGCCCGGCATCCCCGTCGACAAGATCATCATCAGCGCCACCCACACGCATGACGGCGCCGGCTACTACCGCAAGGCCATCGCCGGCATGGCCACGCCCGACCAGGTACCGCACGCCGGAATCGAGATCGCCTCCAGCGACGAGTACCGCGGGTTCCTCGCCGGCTCGATCGCCGACGCCATCTGCGAGGCCTACGCCGGGCGGCAGCCCGGCGGCGTCACCTACGGCTACGGCTTCGCCGCCGTGGGCCACAGCCGCCGCGAGGTCTATTTCGACGACCTGTCGAAGCGGCCCGGCTCCGCCGGACGCCCCGGCATGATGGTGGATGGCCACGCCAAGATGTACGGCCCGACCCGCGATCCGATGTTCAGCCACTACGAGGCCGGCATGGATCCCTTCGTCAACCTGCTCTACACCTTCGACGCGCAGGGCAACCTTACCGGGGCGATCATCAACGTGCCGGCCCCCTCGCAGTGCTCCGAGATGCGCGAAACGCTCAGCGCCGACTACTGGCACGACGTGCGCGAGGAGCTGCGCGCCAGGCATGGCGACATCTTCGTCCTGCCGCAGTGCGCCGCCGCCGGCGACCTCTCGCCGCGCATCCAGCACTACTACGCCGCCCAGCAGCGGCGCTTCGCGCTCAAGTACGGCGCCGGAAAGGATACCCCGGTCGACCTGCTGCAGCGCCGCGACATCGCCGAGCGCATCTGCGCCGCCTTCGACGAGGTGCTCGGATGGGCGCGGCGCGAGATCCACGCCGCGCTCCCGATCCGGCACGAGGTCGCGGTGATCGGCCTCAGCCGCCGCATGATCACCGACGAGGAGCTCGCCAACGAGACGCGCGAGCTTGAGGCGCTGGAGGCCGAGCCGTTCAAGAGCGACGGCACACCGGAGGAGCAGTTGCGCCACAACTCCGTGCTGGTCGCGCGCCGCAACCGCTGCCGGCGGATTCTGGCGCGTGCCGGGGAGCAGAAGACACAGCCCACCTGCCCCGTCGAGCTGCACGTGGCGCGCCTGGGCAACATCGCCTTCGCGACCAACCCCTTCGAGCTCTACATGGACTACATGCACCGCATCCAGGGGCGCAGCCCGTTCGAGCAGACCTTCGTCATCCAGCTCACGGGCGGCAGTACCGACACCGCCGGCTACCTCGCCACCGAGCGCGGCGTATGGGGCGGCGGCTACAGCGCCAGCATCTACTGCAACCAGGTCTCGCCCAAGGGCGGCCAGGAACTGGTAGAGGAGACGCTGAAGCGCCTGGCACGCTTTGCTCCTTGAACAATCCCCCCGTCCCCCGCACAATGCAGACGTGAACCAGCAGCAGCCGGCCATCAACCTGAATGTCGCCAAGCGCGACTACAAGTACTACATCTTCGACTGGGACGACAACATCCTGCACATGCCGACGCGTATCCACATGGAGAAGCGGCAGCCGGATGGCACCTGGGCGCCGCACCCGGTCTCCACCTCGGTCTTCAGCGTCATCCGCAACGACAGCGCCAACTACCGGCCGCCGGGCGGCGAGTGGCCGCGTGCCTTCGATGAGTTCCAGGACACTCCCGATCCGCGCGGCAGCCGCTTCCTGGCCGATACCGAGCAGGCCATCCGCCGCGTGCTCGATGGCGAGGAGACACCCGGCCCCAGCTTCACCACCTTCCGGCGCACCCTCACCGAGGGACGCCTCTTCGCCATCGTCACAGCGCGCGGCCATGCCAGCGAGACGCTGCGGCGCGGCGTGGAGCTCTTCATCGACCTCGTCCTCACACCCCGGGAACGGGCCGAGATGATGGCCAACCTGCGCGGCTACCGCGCCGTCTTCGACCGCGTGACGCAGTTCGGCAGCGACGAGGAGGAGCTTGGCCGCTACCTCTCGCTCAACCGCTACCACGCCGTGACCTCGCCCGACTTCGACCACCGCATGCTGGCCGGCACCACCGGCCCGATCACGCCCGAGACGCGCAAGCAGGTCGCCATCCGCGACTTCATCGAGCACATTGTGCGCGTGCTGCAGCGGACACCCACCGGCGAGCACTGGGCACCGGTCAGCGTGGGCTTCTCAGACGACGATCCGGCCAACGTCAAGGCGGTGGGCGACTTCATCCGCGAGGAGCTCGCGCGCCGCTTTCCAAACATCAAGTTCGTGCTCTACGACACCTCCGATCCCTCCCTCGAAAAAGGCCGCAAGATCACCATCGCAGGGCAGATGGATCTGGGGCTTAAGCCATAGTCCGCGTCCCCCCAGCCCCAACTTTGTCGCGAGCCTTGTCGGTAGCTTTGTCGCCTTCGTCGAAGGCGACAGGGAAAGCCTATGCGAAGGCGCGAGGATTGGGAACCGCGAATGAACGCTAATTCACGCGAATGAGTTCGATGGTGCTGCGTGGGAGGGGAACCGCGAAAATCGAAAAATTGGAGTAAGCGGGTGGATGAAGCGTACCGATTAAGAGTGAGCTTAAGTGAGGGGATTAAGTGTGTGTTCCGCGCGACACCTTGTCTCCACACCTTGTCTCCACACCTTGTCTCCACCCGCTGCGCCCTACGTTTAAGGTGCGGGTGCAACTGATCCTATTCCGCCGCCTCTTCCGTCTCCCCGTCACGCGGCGTCCCCGCCGCGTGTTTGCCGCCCCATCCGCACGCGGCGTGGACGCCGCGCCGTATCACCTCTCCTTTTACACTCTCCGATCATACGACTGAGTCGTATGATCAACGCGCGAGATGGGCACCTGGGCAGCGCAGAGCCCCGGGTGCGGCTAGCCGGGACGGCTTCGCCCTACCATGCTGGCGTGTCGGCACGGCGCCTTTTTTTTACACTTGGCCTCCATGCGCTCCGCGTTGACGAGCGTAGCGAAGTTAGCGTGTGAGCATGGGTTCTGCATGAGCCTCGCGCGGTTCAAGAAGAGCGCTTTGGCGTTCCTGCTGCCTTTGCAGTGGCCTCATCTGCGCGGGCCAGGTCCCGCGGTAGAAAGCGCGGCCAGGTCCGCGCACTCAAAACCGCTTGCGCACGTAGTGCGCCACGCGGGGTGGCCGAACGCGCCGTTTTGTATCAGCATCAGGCCTCTGCCCGGCATGCGCGGCGTCCCTGCCGCGTGCCAGTCCTGTGTCCGCCGTTTACGGCGGGTAGCGCGTCCACGCATCTCCCCTTCGCCTCCTCTGTACACACGGCATGCCGTGCGTCTATTGAGCCCGCGTCTCCACTGTCTCCCGCCTCCTGTCTCCTGTCTCCCGCGTGCCGCCGCTCGCGGCGGCGCGCTACTCCCCCCGCCGGATAATCGTCTCGCCAAGGGTCTCGCGCAGGTGGTCGAGCGTGGCGCTGAGCGCCTCCTGGCGCTCGCGCCGCGAGGGCACGCCGGCGGCGGCCTCGAAGAGGTCGCCCTGCTCGCAGCGCTCCGTGACAAGCCCGCTGACGCCGAAGCCGATGAGCCGCACCGGACGGTTGACCCGCTCATTCTCGAACAGCTCCAGCGCCATCTCCCGCAGCGTGAAGTCGTCGCAGCAGGGCGTGCCGAAGCGGCGCTGGCGGGTGATGGTGGTGAAGTCCGACCAGCGCAGCTTGAGGCGTCCGACGGTGGCGTAGCGCCCGTCGGCGCGCAGGCGCCGTCCCACATCGTCCGCGAGATCGCGGAGCGTGACCCACAGCGCGGCGTGGTCGCGGCAGTCGGTCTCGAAGGTATGCTCGCGCGAGATGCTCAGCTCGATACGGTCGGTCTCGATCTCGCGCGGATCCTCGCCGAAGGCCAGTTGCAGCAGGTGTCCCGCCACGTGACCGCCCACCTGCGACTCGAGGCGCGCGCGCCGGGCCTTCTGCAGGTCGCCGACCGTGCGGTAGCCGTGGCGTTCAAGCTCCGCCCGCAGCACCTTTCCGACGCCCCAGAGGCGTCCCACCGGCATCGGCGCGAGGAAGGCCAGCAGGGCCTCGCGCTCGCGCGGCGCCTCGGCGATGCCGTCCGGCTTGGCCAGCTCGCTGCAGAGCTTGGCCAGGAACTTGTTGCAGGCCACGCCGACCGAGGCGGTCAGTTGCAGCTCGTCGGCAATGGCGGCACGGATGCGGCGCCCGATGGCCATGCCGTCGCCGAAGAGACTCCGCGCGCCGGTTACGTCGAGAAAGGCCTCGTCGATTGAGACCGGCTCGATGATAGGGGTGAAGCGCTCGAATATCCCGAAGACCTGTTTCGAGACGGCCTGGTAGCGCGCCATGTCGGGCGGCACGAAAATGCCGTGGGGACAGAGGCGTCCGGCGTCGCGCGAGGGCATGGCCGAGTGGACACCAAAGACGCGTGCCTCGTAGGAGCAGGTCGAGACAACGCCGCGGCGGTCGGGCGGCGCGCCGACGATGACAGGCTTGCCCCGCCACTCGGGATGGTCGCGCTGCTCGATCGCAGCGAAAAAGGCATCCATGTCGATATGCAGAATCTCGCGGTCGGCAGACATGGCAATTTCCTTCGGAACTCTTACTCTACCCGTTTACTCTTTCGCTTTCGCTTTCGACAAAGCGTAGGGACAAGGTGCGGAGACGAAGCGTAGCCGACAAAGCGTGGAGACAAAGCGTAGGAGACAAAGTGTAAGCGCGAAGCACACACTTAAACCCGCTCTTAATCTCACTCTTAATCGGCACGCTTAAACCACCCGCTTAATCTTTCGCTTTTGCTTTCGACAAAGCGTAGGGACAAAGTGCGGAGACGAAGCGTAGCCGACAAAGCGTGGAGACAAAGAGGAAGCGCGAAGCACCCACTCAATCCCACTCTTAAACTCACTCTTAATCGGCACGCTTGCTCCACCCGCTTACTCCGTTTTTCGCGGTTCCCCTTCCCGCAGCACCATCAAACTCATTCGCGTGAATTCGCGTCCATTCGCGGTTCCAATTTTCGCGCCTTCGCGCCTTCGCGTGAGCTTTCCCTGTTGCTTTCGACAAAGTTTCCGACAAAGCTCGCGACAAAGTGGCGTCTCTCGCCTGTTCCTACTGCTACTGCCTACTGCTACTGCCGCGCTGCGAGCACCCCGGCCTCGTACTTGCGCAGGATCGGCATCCAGGCGCCATCGCCCGGCACTTCCTGGCGGCGGCAGAACTCGTTCCAGACCGCGCCCAGCGGCATGGTCTTGAACTCCTCCATGAGCGCGAGACGGCCCGTGAAATCGCCTTCGGCCTCGAGACGGCGCAGCTCCTCGCGGGGCTCGAGCAGGGCTGCCAGCAGTGCCTTGCGCGTGTTGCGCGTGCCGATGACCCAGGCCGCCACGCGGTTGATGCTGGCGTCGAAGAAGTCGAGACCGATGTGGACACGGTCAAGCGCATCGCAACGCACCAGCTCGAACATCAGCGCCTGGAGCTCATCGTTGAGAGCCACGACATGGTCGCTGTCCCAGCGCACGCCGCGCGAGACGTGGAGCAGCAGCTCGGGGAAGAAGAGCAGCGCGGCGCTGATCTTGTCCGAGATAGTCTCGGTGGGGTGGAAGTGGCCGGAGTCGAGGCAGAGGAGCTTGCCGCGGGAGAGCGCATAGCCCATGTAGAACTCGTGCGAGCCGACGGTATAGCTCTCGAGGCCGATACCGAAGAGCTTGCTCTCGACGGCATCGAGGTTCTCGGCGGGGCTGATCTTCTCGGCAAAGACCTCGTCGAGGGACTGGACCAGACGCTCACGCGACCCGTAGCGGTCGGCCGGCGTATCCTTCGAGCCATCCGGAATCCAGAAGTTGGTGACGGCGGGGGTGCCGAGGGCGCGGCCCATGGCGGCGGCGATGCGGCGGCTCCCCTGGCAGTGGCGGATCCAGAAGGCGCGCGTGGCGGCGTCGGGATGCGCGAGGGTCAGGCCGTCGGCAGCCAGGGGGTGCGAGAAGCAGGTGGGGTTGAAATCGAGACCCAGGCCGCGCGCCCTGGCCCAGTCGATCCAGTTTTGAAAGTGTTCCGGAGCAAGCTCGTCACGCGGTACGCCGGGACCCTCGTAGTCGGCATAGATGGCGTGCAGGCTAACGCGGTGACGCCCCGGCAGCAGGGCCAGCGCCTGCTCGAGGTCAGCGCGGAGCTCATCAGCCGTGCGGGCCTTGCCCGGATAGTTGCCGGTGGCGGCAATCCCGCCGGAGAGGCTGCCCTTGCTCTCGAAGCCGGCCACGTCATCGCCCTGCCAGCATTGCAGCGAGATCGGCACCGTCGCGGCCGTGGCCAAGGCCTTCTCAACATCAACATTCAGGGCGGCATAGCGTTCGCAGGCCAGGGCAAAGGCGTTCTGTTCACAGTTTTTCATGCAGACTCTCTCGCTTAGGGGTGATGAATGACAGATGTTAAGGAGTATAGTTCACCTTAAAGCGGAAGCGCAAGCACCAAGCGCACCAAGCGCTAAGCGCAAGCACAAACACAGCACCACCAACGGTAAAGAGACAAAGCGTAAGCGCGAAGCACCCACTTAAACCCACACTTAATCTCACTCTTAATCGGCACACTTCATCCACCCGCTTAATCTTGAAATTGATCGGCCTGTTGATACTTTGCAACGACAATGCTTTTGCCCCCAAACCCATCGTGTTCATTGTCACGGTTTGAGGCAACTGACAGGGCAGACGATCACACCGTCGGGTCGTCGATAGGCGTACTTTCCCACCGCCACCAAAACCATCTTGAACGACGCTCCCTTCATCCGCGTTGTGTCGAGCAATCCCGAAAGCGTGTTCAGCGTTGAAGCACCCTCCTCGATCAGGGCGTCACCACCAAGTTTCATTTCAACGAGGCCGGAAGCGCCGTTGCGCAAATGCACCACGGCGTCGCATTCCAGTCTGTTCAGCGATTTGACGCGGTTCCGTTCAGCGATTTGACGCGGTTCCGTTCAGCGATTTGACGCGATTCAAGGTCTAACGTCCAAAGTTCAGAATCCAGAGAACGGGGACATGGCCCATCGTCCTGAATCGAGCGAGCTGAAAGGCAGCAGAGAGTTGAAGATCCAACTGCTCTTTTAAGATCATATCCCGCCCTTTCAGGGCTCGTTGTATTTCGCTCCATTCCCCAGGGCGTTGCCCTGGGCTGGTATATCACGCCCCTTCAGGGCTTGTATCAACTTTGTCGCAACACAACTTTGTCGCGAGCCTTGTCGGTAACTTTGTCGAAAGCGAAGGAGTAAGCGGGTGGATGAAGTGTGCCGATTAAGAGTGAGTTTAAGTGTGAGCTGCGCGCTTACAACACCTTGTCTCCACACCTTGTCTCTTTACGCTTCGTCCCCTCACTTTGTCCCTACGCTTTGTCGAAAGCGAAAGAGCAAGCGGCAGAAGTGCATCAGGCCAGACCAATCGTCCTCGTCCTCGTCCTCGAGTCCCGGAACTGCCGGTATTTGGACTGGTGATTTATTCCCCGCGCGTATTTATCAGGAACTCAAGAACTCAAGAAGCATGCAAGAATGCGCGGTATCCACAAACAAATTCCTGATTTCTTGAGTTCCTGATAAAAAAGCAGCAGGGATGTACAATAAATCAACACTCCCTGTAGCCGGTACTGCCGGGGTCAGTCGGCAGTCGCCACCAGCTACCGTGTCTGCACCATGCGCTCGACGGCGCGCAGGGCGGCAAGGCGCATGGGTTCGGGCACGCTGACGACGTGCGTCATGCTCTCCAGCGAGTGGAGCACCTTCTCGAGCGTGATGCACTTCATGTCGGGGCAGACCAGCTTCCCGGAGACCGGATGGAAGGTTTTGCCGGGATTCTCGGTGCCCAGCCGGTGCAGCATGCCGACCTCGGTGGCGACGATGAACTCCTGGGCGGCGGAATCGCGCACATAGCGCAGCATGCCGCTGGTGGAGAGGACAGCATCAGCCAGCGCGGTGGTTGCGGGCGGACTCTCGGGATGGATCATCAACGGCGCGCCCGGATGGGCCTTGCGCGCGGCGCGGATCATCCCGGGGGTCAACTGGTCGTGTATGGGGCAGCAGCCGGGAAAGAGGATCATCTCGCGCCCGGTGACCTGCTGGACGTGGTGCCCGAGGTTGCGGTCTGGCACGAAGAGTATCTTCGCGTCGGCAGGCAGTTCGGCCACGACCTTGGTGGCATTGTCCGAGGTGCAGCAGATATCGCTCTCGGCCTTGACGGCGGCGCTGGAGTTGACGTAGGTCACCACGATGGCGCCGGGGTGTTTGGCCTTGAACTCACGGATAGCCTCGATGGGGGCCATGGTCACCATGGCGCAGCCGGCCTGCGGCTCGGGTATCAGCACCTGCTTGGAGGGGCTGAGGATCGCCGCCGTCTCGGCCATGAAATAGACGCCGCAGAAGACGATAACCTCGGCATTGGTGGCGGCGGCCTTGCGGCTCAGTTCCAGCGAGTCGCCGCGGAAGTCGGCCACATCCTGGATTTCCGGCGGCTGGTAGTTGTGGGCCAGGATGATGGCATTGCGGCGGCGGGCCAGTTCACGTATGCGGTTATGGATCGATGTCATGGGCTGGTCTCGTCTCGTGTGTTTGGTTGCCTCACGCGGGTGCCGTGACAGTGGTCTTGTCATTCCGCATTGACCGCAGCAGCGGGCTGCTGCTCGCTAGTCGCCGGCGACGCACGACGACGGCGACCACCGCCACGGCGGCGGCGCTTGCGGTCGCTGGAGCGCGGTGAAGCCGTCTCCGGTGCTGCGGTATCGCGGTCGGGTTCTGCTGCCTTTTCGCCCGCCTGTGGTTTTCTGGTGCCCTGCTGTCCGCCGGTCTTGGAGGAGGCGGGCTGTTTCTTGCGGCTATCGCGCCGTTTCTTATTGCGGGCCGCTGCGGTCCACGCCTGCGCGGGCACCAGCTTCTGCCAGGCGTCGACGGTGGCCGTGGAGCAGCCCGTGGCCGCCAGGCGTATGCGCGCCAGGCGCAGGGCATCGGCAAACTCCTGGGCGCGGCCGGGACGGATACGGCGGCCGGAGGCCGGCATGGCGTCGAGGCGCTGCTGCTCGTCCAGCAGGTGGACGGCGTGGTAGAAGACCGCCTTGGGCACCTTGAAGCGCTTGTTGAAATCGGCGAGGCACTGCTCGGCAACTTCCAGATGGTTGACGTTGCGATCGCCGGAGGCTCCCTCCAGCTCGTCGACGGTAGCCTTGAAGAAAGGATAGGCCAGCACGGCCAGATGCAGTCCGTTGGCGAAGGATTCGCCCTCCCCGCGCTCCATCTCGTCCTGTTTTTCCAGCAGATTCCAGAGTGGCGAATTGGCACCGCCCGACTTCTTCACATACTGGTCGAGGTTGGGCAGCAGGGAGGACATCAGGCGTGTCTTCCACAGCAGCTTGAAGGTGGGAGCCGCCGAACTGAAGGCGAAAAGGCGGAAGATCTCCTCCAGCACGCGGGCGGGGGCGGCCTGGGCGATCTCGGCATGATGCTTGCAGATGGCGCGGTAGGTCTTGCGCTCGATGGTCATATCGAGCCGCGCCGCCAGGCGCACCGCGCGCATCATGCGCACGGGATCCTCGCGCATCCGCACGTTGGGATCGCCGATCATGCGCAGCACCCGCTGGTCGAGGTCACGCAGACCCCCGACATAGTCGATGATCTCGAAGGTCTTGATATCGTAGAAGAGCCCGTTGACCGTGAAGTCACGGCGGCGCGCATCCTCCTCCGGCGTGCCGAAGGTGTTGTCGCTGCTCTGGTAAAGCGCACCGGGCGCATCCTCGTCCACCACCTCGACGCCGTCGTCGGGCTGCCGTCGGAAGGTGCTGGTCTCGATCACCTTGTCGCCAAAGACGATGTGCGCCAGCCGGAAGCGGCGGCCAACGAGGAAGCAGTTGCGGAAGAGCCGCTTGATCTCGCGCGGGCGGGCATCCGTGCCCACGTCGAAATCCTTGGGCGTGCGGCCCAGCAGCAGGTCGCGGACACTACCGCCGACCAGATAGGCCTTGTACCCCGCCTCGCTAAGGCGGTAGAGCACCTTCAGGGCTTCGGGGGCAATGTCGCGGCGTGAAATAGGATGTTCGGCGCGTGGCCGGATGACGACTTGGTCGCGTTTGCGGAAAAAAAGCATTGTATGCAAGGGGATCGCGGTTCAATCGGGGAGCGCCCCGGCACGGGGCGGGAAACAGTTAGTGTGTTATGATAAACGAGTAGCGCCTTATGAACAAGAAAGAAAGGGCGGCGGGTGGGTGGGAGAAAACCGTTTGCGAAACAACTCAGTTGTATCGCAGAGGAGGGTAAAAGGGTGAGGAGCGTGCGCTTTCCCCTGGTCTTTGCCATCAGTTCGCTTCGGATGCGGTATGGAGCCTGCGGTCTCCGCGGCTTGTTGGGAAGCGCATGAGGTGGAGAACGTTACCGCCGGGGACGGCGGGCTCCAGCGTTCCGGCTTTTCCGTTCACATTCGCTGGCGCCTGTACCGAACCGCCCCGCCGGAAATTAGCCGCCAAGACGCCAAGGTCGCCAAGGAGATAGTTTAACCGCGAAACACGAAAAGCGCGAAGAGGGTCTTGTCTAAAGTTCCGGAGGCCTAAAGTTGAGCTGGCGCCTGTAACAAACCATATCCTTCAGGGCTCGTCTGTCTTCGCTCCCTCCCCCTTGGTGTTGCCCCGGGCTGTCATTCGTGGTGTTCCCCAATACTTACACGGATGGGCATCGATGTCACCACGCTCGTCCAAACATATGGTCTCAGTCTTTTAGGGAAACCACGGATCTCTGTAAAAGAAAACCCCGTTTTTCCCCAACCACTAAACAGTGCGCAAACGTACTCCTCCGTATTAGTGGGGCTGGCACAGACCGAGGCCAGCCCAAACGGCCTGGGACCTAAAATGATTCTATGTCGGTACACTTCTCCCGGTTGTAGCACGACGAACTTTTGCGCAGGGGCTGCTGCCCAGTTCGGCATGCTAGTCATCAGGGAATCCCATGAGGTGCATGAATCAACTTGCTGCCTTGTCGTAATAATCAGATTCCCATCACGGTGTATATCATCACTGGCAAGGGCCAGCCTGTTCATAATGCTGTTGCTGAAAACCACATCAAGCTTGACCTCCTGGAAAACATCCTTCACGTGAAGCTCGTTGGGCTCAAGGAATATTGATGGAGTCTGAGGGCTGTTTTGCATCAGGCACCCCGCAATCGCCATGCATAACAGCAAACATGCTATTGCTTGCCACATAATGTTAACCCGCATCATTCCCTCCGGCTGTTGGGACAAGCGCAAGTGCGAAGCACCCACTCCAAACCCTCTCTTAAACTCACTCTTAATCGGCACACTTCATCCACCCGCTTAATCCTTCGCTTTCGACAAGGTGTGGAGACAAGGTGTGGGGACAAGGTGTGCCACCGGGCGGCGAAAGGGCAGCGCAGCGCTTTTACCCTCTAGATTGCGAGCCACTGTGTGGTCGCAATAATCGTCCCTGCCACTGCCACTGCCTACTGCCCACTGCTACCACCCGAACTGGGGCACATCCAGCCAGACGCCGCCCTGCATGGCGGACTCGTGCGCGATCAGGCCGGGCACGGTCACCTCGGCAGCCTGCACGGCGTTGAAGGCGGGCCGGAACCCCTGATCC
This sequence comes from Lentisphaerota bacterium, assembly GCA_012521875.1. GTDB lineage: Bacteria > Verrucomicrobiota > Kiritimatiellia > RFP12 > JAAYLN01 > JAAYLN01. The sequence continues at coordinate 2,345 of JAAYLN010000390.1, read as the reverse complement.
AATGCATCGATGAAGTGCCGCACCATGTAGTACTCGCCCGTGCCGTGCCCCCCATGCCGCGCCTCTTCCGGCGCGTTGGGATCGGCAAAGGGCGTCGGGACGTAGCGCGCGCCACCTTGCGGGGTATCGGTATCCTCCAGCCACTCGAGCCCCTCATACAGCGGATCGCGTCCGTTCTCGACGAATCCCCGCGTGCCGTAGAGCGAGTACCAGGTCAGGTAGCCGCCGTTCTTGCGGTAGCGCTTGACCGTCTGGCTGGCGAGGATCTTGATGACCGCGCCCTTCTCGGTCAGGAACAGTCCCGTCTCCATGTCCAGGAAGCCCACGCTGTCGTGTTCCGGATGCATGTTGCGGCCGGGGGTCACGCCGGTGGCCCTGACCACCCGGTCCTGCATCAGGAAGAGCAGTGGGCCCAGGCTGTGGCCGCAGTACCAGATGGGCGCGCGCGGGTAGCGCCACTTGCGCTCCCCGGTCTCGGGATCGATGAGCAGGTCGACGATCTCATGCAGGTACTCGCCCTCGGCATGGTAGATCTTGCCCAGGCGGCCGGCGTCTATGAGCTTCTTCCACTCCAGCACGCAATGGAAGAAGGAGTAGTTCTCGCCCATCATGTAGGTCTTGCCGGTACGCTTGGCGGCATCAATGATCCGCTGGCAGTCCTCGACCGTGTAGGCGGCGGTCTGCTCGCACAGCACGTGCTTGCCCGCCTCCAGCGCGGCGACGGTCTGCTGCGCGTGGAACTCGATCGGCGTGGCGACCACGACCACGTCGATACCGGAAGCCAGAAAGCTCTCGTAATCGGTGTGCAACTGCCGGTCGGGAAGCTTGAAATGCTCGCCCAGCGCGGCCACCGCGGCGGGATTGATGTCGCAGAGCGCGGCGATCTCGCAGCGCGGGTGCGCGGCCATGGTTCCCAGTATCCCGCCGCCCCGGCGGGCACCGACTAATCCGATCTTATAGGGCTTCATGCGTGTCTCTACCTTTCTGATGTGGTTGTCGCCGCCGCCAGTTGTTCCAACTGGCTTACGGCACTGTCGACCAGCATACCGATCCCCTCGGGCGAGATGCGGTTGGCGCCGACCAGCGTCTCGTACCCCTCGGCGGCGAAGCCGGCGGGATCGGGCTGGTAGCCGAGGGTGTCGTTGGTCAACTGCGATATGATGGTGTGCTTGAAGGGCGAGCGCCGCTTGATCTCCAGCCCCAACTCAACGAACAACTCGCCGGCATTGGAGGCGATGCCCAGCGGGCCGATCCGCGCCGCACTGACGGGAATGTTCAACTGCTCCGGCAAACCCGCAACCCATTTCAGCAACGGGCCGAAGACATCCTGCCGTCCGGCGCTGCACCTTCCAGCGTCCGCGACGGGTTGTCTCCCAGTGGTACTGGAACCCCAGGAAGTCGAAGCTGCCGTTTCCGCCCGACGGGTTGCCCCGCTCGAAGCGCACCAGCCGCGTCTTCTCGTCTGAAAGCTCCAGCCCGAACTTGCCCAGCCGCACGGGCAGCTCCTTCAGGGACCGCTCCGCGTCTTCCTGCCGCTCGAAGGCGACAACGAAGTCATCGGCATAGCGGAGCATCGCGCACTGGCCCCGCGACCTGCGCCTGACCACGCGGTCGAACCAGAGGTCCAGCGCATAGTGCAGGTAGATGTTCGCCAGCACCGGCGATACCGCCCCGCCCTGGGGCGTCCCTTCCGCCGGGTGCATGACCCGGCCATCCGTCCCGAGCACCCCCGCCTTGAGCCACTTGTGTATCAGCCTTAGAAACGGCTTGTCGTCGATGCGTTGCTCCAGCATCTCGAGCATCCAGTCATGGTCGACGTGCTCGAAGAAGCCCTTGATGTCCGCATCCACCACCCACTTGTAGCTCCCGCCGCCCAGCTTCGCCGCCCAGTCGCGGCTTGCCTCGCGGGCGTCGCATCCGGGACGGTAGCCCCGGCTGAGTGGCAGGAAGTCCTCCTCGTAGATGGCCGTGAGCACCTTTGCCACGGCCATTTGCAGTATCTTGTCTTCCAGCACAGGTATCCCGAGGGGACGCAGCTTCCCGCCTCCCTTCGGAATGTTCACCCTGCGCACGAGTCGGGCGCGGTACCGCTTGTGCTTGAGCCGCTCGACCAACGCCGGGATATTGGTGTCCAGATCGCGCTCGTACTCCCCGAACGTCACCCGGTCAACCCCCGGCGCGGCATCCTTGCGCAGCGCACGGAAGCACTCGCGCAGGTTTTCCTCGTTGAGCAGCATGTACACGTTGCGGAATCGCGCCTTCGGGTCGCGTCGCGCCCGATCCGCTATTCCCCGCAGTGAGGTTTGCAGTGTTTGACAGTCCTTCATACCCGTCCTTGCCTGTTC
>JAAYLN010000389.1 GCA_012521875.1 Lentisphaerota bacterium | reverse complement strand
GCGTGCCGCTGCTGGATGCCGACACGCTCCAGCCGGTCGATGTCCCCGAGGCCGGACGCAACCAGCAGTATGTCTTCGTCTTCCATGCGCCGAAGGACGCCACGCCCGGCATCTACAAGGGCCGCATTGACATCGTCGTCAACGGCGCGCCGCAGCCCTCGGGGGTCAATGTCGCCTTCCGCATCCTCCCCATCGACTTGCCCGACCAGCCCTCCTCGTACGACAACCCCGACCAGGTCTTCTTCTCCAACATCAACGGCTTCAAGCAGCCGCACGCCATCTCCTACGAGGACCGGCTCGCCTCGGCGCGCGCGACGCTGGCGAACGTCCGCGCCCACAACGGCAACCACATGAACGGCCTCTGGACATCGCCCTCGATGGCGCGGGAGGCGCTGGCCGCCGGCTTCATCCCCGATCACATCTTCGAGGCCGGCACCCGCTGGTACCACATCCGGGACTGGCGCGACTACTTCAAGGGCACCCCCTCCAGGGATCTCACGCCCGCCGACAAGCAGGAGGGCATGCGGCGCGCCAGGCGCGCCTTCAAGGGCCGGACCGACTTCCTGAAGTCCATCGCCCCGGACGGCATACCGATGTCGATCTTCCTCTCCGAGTCCGGCTCCTACTACCGTCTGGCCGACGTGCAGCGCGAGCAGGCCGACGTGGCGCATGAGCTCGGCCACAAGGTCTTCGCCCACGGCGGCAACGCCAACCGCGAATTCGCGCTCGACGTCCAGGACATGAACTCCGACGCCGGCAACCCCAGCCGCGAGCGCGCCGAGAACTGGCATGCCGTCGGCGGCGCCGTCATCAGCTACTGCTTCCCCTTCCCCTCCTCCGAAAACCCGCAGATGTTCCGCCGCTGGAACGGCTTCGAGCGCTACAAGAAGTTCCGCTACGACGGCAACATGCTGCACGGCTTTGTCACGCGCATGTACGACGAGTTCCGCGACGATCCGGGCGGCGACGGCAACTACCGCAACTTCTGCGTGGCCTACCCGCGGCGCAACGGCCATATCTACACACTCGCCTGGGAGGGCTGGCGCGAGGCCTACGACGACCTGCGCTATGCCACAAAACTGAAGCAGTTGTGCGTTCCGCTCCGCGACTCGCCGGACATCCCGCTGCGTACCGAAGCCCGGCGCCAGCTTGCCTGGCTGGACCGGCAGGACGGCTCCTACACCGACCTGAATGCCCTGCGGCGCGGCCTGATCGACCGCATCCTCACCATCCAGACGCGCATCGCCGCCGTCAAGGAGGCCAGGTAATGCACCCCTTCATCCGTTCATTGAACAAGTACGCGGCGCTGGCACTGACCGCGCTGGCCGCGCTGGCCGCGACCCATGCCTTCGCCAGCAAGAACGTGCTCGACGTCTGGTACGGCCAGGTGCCGGGGGCGCCGGAAAGCCTGCTTGCGTCGCAGCCGCAGATCTGGAGTTTCGCGTTCCGGCCCTACGGCGCCGCGGCGGCCGACCTGTGGAGCGATCCGATCATGGCGCGCAACGCGCTCGCGGGCGAGGATGCCGGCGGCAAGTCGCCGACAGCCGTCGCCGTGACCTGCGATGCCGACGGCTTCACGGTGCTCGTGCTCTGCGTCGAGGCCGCGCTGCACGACGCCATCGCCAGGACGAACGCGCTTCCCGACTCGTACTGCGAAATCTATGTCGCACCGGACGATATCGACAACCGCGACATGATCCCCTACTACCAGTTCGGCCTGAATGCCTTTGCCGACGGGAAGTTCGACCACTTTCCGTGGATCGTCGAGGACCGCCGCATGCGCACACCGACGCCCTACATGGACTTCAAGACGCGCCTGCTGCCCAACGGCTATCTTCACGTGCTCAACTTCTCGTGGGAGGCCTTCTGGGACAAGCTGCCCATGAAGGACAGAGCCGACAACTTCTGGCGCATGTCGCTCATACGCTGGGTCGACGGCGGCGTGAGCTGGGGCGGCGTGGTACACGAGGCCAGCCGCTTTGGCTATATCCGCTTCCCGCGCTTCACGCCGGAGCAGCGCGCGGAAATCCGCTTCCGCCTGCTCCAGCGCGCCTGGACGCGCTTCCGCAAGCTCCATGCCCAGCCCGCCTACAACACCACGCGCGGCTGGGCCGCGCCGTGGCCGCGCGAGGACAAGTTCATCGTCGATGCGCTGGACGGGCTGCCCGAGACCTTCATCCACTACACGCAGGATCCGGTATTCTCGCGGACGCTGAAGCAGCTTGTGGACGAGCGCCTTGCGCTCGCCCCGGGCATTGCCGCCTTCAAGGAGATGCCGGCGGATGAGCAGGAGGCCTTCTACAACCGGGCCGCCGACATGCTCTTCAACTTCCGCTACGATGTCGAGAAGGCCTACACCAGCTATGTCGACGACAAGCTCTTCGCCGAAGGAGACAAAAAGTGAAACGTGCCGCACTCCTTGCAACACTGATCACCGCCGCCCTCGCCGTCACGGTCACGGCGGACGTGGTGGTCACCAACGTCACGCCGGAGAACTGGGGCAGCCTGATGGGCGAGGCCATGGGCGCCTACTCGCGCGCGCGCAACCAGCGTGATCCGAAGGTTTACATGGATGCGCTGGAAACCGCGCTCTTCCTGACCACGAACTGCCCCATCGCGGACGAGAGGCAGAGGCTGGCGCGCATCAGCGGCCCCGGACTGAACCTCGCCAACGCCATGGAGCGCGACGGCCACGCCACCGGCGCGCGCACCGGGCTCTACCTCAAACTCCTCAAGACCGCCGCGCAGCACCACGAAAACCCCTACCACAGGTTCGATGCCGCCTACCAGCTCGCCAGGCGGGAGTGCTTCCTGTGCCCGGACGCCGACCTGCCCGGGGCGGAAGCCGCCTTCAAGGCGCTGCTTCTGGATCCGAAGCAGGACGCCGGGGCGCGTCTGGCAAAGCTCAAGGGGATCTTTCAGGAGGGCCTGCCCTTCGAGGTTGATGTCCTCGGCAAGGCGGCCAGGATCAAGCAGCAATCGGATGATCCCGCCGTGCATCTCCGGTACTACCTCGATGTGGCCGAATACATGGGCAACATGTATGGCGGATGGTCGTGGGGCCAGGAACAGCCGGGCCATGACCACCTGAATCCGGCCTACTCCTACGAGGCGCGCGTAGAACTCATGGACAAGGGGCTCGCCGATCCGAAGGTCGTCAACAAGATTCCTCTCTACTACCACAAGGCGTGGCTGCTCGACAAGCTCGAGCGCTTTTCCGAGGCCGGGCAGATCTACCTCATGCAGACGGCCAACTCGAATGCCGCCGAGCGTGCCGACGCCTTCGTCAACTATGCGCGCTTCCTCGAGGGTCGCGCCTCGCGCTACTACACGCCCGACTGGCAGCCCTATCTCAGGCAGGCCACCGCCGCCTATCTCCAGGCCATCGCCGTCGGCACCGGCCCCAGGACGCCCGGCAACTGGGGCTACCGCGAGTCGGCCGCCAACTGCGCCATCAGGGCCGGCGACTTCAATGCAGCCCGCACGGTGCTGGAGAGCATCATCGCCGCATCAAAGGGCGCCACCAACGACTTTGTGCGCGTCCGCCTGGGCCGCATCGCCTGGGCCGAAAAGGACTACGAGGGCGTCATCGCCTTCTATCCGCCGGTGGACTCCCCCCTGAACACCAGGGAGCAATACACGATCGAGGATCGCGCCAGGGTCGCCAGGGCGCTCAAGCTGCTCGGCCGCGAGGAGGAGACGCTGCAAGCCCTCGAGGTGCTGAAGGACAAGGCCGACAGCAACTGGAAGAGCTACTACACCTTCGCCTACGAGCGCATGAAGGCCAGACTTGGCAAGCGGAAATAACACCCGCGGAGACCGCGCTCTTAATCGGCACGCTGGCTTACTCCACCCGCTTAATCCAAAATTCGCGATTTTCGCGATTTTCGCGGTTCCCCTTCCCGCAGCACCATCGAACCCATTCGCGTGAATTCGCGTCCATTCGCGGTTCCCAATCTTGGCGGCCTTGGCGTCTTGGCGGTTCAACACCAGCAGGACGGCTCGGT
>JAAYLN010000388.1 GCA_012521875.1 Lentisphaerota bacterium | reverse complement strand
TTCGGCGTGGCGCACAAGGAGCGCCTCAAGCAGATGCGCGCCATGGTTGACGTGCTGACCCTCAGCGCCACCCCCATCCCCCGCACGCTCTACATGAGCATGACCGGCGCGCGCGACATGAGCCTGCTGCAGACCCCGCCGCAGGAACGGCTGGCCATCGAGACGCGCATCGCGCGCGACGACGACGCCCTCATCCGCACCGCCGTCCTCAACGAGATCGCCCGCGACGGACAGGTCTTCTTCCTGCACAACCGCGTGCTCACCATCGAGCTGATGCTCCAGCGGCTGCAGCGCCTGCTGCCGACCGTGCGCATCGCCGTCGCGCACGGACAGATGCCCGCCCAGACGCTCTCGGAGACCATGCGCCGCTTCGCGCAGGGCGACTTCGACCTGCTGCTCTGCACCACGATCATCGAGAGCGGCCTCGACATTCCGCGCGCCAACACCATCATCATCCACCGCGCCGACCGCTTCGGCCTGGCCGACCTCTACCAGTTGCGCGGTCGCGTGGGGCGCTCCTCGAAGCGCGGCTTCGCCTACCTGCTGCTGCCGCCGCAGGGCATCACCGACGAGGAGGCGCGCCAGCGCATCGCCGCCCTGCAGCGCCACGGCGGGCTCGGCGGCGGTCTGCATCTGGCGCTACGCGATCTGGAGATCCGCGGCGCCGGCAACATGCTCGGCGCCGAGCAGAGCGGACACATTACCGCCGTCGGTTTCAACCTCTACTGCCAGCTCCTGCGCCGTACCGTGGCGCGCATGCAGGGCAGGCAGCCGCCACCGCTGATCGACGTCGAGCTGGCGCTCGACTTTCTGGAACTCTCCCCCGGGCAAGAGGGCCTGCCTGGGCGTTCCGCCTGCCTGCCCTATACCTACATCGAGGACGAGAACCAGCGCCTGCGCACACACCGCGAGCTGGCCGAGGCCACCAGCGTGGCCGAGGTGCGCGCCTTGCGCGAATCGCTCGAGGACCGCTTCGGCAAGCCGCCTCAGGAGGTGGTGAGGCTATTGCGCATGACCGAGCTGCGCATCCTGGCGTCACAGCGCGGTCTGATGCGCGTGGAGACACGCGGAGAGCGGGTCTACCTGATCCGCCGCGACCGCCAGCCCGTGCTGCTGACCGGCGGCCGCCTGCCCCGGCTGCAGGGCCACACCCCCGACCAGCATCTTGCCACGCTTATCCGCATGGTCGGCAAGCTGCCCGGTGCCCCCGCGCAAGGGCGCGGGAGAAGTTCTAAAGTCCGGGAGTTCTAAAGTTCTAAAGTTTGGCTGGCGCCTGTACCAAGCCGCCCTGCTGGTGTTGAACCGCCAAGACGCCAAGGACGCCAAGGGGAACCGCGAATGGACGCGAATTCACGCGAATGGGTTCGATGGTGCTGCGGAAACATGAGCCGCGAAAATCGCGAAAATCGCGAAAATTGGAGTAAGCGGGTGGAGTAAGACCAGCGTGCCGATTAAGTGTGGGCTTAAGTGTGGGTTTAGAGTGGGTGCTTCGCACTTACACCTTGTCTCCACACCTTGTCTCCGCACTTTGTCCCCACACCTTGTCTCCGCACTTTGTCCCCACGCTTTGTCGGATACGCTTCGTCCCTGCACTTTGTCCCCACGCTTTGTCGAAAGCGAAAGATGGGGCGGCATAAATGCATAAGACCAGTCCAATCGTCCTCGTCCTCGTCCTCGAGACCGCCGGGACTGCCGGGACTGCCGGTACTACCGACGGGGGGGCGACAGGTATCGACAGGTAGCGACAGGTTCGATGTGGCAACGGGCTCCACGTTCCGGCATCCCGTTCACTTCCGATGCGCTCTGGGGCCCGCGGTCTCCGCGGTGTATTGATGCGGCGCATGGATGGAGAACGACACCGCCGGGGACGGCGAGCTCCACGTTCCCGGCCTTTCCGTTCACGCGCCCACTCCCCCTCCTGTACCGACAGTCTCCTGTATCACACGCGTTCGCGTAGTAGACGCGGCGCTCTCGCTGCGCGCAGATCCCCTGTCCCCCTGGACGCGGCGGGGACGCCGCGTCTACCAGCCGCCACTGCCTACTGCCTACTGCCACTGCCTACTGCCACTGCCTACTGCCACTGCCTACTGCCACTCCCCCTGTCCCCTTTCTCCTGTCCCCGCCTCCTGTCGCCAACCGATTGCCGACGGCAGCCTTGACGCATTTACACCGCTTCGCTACCTTATTCCACATGGGCGTGCTTTTCATCACTCCCGTCCGCTCCGCAGCCTGAACAAGGAGATTACATGAGACGTACCTTCAGTTTCGCGATGCTTCTGACTTGCGGCAGCCTGCTTGCCAGTGCGCAGGGCGCGGCGCCGCCTGCCACGGTGCAGGCGACGCTTCCGCCCGCCGGCGAGGTCTTCCGCATCCGCGCGACCTGCGGCGCAACGGGCGGACAGGTGGTCGTCGCGGTGGGAAGCCCCGAGGCGGCCCGCCTGACGCTGACCGGTGCCGACTGTCCCGCGCAGAACAAGGACTACGCGATGACGAAGATCCCGAAGGAGGCCGAACTCCGGGACGGCACCATCACCGCGGTCTTCAAGAACGGCTCCCGGTTCACCTACCACATCCGTCCCAATCCCCGCTTCTACGTGGGCAAGGAGTTCGAGGCGGTCCTCAGGCAGTGGGAGCAGCTTCCAGCCGCCTCGCAACACGTCTTCACACTGCTGCTCCGCCGGCAGGCGGAGGGCGTGGAGTGGTGGCTCGACGGACGGTACCTGACGGTGACACCGCTGGATGCCGACCAGTCGGCGCTCGCCCTCACGGTGTCCGGCGGCGGCGCGCTCGCGGAGACGGGTGCCGTGCCCGATCCGCTCGCCGGTTCCGCGCACCTGCTGCCGCTCGACCTGGCGGGCTACAGCCTGCACCGGGGCGCCCTTCCGGCCGGGGAGCTGCAGGTGGAGCGGGAAGCGCTCCGCGCCAGACGGCTGGAAGGCGCCGATCCCGCCGTCCGGCTTGATGTCGGCCTCTCCCGCTGGCTTGATCAGTCGACCGATTCCGGCGGCTTCTATGACCGCTTCTACATGCGCGGTGCCTTCGACGGCTTGCCCGAGAGCCTGGTGCTGCGCGTGCCGAAACGGCACTACACCCGCGCCTGGATTCTCTGCGCCGTCGCCCCCGGGGAGAGCCCCTGGATGACGGTGCGCATCGGACGCTACCGCGAGACGTGGGACGGGAGCGGCATGAGCGTGGGCGACACCCACGTGAAGATCGATCCCGGGGCGCCCGAGGGCCTGCTGGAACTCCGCCCGGTCGGCACCATCCGCCTCGGTACAAACGGCGTTGCCGGGGTGCCCCTCTTCCTGGCGTCCGTGCCGCTGGCGACGGACAAGATCGCCGACTACCTGCAATGGGAGGGGCTCGACCCCAAGCGTCAGGATTTCGGCGAGCGCCTTGACTGGCTCAACTTGGAATTCAGCCGCCGTATCGGGACGCGCCTGGCGCTGAACTCGGGCATTTTCGATGCCAAGCCCGTCGGCCCGCGCAGCGGCGTCCAGATTCTGGGCGTGACGCTCCAGTCCGAGCCGATCCAGGTGCTCGTGAAGTCGGAGGAGCCCGGATTCAGCTTCTACCTGGACCGGAAACCGCAGCTCCTGCTGGAGACGCGTAACCTGACCGCCGCGGCGCAGACGGTCACCATGCAGGCCCGCATCACCGATTTCGACGGGCGCGTCGTCAACCGCCAACTGGAGTTCAAGGCGGCACCCGGCACCACAACCACGCCATGGCGCCTCGACAACCTGCCGCCCGGCTGGTACGACGCCGCGCTGGTCTTCGACGGCGTGGTGGCCGGCGAGGCCTGGTCGCAGAAGGCCTCGCTGAACTTCGCGCTGCTGCCGCCCGACGAGCGCCGGGCCGGCGACGAGTCGCCCTACGGCACCTGGTGGTTCCAGGGCAGCCACTATACCGAGCCGGATCCCGCCCGCGTGCTGCCGCTCTTCCACAAGATGGGCTTCCGCCACTGTCCCCCCGGCGTCAAGTCCGCACCCCCGATCTTCCAGAAGTACCAGGTGACGCCCAGCATGATGGGCTACATGGGCAGGGTCACGCCGAGCAACACGCTGCCGATGCAGACCTTCATGACCAACTGGCCCACCGTCAAGACGGCGATGATCTTCCACGAGACCAGCCTCAAGGGCCTCTCCACCGCCCTGCCGCACGAGCTGACCGGCCAGCCACCGGAGCCTTTCACCGACGAGCAGCGCGCGCAGCTCGGCACGTTGCGCGCCAAGATCGAGGAGCAGGCAGCCATCATCCGCGGCCTCGACCCGGAAATGAAGATCATGGTCGGCAACGGGGCCACGATCTTCAACAGCATCTGGTTCCGCGAGAAGCTGCCGACGAACCTCTGGGACTACTGCGGCCTGGAGATGGCCATGCAGACCATGCATCCCGAGAGCCAGCCAACCGGTTGGAACACCCAGTCCTTCTGGATCGCGCGGCAGATGGCCGCGATCTACGGCTACGCCGACTTTCCCGTCACCACGTGCTTCGAGGTGGGCTACCGCTCGACCGGCCCCGGCGGACTCTCGTTCAAGCGGCAGGCCGACTGGTACGCTCGGGACGTCCTCCACATGCTCGCCTGGCGCAGCCCGCACATCAATGTTGCACTGATCATCGACGTCAACGCCTCCTACTACACCAGCCGCTGGGGCGCCACGGGCGTCTTCCAGCGCTCACCCCTCCACCTGCCCAAGCCCGCCTTCGTCTCGCTGGCCACGCTGACGCTGATGCTTGACGGCGCCGTGTACCAGCGCGCCGTGCCCACCGGCTCCACCGGTGTCTACTGTCTCGAGTTCCGCAAGGGGCGCGACCAGGTCTATGCCATCTGGTGCAGCCGCGGGTCGCGGCCGGTCGAGCTCGCCCTCGCGGGCGATCCGGGGCGGTCGGTCGACAGCATGGGACGCGACCTCGGACTGCGCTACCGGAACGGACGGGTATCGGTGCCGGCAACGGAGTCGCCCTGCTACGTGACGTCGCGCCACCCCGTGACGGACTTCGTGCTTGGCGCGCCGGTGCATGCGGCGGTACCTCTGGCGGAACCGCAGGTGGTCGACGCCATGCGCGGCACGGCCGCCTGGCGCCTGGTCGCGGAGGGCGACGAGGCGTTCGGCAACTACTGCCTCTACTGGCCGATGGTCAAGGGCGATATCGCCATCGGGGAGACGGCGGACGCGCAGGCGGACGGCAAGGCCGCAGGAATCCGGCTGACGCTGCGCCCGCAGCCCGGCGTCCGGGACATCGTCGGACGCTACGCGGTGCTGGAGCCCGTTGACGGCCCCCGCCCGATCACGGGACGGCCCGACACGCTGGGGGTCTGGGTCAACGGCAATTCCGGCTGGGGGCGCATCTATTTCGAGTTCACCGATGCCCGGGGACAACGCTGGCTCTCCAATCGCAGCGAGGGCGTGGACTGGGATTTCTCCGACTGGGAAGGCGAAACCAGCATCAACCACGATGGCTGGCGCTTTGTGAGCCTGCCCCTGCCGGCGTGCTACGCATCGGGATACTACAAGCCCTCCATGCGCCATTGGCGCTGCATCGGGAAGGATGGCGCCACGGTGGAGAGCAAGACCGCCGAGCCAGTCTGGCCCATCGCCCTTTCGCGGCTCTATGTCCTGATGCGCGAGAAGCTGGTCTACGTCACGGAAATGACGCCACCCGCCTCGCCCTCGATCGAGCTGCGCGACATCACCGCCGGCACCCGCCGCGACTGACTTTGCAATCGGCTAGCGACAGGGTGGGTGCGGTAGCGCATGGAGATCGGCACTGCCTACTGTCTACTGAGGCTTTTGCAAAACCCTTGCAGGCACACGTGGCACGGGCATCCTGCCCGTGGACCGTACATGGGCGGGACGCCCATGCCACGATGGTTTTGCAATAGCCTCTACTGCCACTGCTTAGTGCCCTCTTGGCGTCCTTGGCGTCTTGGCGGTTAAATTACCAGCGTTTCTTCCACCGGCAGTTCGGCGCGCAGCTCGAGGACTACGAGACGCGCATCGCGCCCATGCTCCAGGCCGTCTTCGCCGCCCGCGAGCCGCTCGCCCTGGGCTACCTGAAGACGCTGCTAGGAATCGACGGGGACACCGATCTCCGGCGCCGCCTCAACCGCCTGGGGTCGCTCTTCCCCGTCAGCGGCGAGACCGGCGACGACACGATCCGCCCCTTCCACCGCTCCCTGCGCGAATGGATCACCAACCGGACAAGCGCCGGGCACTTCGTGGTGGCCGAGTCGGACGGGCACCGCATGCTGGCCGAACACGGACTGCGCGAGTACCGGCGGGGGGTGGACGCGCTCTCGCCCTACGCGTTGCGGCACCTGCCGGCGCACCTTTGCGCGATGGAACGCTGGGACGACCTCATCGGCGACGAGGCCACTCCCGGCCCGCTCACCGACCTGCTGTTCATCCAGGCCAAGTGCGAGGCGGGTCTGGTGCATGATCTCGTCAAGGACTACAACGCCGCGCTGGCGGCGCTGCCCGAGTTCCGCGAGGAGAACGCGCGTCTCGCCAAACGCGACGCCGCCATGATTGCCTACAACAAGGCGCTGCGCGAGTATGCCGTCGCCCGCTGCGACTGGTGGTTTGCCAGGGAGCGCGGCGAGACGCGCCCCGAGCCGCCATATCCGCCGCTGCCCGACGAACTGCGTGACGAAGCCCAATATCCGATCCCCGAGGAATCCTCCCCCCGTGCCGCCCGCTTGCGCCATTTCGCCAACTTCGTGTCGGGGAATCTCGCGCCTTTGTCGCAATCAGGACAAGACACCTTGTCAATCGCCTACAACTGGGCGGATTCGGGGCCGGTGACCGTTCAAGCCGAGAATCAGATTGCGACCTCCAAAGAACCTTGGCTCAGCCGTTCGCCCCGACATCCCGCTCACTCCTTGAGACCACAATGCCTGCGCACCCTCGAAGGCCACAGCAGCAGGGTCTTGAGCGTGAGCGTCAGCCCGGATGGCCGCCGCGCGGTCTCGGGGAGTTATGACAATACCGTCCGGATCTGGGATCTGGAGACCGGCGCGTGCCTGCGCACCCTCGCAGGCCACAGCGACTGGGTCAGGAGCGTGAGCGTCAGCCCGGATGGCCGCCGCGTGGTCTCGGGGAGTGAAGATCATACCGTCCGGGTCTGGGATCTGGAGACCGGCGCGTGTCTGCGCACCCTCGAAGGCCACAGCTACCCGGTCGAGAGCGTGAGCGTCAGCCCGGATGGCCGGCGCACGGTCTCGGGGAGTGGCGACAAGACCGTCCGGGTCTGGGACCTGGAGACCGGCGCGTGCCTGCGCACCTTGAAGGCCACAGCCTCCCGGTCAATAGCGTGACCGTCAGCCCGGATGGCCGCCGCGCGGTCTCGGGGAGTTATGACGATACCGTCCGGGTCTGGGACCTGGAGACCGGCCAATGCCTGGCGGTTTACCACGCCGGCGCTGGCGTGAACTCTGCCGCCTTCTCTTCTGACGGCAGTCGCATCGTCTGCGGCACGTCGGACGGCCAGATGCACTTCCTCGCACCGGTCAACTTCCCGCCATCCAGTCCGCCGATTATCACCGCGGTTCGGCTCTGGCGCTTCGGCGAGGCTACAAAACAGCCCGACGGCACCGTCCTCCCCGTCCCCGGCCGCCGGGACGACCATCTCACCTGCCGCTGTCTCCACTGCGGCAAGTTGTTCGAGCCGCCGGAGCCGGTTTTGGCAATCGGCATGGAAGGCGCACAGGTGATCCGCAAGGGCCTCTGGCTCCCCGAATCCGCCTACGCCGACCCGCGCCTCCTCGCCCCCTGCCCGCACTGCGGCGGTGCGTTGAAGTTCAATCCATTTGTTGTGGACGCTCAAGCGAGCGATCCACGAATTCCAAAAAGAGCAAGAGAACCCACACGATGAAGACCATCCTTGTCACCGGCGACCCGATCTGCGACCACAACTACTACAAGGGCCGGCGCTTTTCCGCTGTCTCGCCCGAACGCCGCGGCTTCCGCGCCACATGCGTCGGCGGCGGAGCGCTATTGGTGAAGGAGCTGATTTCCAAGGTGATCGAGACGGCACAGGAAGCGCAGCCCATGACCGATGCGCCGGCGGCGTCCAGGCCGGTTGCCGACGACAAGGCCGCCCCCGCAAGACAGGCGCGCGGCAACTGGCGGGTGGAGTTCGGCCTGAACGAGGACTTCAGAACCTTGCCGGCGGCCTACCACTCGTTCTGCATCTGGGAACCGCAGGACGGCCCGGAGGACAAGGCTGGCGGAAAAACGCCACAGTTCTGGCGGATGCTTGAACCTCCCCTGGGCTATGGTCCCAAAGAGGAAGCGGAAGTGGATGGGCGTCGCCCGACGGCGTATGATTGTCCTGCGGGCGCTTGCACGCCCAACCCGGACATCGTGGTGATTGACGACGCGGGCCTGGGCTTCTGCAAGGAGGAAAACCACAAGGCGACCCTCTCCGCGTTCTGCCGCCGCCTTGATGGCGATGGCAAAGCCTCCGAAGACTCCCGCCCGGACTGGGTCGTGGTGAAGCTGACCGGGCCGGTCAGCGACAACCCGCTGCTGCAACAAGTCATCTCCCGATACGCGGATCGCCTGGTCGTGATTGTTCCGGCCGAAGACCTCCGCCGCCAGAGTTTCCGTCTGAGCAAGGGGCTTTCCTGGGAGGCCACCGCGGAGGATCTCACGGCGGAGCTGAATAACAACCCCCGGCTCGCGCCGCTTCTCAACGCCAGGCATCTCATCGTCCCCTTCCAATCGGACGCGGCCTACTGGCGGGATCAATCGGAAAAGGATGCGCGGGCGATGCTGGTCTTCGATGCCAAACGGGCGGAGGGCGAATGGGCGGAAAGCCAGGGAAAGGGAAGCGCGTATGGCTATCTCTCCTGTTTCACGGCGGCGATCGTCAAGGCCTTGAGTTTTCCCGTCATGCCGGGTAGCCAACCCGACCTCGAGACGGCCATCGGCGCCGGCTTGAGCGCCGGACGCACGCTGCGGCACATCGGCCACGGCGCACTGCCCGACAAGGCAGACGATGACCCCACGCCCGGATTCCCGTTTGAACAGATCGCCGCCGAGATCAACGGCAAGCCGGATGCCAAATATGTCAGCGCGGTGGTCCCGCTTGCCGCAGGCACCGGGAAGGCCGACGGAAAGAGCGGGCGGGGCGACTGGATGATGCTGGACGAATGGCAGGTGCAGGCGCGCAGCCAGGCCGAGCCGCGCCCCCATTACGATGTCGCCCTGGCTGTTGCGGTGCTGGGGCCGGAGGCGCTGGAAAGATTCCCTGTCGCCCAATTCGGGAGCTACCTGACGGTTGACCGCAAGGAGATCGAGAGCCTGCGGACGATCCGCCAGCTCGTGATGAACTATGTCAACGGCGGCAGGCAGACAAAGCCGCTCAGTCTCGGCGTTTTCGGCCCTCCGGGATCGGGAAAGTCGTATATCGTCCTCGATATCGCCAAGGCCGTCGGCATCCAGAGAAAAGATGTCAAAGTCTTCAACCTCTCCCAGTTCAAGGATCCCGCCGACCTCTTCGGCGCCTTCCATCAAGTGCGGGATATGGTGCTCAAGGGCACCACGCCGCTGATTTTCTGGGACGAGTTCGATGCGCAGGGCTACCGCTGGCTGCAGTATCTGCTGGCACCCATGGAGGATGGCGAGTTCCAGGACGGACAGGTCACGCACCCCATCGGCAAATGCATTTTCGTCTTTGCCGGCGCCACGTCCGCGACGTTCGACAAGTTCGGCCCGGTCAATCCCGACCAACTGACGCATGAGGATCTTGAAGCGCTTGGCCGGGAACCCATCCGCCTGCAGGAGGTCGAGAAGGCATGGCGGGACTTCGTGCTCGCCAAGGGCCCCGACTTCAAATCCCGCCTCATGGGCTATCTGAACATTCTGGGCGTCAACAAGAAGGTGGTTTGCGAGGAGAATGCCGGGCGGCGGGTCTGGCGCGAGGATGAGGGGGATCTCTACTTCCCGATCCGGCGCGCCCTGTTCATGCGCTCCCTGTTCAAGGTCAGGGACAAGGAGCGTTTGGAGCTGGACGAGCAGATCATCAAGGCGTTGCTGGAGATGCCGAGATTCAAGGGCGGCGGCCGTTCGCTGGATTTCCTCTGCAAGCACATCAGGGGCGGCTCCGGCAAGCCCGGCCGGTCCAGTCTGCCGGGTTCCGAGCTCCTCGACATGCATGTGGATGCGGAACTGTTCTGGGAACTCTGCGAGCGCGACATGGATTTCCTCCCGCATGCCGAGACACTGGCTTTCCACCTGCATGAGGCGTACCGCCTGCGGATCAAAGGGCGGGCGGATAAGAAGGAACGCGATGTCCCGTTCGACAAACTACCCCCCGATATGCAGGCCTCCAACATCGCTCAAGCGCTCCGCATTCCGGGGATTCTGCGTTTGGCGAACATGCACCTGGAGAAAGGGCCGGTCGTGCCCCTGTCCAAGCTAATCCCCGACCGGAAGAAAAGAGGGGCTGCCGAAGCTCCGATCAGAAAGGCGCTGGAATCAGACAACCTTCTGGAGCTTTTGGCGGAAGCCGAACACAATGGCTGGATGGTTGAGCGCATGCTCAGCGGTTGGCGGTATGGCCGGGAGAGGGATGACGGCAAGAAAATCCACGACTGCCTGATTCCGTACAGCCAGTTGACAGAGGAGATCAAGGACTACGACCGCCTGACGATCATCGGAAAAGAGGCACCGGCCGGCCAACCCCACCTTGAGCAGTTCGGCTATGTGGACATCGTGAAAATGATTGGCCTGCGCGTGGTGATGGATGACAAGGCTTCCCGGAAGGGCGCAGCGTCATAGGGCATTGGGTTTAAAGGAGGCGTGGAGATGAGCTGGCAAACAGCGCTGGATGGGGAGTCGCGGCAGGCACTTCAGGCGGTGTGGCAGGAGATTCAGGCTGGCCGGCCGGATTCGGCCGCGGCTCGTCTGCGCACGCTGGATCCGGACTCCGGGGCGGTGCGCAACGCCCGCGCCGTATGCCTCATGCTGCGGGGCGAGCACCGGAAGGCGGTGGATCTCTTGCGCACCCTGGTCTTTCCGCACGACGGCCTGGCGATGGATCCCGCCGCCGACCCCGCCTGGCGCGCCAACTTCTGCCTGGCGCTCCTGCGCAGCGGCAACCAGGATGGCTTCCGCACCTACGCCGGGAGACTCGAGCCATCGGGGCACCCGGCCGTGGATGCCGTCCGGGGGCTGCTTAACGTCCCCGACCCGCCCCGCGGGAGCCTGGGCCGCCTACGGCGGCTCTT
Source organism: Lentisphaerota bacterium (assembly GCA_012521875.1). Taxonomy (GTDB): domain Bacteria; phylum Verrucomicrobiota; class Kiritimatiellia; order RFP12; family JAAYLN01; genus JAAYLN01. The sequence goes on along the minus strand of JAAYLN010000388.1, from coordinate 3,977 downwards.
TGCCGGCCCGCCTCCAATAGAGCTGCCGCCGGACTTTCCCGCCGGCTGGCCGGAGCAGTGGCTGACCCCCGCATCGCCTGCCCCGGCATCTGCGCCGCCAGCCCCCGTCGCGCCGTCTCCGGCCCGTACTTCGGTCGAGCCACGGATAGGCGCTGTGCCGCCTGCATCCTCCGGCCCGCCCCCGCATCGTCCCGCGCGCGCGTCCGCGACTGCCGAGCCGGAAAAGGAGGACGCTGCCAAAAAGCGCGTCATCCGCGTCTTCATCTCCTCGACCTTCCGCGACATGATGCGGGAGCGCGACCTGCTGGTGAAACAGGTCTTCCCCGAGCTGCGGCGCAAATGCGCCAAGCGCTTCGTCACCTTCACCGAGGTGGATCTGCGCTGGGGCATCACCGAGGAGCAGTCGGCCGAGGGACAGGTGCTGCCGCTGTGCCTGGCCGAGATCGAACGCAGCCGTCCGTACTTCCTCGGTCTGCTGGGCGAGCGCTACGGCTGGATTCCCGATTCGATCCGGCCCGAGGTCGTCGAGCGGGAGCCGTGGCTCAAGGAGCATCTGCACGACCGCACCTCGGTCACGGAGCTGGAAATCCTCCACGGCGTGCTCAACAACCCGAAGATGACCGGCTACGCCTTCTTCTACTTCCGCGACCCGGCCTACCTGGACGATCCGTCGCTCACGGAAAGCGAGCGCCGGGACCTTGCTGAGCGCAACATCCCCGCAGAAATTGAGAAATACGGCGAGGCGGAAGCCGCCCGGCGGACGGAAGAACGCAAGGCGAAACTCGCCGCCCTCAAGCAGCGCATCCGCGACAGCGGGCATCCGCTGGTCGAGCCGTACGCTAACCCGGAGGTGCTGGCGGAGATCGTCCGGAAGCAGTTCAATGATCTGATCGACAGCCTCTATCCCGAGGACCAGACCCCCGACCCGCTGACGCAGGAACGCCTGTCCCACGAGGCCCACGCCAAAAACAAGCTCTTCGGCTGCATCGAGCGGCCCGTACACATGAAGGCGCTGACCGACTTCGCCGACCGCGCCGACACCGGGGGGCAGGGGCTGGTCCTTACCGGCGAGAGCGGCGGGGGCAAGACCGCGCTGCTCGCGGCCTGGGCGCAGGAGAACCCCGACGACTTCCTCTTCCAGCACTACTTCGGCGCGACGCCCGAGAGCGCCTCGCCCGAAGGCTTCCTCCACCGGCTGATGGGCGAGCTGAAATCGCGCTTCGGCATCCACGAAGAGATCCCGTCCGACCCCGAGAAGCTGCGCGACGCCCTGCCGGTCTGGCTGGCGATGACGCCGCGCGACGTGCGGATCGCCCTCGTCCTCGACGGCCTCAACCAGGTGCAGGGCGGCGACGCCGACCGCCGCCTGCGCTTCCTGCCGCGCCAGTTCCCGCCGCAGGTCACGGTGCTCGCTTCCGCGCTGCCCGGCCCGGCGCTCGACGCCCTGCGCGAGCGCGGCTGGACGGAGTACGAGCTGCCCAAGGCCACGGAGGAGGAGGCTGATGCCATGGTGGCGGAGTACCTGCGGCAGATCGGACGCTTCGTGGATACCGAGGGCCGTCCGATCAAGACCCCGCTGCACGACCAGATCGTCGCCGCGCCCGGCTCGCGCAACCCGCTCTTCCTGCGCACGGTGCTGGAAGAACTGCGCCAGTTCGGCAGCTTCGAGAAGCTGCCCGACCGCGTGGCGCACTACCTCGAGGCGGCTGATCCGAAGGAACTGTTCCTGCGCGTCATCCGCCGCTGGCAGGAGGATTTCGACGGCAGGGATCCCGGGGGCCGCGACCGCGACCTCGTCCACCGCGCACGACCCCGCTTTCCGGTGGGACGTATTCCAGCGGATACTGGCCAGAAGCGGCGGCGGACGCGAGACCCTCTACACGAACATGTGGCACGCCTATCGCCACGCGCTGGAGCATGGCGCATGGATTCATGATGATGCCGGCGACCTCTTTGTCGCGGGGACTGCCGGAATCGCCTTCGACACGCCGCGCGAACTCAGGCGTTATTTGGCATACCACGAGCGCAAACGTATGGCGTTCAGCGAAATCCGCGACGTCTATCTCTGCGGCAGGCGATTCATCGCCCTGCAAAACGCCAGCGAGGCGTGTTTCTCAGGCTCTGGCGCCAGGCTGCGCCATGCCGCGCACGAGAACGCTCTGCGGCAGGACATGGCGCTCGACCTGACCCTGCTTGAGGAGGGCATGCTGATACCGGTTCCCGGCGATGAAGAGCGGACATGGAACGAATACCGGTGCCTGTCTAACGAAGTGACCGCCTTGATCGCATCCGGCGGTCGGAATGCGCTGTTGCCGGATCTCGCGGCCTTCACCGCCACCCAGGCGGCATGGGCGGAGTATTGCCGCGCTTTCACCAACGCCGTCAAGCCGTGGCATTGCGATCTGGTGACTCAGGACGCATGGATGGTCTGGCTGCTTGAAAAACGGATCCTGCAGCTCCGGCGTCTCAAGAACCGGATAATCGGGCTGACAGATTGACGAGGCAAGGCAGAGCCATGGATGGCGCATTGTTTTTCACAACGAGGGCGGGGCGACCAGCTCAAACGCCCACTTGCAAAATCCCCACGAAGTGGCTATTATTTCACCATGATTCAGCGAAATATCCAGAACTCCATCAGACGGGCCATGTCCGACACCCCGGTTGTGCTGCTCAACGGGGCACGGCAGACGGGCAAGACCACGCTGGTTCAGGAGTTGGCGTCCGCATCCGGGAGCCGGTACTTCACGCTGGACGACGCCGCTACGCTGGGCTTGGCGGCCGGCGATCCGTCCGGCTTCATCCGCAATCTCACCGGCCCGGTTGTGGTGGATGAAATCCAGAAGGCTCCGGAGTTGTTTCCGGCCATCAAGCTGGCGGTGGACAGGGATCGCCGGCCCGGACGCTTTCTGCTCACCGGCTCGGCCAATGTGATGACGCTGCCGCGTCTGTCCGAATCGCTCGCAGGCCGCATGGAGATCATTCCGCTCTTTCCCTTTTCGGCAGGCGAACTGGACGTCCACCCTGAATCGTTTGTGCAACGCCTGTTTGACGGCACAATCGGCAAGGCCAAGCCCGTCCGCTCCAAAGACGATCTGGCACTCCGGCTGGTTCGCGGCGGCTACCCGGAAGCCATCCAGCGCACGGACAGTGAGCGACGGAGCGCGTGGTTCGCCTCCTACATTTCCACGATTCTGCAACGGGACGTGCGCGATCTGGCGAGGGTGGATGGATTGCACGCCTTGCCGAACCTGCTCAAGCTGCTGGCGGCGCGCACCTCCGGCTTGCTCAACCTCGCGGACGTGGGCCGCGACGCCGGCCTACCGCATACGACCATGACCCGCTATCTGGCCTTGCTGGAAACGGTATTCCTTGTGCACCGCCTGCCGGCCTGGTCGCCGAATCTGGGCAAACGGCTGGTGAAAGCCGCCAAGCTGCACATGGTGGATACCGGTCTGGCCTGCCACCTGACCGGCACCGACGCCAGCCGGCTCCGCGATGATCGCACCCTGTTGGGGCAGATGCTGGAGACCTTCGTGGTCGGCGAGCTGCGCAAGCAACTTTCCTGGACCAATCCGCAAACCACGCTCTACCATTTCCGCACGGCGGCCGGATCGGAAGTGGACGCTGTCCTTGAAAAGCCCGACGGTTCGGTGGCCGGGGTCGAGGTCAAGGCCAGCGACACCGTGGGCACATCCGACTTCGCGGCACTGAAAGAGTTGCGGGAGCAACTCGGCAAGAGGTTCATCACCGGGGTGGTGCTCTACACCGGCGACAACCTGATCCCGTTTGGCGACAAACTCTGGCTCGTGCCCCTGCCGGTCCTGTGGGCGCCATAATCCATAAACTGGGGATGCAGTTCGCTCAACCAGACACAACATCTTGTGCCGGCACGATTTTTGATCGCGGGTTGGGGGCTGTGACGACAGCTAATTGTGCCAGTCTGTAAAACAGCAGGCCGCGGCTTTTCGAAGTCCGCC